>JBEKGK010000117.1:0-12298 GCA_050012835.1 Solirubrobacteraceae bacterium | reverse complement strand
GTTCGTGCTCGTGGCGTTTGCGGCCTCGCGGGCACATCAGTCACGCGTCTTGACCGCGCGTCCGGTCGAGAGCAAGTTTCTGCTGTCGCTTCCCGCGCTGCCGGGGGTCGGAGGCGTCCTCATCGTGCTCAGTGGCTGGCTGATCAGGGGGCACGTTGAATCGAGCAACGTGCTGTTGGGCATCATGGGCGTCTTCATGATGCTTGCCCTCGCGCTGCTGGTGATCGTCACATACGAGAACTACGCTCTCACCAGCGATCTGGAGCGGCGCGTCGATATGCGCACCGCCGAGCTGCATCAGACCGAGCGCTACTACAGGGCGCTAGTGGAGCATTCGTCGGATCTCGTCATGGTCCTCGACGCCAATCTGAAGATCCGCTACGTCAGCGACTCGTCGGAGAGGCTGTTCGGCTTCTCTCAGGATCAGCTTATGGGACACGGTCTCGAGGTCTTCGGCGGGGAGGCGCCCGAGGCGCTGACCGATGCCCTGGAGCGGCTTGGGAGCAGCCACGACGAGTCCGCGCCAGTCGTGTGGAAGCTGACCGATCGGACCGGCCGCGCGCGGTCCGCCGAGTCGACGATCACCAACCTGCTCGCCGATTCGGCTGTGGGCGGATTCGTCCTCAACACGCGCGATGACACCGACCGCGTGGCGCTCGCCGAGCAGCTGCAGGAACAGGTCTTCCGCGATCCCCTGACCGGCCTGTCGAACCGAGCCCTGCTCAGCGACCGGGCCTCCCAGGCGTTCGCTCGATCGCAGCGAACGGGGGATGTGGTAGCGATCATGGCGATCGACCTGGACGCGTTCAAGCTCGTCAACGACGGGTTCGGGCATCGCGTCGGCGATCTGCTGCTGTGCGGGGTAGCCGAGCGGATTGTGGCGGCCGTGCGCCCCGAGGACACCGTGGCCAGGCTCAGCGGCGACGTGTTCGTCGTGCTCATGGACCCCGCTCCCAACGCTGCGGCCGCTCTAGCGCTCGCCGAGCGCATCCGGGAGAGGCTCGGCCAAGAGCTGACGGTCGAGGGCGTTCTCCACCGCGTGGCCGCGAGTATCGGGGTCGCCATCGGCTCGACCGGCCATACCAACTTCGATCAGCTGCTCTGCGACGCCGATGTGGCGCTCTACTGCGTCAAGCGGGGCGGACGAAACGGGGTGCGGCTGTTCGAGGCGAGCATAAACCTTAACGCGCGCGAGCGATTCGAGCGGCAGACCGATCTCCGCAAGGCGCTCGACGGTGAGGGCCTGTGCCTCTTCTATCAGCCGGAGTGCAACGCTGAGACCGGCCAGCTGGACGGGTTCGAGGCGCTCGTGCGCTGGAACCATCCTGAGCAGGGTTTGATTGCGCCCGACAGCTTCATTCCGCTCGCCGAGGAAACGGGGCTGATCGTCCCGCTTGGACGCTGGGTCCTAGGTGAAGCGCTGAGACAGGCTGTCAGCTGGGGTCGCCAATACGCTAGCGCACGGCGGCTGATTATCTCGGTGAACGTCTCTGCGGTGCAGCTCAAAGCGCCAAGCATCCTCGCCGACGTCGAGGACGCGCTGCGCACGTCGCAGATCGACCCAGCGCGCGTGGTGCTCGAGGTGACCGAGAGCTCGTTCATCGAAAGCTCGGCGGAGATTGTTGAGACCCTACGCGAGCTCAAGGCGCTCGGGGTGCGCCTTGCCATCGACGATTTCGGCACCGGCTACACCTCGATCGGCAACCTGAAGAGCATGCCCGTCGACATCCTCAAGGTCGACAGAAGCTTCATGGCCTCGACCAACGACGGCGGGCACGGTCGCGAGCTGCTTGAGGCGATCGTCAACATCGGGCACGTCCTGTCGCTCGTGACGGTTGCCGAGGGCATAGAGGAGACCGAGCAGCTCGCGATCGCGGCAGACCTCGGATTCGATCTCGCCCAGGGCTACCTGTTGGGGCGGCCGCTGCCGCCCGACGAGGCCGAGCGGATCATCGCTGGGCACTCGTCGGTACTCGTCTCGGACGAGCTGCCGCACTAACGCGGCAGCGGATCCTTGGGCCGTACGCCTGTTCGGGTGAGCCTGCGGTCCATCTTGAGACAAGCCTTGGGAGACCGGCGCTTGTGTTGTTAAGAGCGCGTCCGCCGTTCGCAGCGCTAACGCCTCCTCGCAGACGTCACGCCCGGTCGACGCGGACAGGCGTTCCATCTGGGCGAATGAACGAGATGTCGATTCCGAGTCGCATCGCGTTGGCGATGTTGGCCAGCTGACCGAGCGTGAGGTTGCGTCGGCCCGCTTCGATGGCGGAGATGTAGGAAGGAGAGACTCCCAGGCGCTCGGCGAGCTCGGCTTGGGTTAGCCCGAGCGCTTGGCGGGTGTCTTTGAGCTCCCGGCCGACGACCTTTGCGTGGATCTCGGATACCGCGGTTCGCGGCACGGAACTCAGGCGGCGGTGGAGTAGCGGAAGCTCGTGGCGACCGGCTCAGCCGCGGCGACCTCGGTGACCGTGACGTGGAGGTCTCCGCTGCGGCAGCCAAAGGGCTGCAGTCGCGCCCAGCGCTCGGTGCCATCGGCCCGTGTGATGCGCTCCGCGGTGTCGGGGTCGACGATCGCGAGGTCGGGATTGATCCAGTCGGCGTGCGGCCCGCTGATGCTCACGTCGTCGCCGTCGGCGAGCAGCTGCGCGACATGCAACTCGATCCACTCTTTGGTGTCTGGGTCGCGCTCGAAGGTCGTGAAGTTGACTTGGATCATGAGGAGGCTCCCCTTCGATATCGGGTGCGCTGGTTGACCTCTTGAGTTATGATGCTACCACGGCGTGCGGAACGCATGGCGGGCATCTCAGAACTCGCCGGGACGGGCGCTAGGACGCCCTGGTTGGTGCCCTTCCGACGCCCCATAGGGAAATCCCTGGGGAAATCCGCCGCCTCCGTGATGCTCTCCAAACACCCGCATTTGCAGGCCCTTTGCGATGCCGGAGGAGGGACTCGAACCCACGACACGCGGATTATGATTCTACGGCATAGGGTGGAGCTGCTGCAAACTTGGCTCTATAAGGCGAGTTTTGTCAGATATGTCACGGTAGGATCAGACGAGTTGGGGACCATTCCGGGACCCCTCCTGATAGCATCGAGGGATGAGTTCGACCGCTGGCGCACCGCCCGCACCGCCGACGCTCACCGATCTGCGCCCACGTCCGGTCTCCGGGCATCTGCGGCGCGTCAAGCGTCAGTCGGGTGATCGCTGGCGCGTGAAGTGGCGCGACGCCGCCGGCGTCGAGCACAAGAAGGTGCTCGGGCGCGTCTGGAGTGGCGCCGGGCGCCCACGCGAGGGCTACCTGACCAAGCAGCAAGCCCAGCGCGCCCTGGATGAGATCCTCGCCGACGCGCGGCGTGTCGGTCCCGGCGCCCGGCGGCGCATCGGCTCCCAGCCGATCTTCGCTGACGCCGCGCTGGAGTGGCTTCGCTACGTCGAGTTTGATCGCAAGCGCCGCGCGAGCACGCTGCGCGACTACCGCCACGTCGTCGAGAGCGCGCTCCTGCCGATGTTCGGAGATGTCCGCCTGGAGCAGCTCACGAGCGAGATGATCGACGCCTACCGCGTCCACCTCGTCGCCGAAGACCGCCTGTCGGCGCGGACGATCAACAAGTACCTGGTGCTGATGAACGGCATCCTGCGCCACGCTCAACGTCGCTGGGGTCTGACGGTCAATCCCGCGCTCGGCGTCGAGCGCCAGCCCGTGCGCCGCTCCGGGGAGTTCCGCGTGCTCAGCGCGAAGGAAGTTCGCGCGCTCGCTCTTGTCACAGCGCTTGGACGCCACCACGACGTGCCCAAGCGCGAACTGATCCCCGCCGAGCTCGACGCCCGGCGCATCCAAGACGAGCAGGACGCGGCGATGTTCATCACCGCCGCGTTCGCTGGCCTTCGCCTGGGGGAGCTGCGCGCCCTGCGCTGGAGCGACATCGATTTCGAGCTGCACGTCATTCACATACGCCGGGCGTTCACGCTGCAGCTTGAGGACGTTCCCAAGTCCGGGCGCGTGCGCGCGACACCGATGGTCGACCAAGTCGCCCGTGCGCTCAAAGACCTCGCGCGCCGCGAGCGCTACACCACCGATCAAGACCTCGTCTTCCCCTCACCCGACGGCGACTACCTGGAGGACTCGGCGCTTCGCCGCCGCTACTACAAGGCCCTGAAAGCCGCCAAGATCGAGCACCTGCGCTTCCACGACCTGCGCCACACCTTTGGCACTCTCGCCGTCCAGGAGTTCGCGCTCTCAGACGTCAAGGCATACATGGGCCACGCCGACATCACCACCACCATGATCTACGTCCACCACATACCCCAGCACGACGCCGCCGACCGCCTATCGGCACGGCTGGCGAAGACCTCGGGCGCAGCCGCCACGCTCGGCCGTGCAGCAGCGCAAGTGGATTGACGCGCGCCAGGCTGAGCTTCGAGTTGCGGCGACGGCACGAGCCCGGATCGGTAGGAAGCGGAAGTCGAAGGCGCCGAGGCGCTACCATGACGCACATGGAGCTTGTAGGTATCCGCGAGATGCGCCAGAACCTCAGCCGCTACGCCCAACGGGTCAGGCACGGGGAGTCGTTTCTGATCACCGATCGCGGCCAGGAGGTCGCACAACTCACGCCTGCGCCCGGACGCGCTTCGGCCATCGACCGGCTCGTCGCCGAACGGGGAGCCAGGCGCGGGCAAGGCAACCTGCTTGACGTTCTGGAGGAGCTGCCCGCGCCGATTGCAGGCCCGCCCTCCAGTGAGGTGCTGGACGAGCTGCGTTCAGAGCGCCTGTAGGGCGCTTGCCCGACTATCTCGACACCTCGGCCTTCATCAAGCTCGTGCGCTCCGAGCCCGAGAGCCCTGCCCTGCGCCGCGAGCTGGCCGGCAGAGAACTCCTCAGCAGTGCCCTGCTGACCGTGGAGGGACGCCGCGCCGCCCGGCGCTACGGCGAGCTGGCCGCCAAACGCGCCCGTGCTGCGCTTGCCGCCATCACGTTGATCCCGTTGGATGAGCCGATCCTCGACGCCGCCGCCGAGTTGGACCCAGCCGAGCTGCGTTCACTCGACGCCCTGCACCTGGCAACCGTCGTGAGCCTGGGTGAGGACCTCGAGCGCCTGTACTGCTACGACACTCGCCTCACGGACGCCGCGCAGGCTCTTGGCATCGAGGTCTCTCAGCCCCACTGAGACGTCGCCGGCCTGCGACGGCTGCGCTTCCACGATCTCTGCGTCGCACCTTCGGCTCGCTGGCGATCAACCGCGCCTCGATCGTCCAGGTGCCAGGCGTGGATGGGCCGCGCCGACATCCAGAGCCCTCAAGAACCTGCCCGCGATGGCCGATACCGCTCCCATGAGGCCCAAACACGGAGCGAAGACAATGAAGCGCCTATCGATTGCTACCCTCGCCGTAGTCAGCCTCGCTATCGCAGTCGCTGGGTGCGGCGGCGGCGGCGTGGTGGTCAAATCGACCAAGACGACGCAAGCCTCGACCCCCGCGACCACCACGCCTTCTACACCTATCCATAGCGTCCAGACTTCAGCGCGGCTGGAAGGCGCTACGACGCTGGCCAAAGAACCGCGGTCAACAGCAACCGCTATCGCTCTAGGCCACAATGGGTGGACTGAAGCGCAAATCCGTTCGCTGGTTGAATCTTCCCTGCAAGGTACGGCGAATGTTCCGGCAGCTTTCGCTGAATGCATGGTTACTTACATGGCCGTGCTGTACACACCAGAAGAGGCGCTCCAGCAGGAGAGGACCCGGCACGCTCAGCTAGTCGAAGAAGAGACTCAAGCCTGCGGGAAGTAGCCCCAAACTCCCCCAAATACTTCGAGCCCCCGGGGACTGCTCCTCCCGGCCCGTTGTCGTTAGACGCCGTATTCTTTCGCGGTGTCGTTCGCCACTGTGGCGATCACCGGGGAGACCCCGCCGGCCAGCGCGTCTGTCGAGGACGGTAGAAGCTGGAGCTCCAACGGTACCTCGACCCACTCCTTGGAGCGGTCGAGCTCGCCGGTCGTGAACTTGGAGCGGGTCGCGTGCGGGTTGAGCGCGAACCCCGACTTGACGTCGGAAGCGTGAGATCAAGCGCGGGTGGCACACGCCGCGCTGCACCTGTAGCCCGGCGGCGGCGGCGAGCCCGCGAGAACGCGCCTCCCAGCTCATCGGACAAACCGAGCCAAAGTGGCGTCACTGCCTGTGCGAGTGGGGCGGGCCAAGGCGACCTCTCAAGACTCCTGTCGCGTGAACCATCCCAAGCCGCAACGGGCGGCGCATGAGGGCGTCGGGGGGCTCTGCCGAGAACGTACTCGTCGGGTAGATTCTCGACTATGAGGCTCACCAAAGAGACGATCCGCCAAACGCAGCGCGCCTTCTGTGCATGGTGGCGACACTTGGTTCCTCGCACCCTGGATGACGCCCAGCGGGTGGTGCTCGGCACCCTCGGTGGCGGCCTCATCTTGGGCGGCATAGCATGGGCCGGAACGGTCAACGCAGCGTTGCCTCTTCGGGCGCTTCCAGCGGCGCTTATGTTCGTCGTGGGCGGAATGCTGCTCATTGTCGCGCTTCGCGGGCGAGGGAAGCGGCGAGCGGTTCTGGACAAAGCGATTGCTGACGGCCACGCTGTCATGCGGATGACGGACCTGATGAACATGGGCATACAGTGGGATTGTTGGCGCTCGGAGACGTGGGAGATGCTGCGCGGGCACTTCGGGCTCACGGAGGCGCAGGACTTCTTCGACGCGGCCGGCATCGGCGAGCATCCCGACAGACTCCATGTTTCTGCGTATGTCAAAGCGCAGGTCGAGTTCTTGGAGGCATTGCACGCCAGTCCAAACGCAATACCCACGGGCCGCCATTGACGCCGTCGATGCGGACGGCTAATCACTGAACGTGAAAGGGCCGCCGTCCTTGATGGGCGGGCGTGGTGGGTGGCGTATGGCATCCCCCTCGCTCGCCTCGGCTTTGCCCCGGACCCGCTCCCACCGCGTGTAGGATGCCCGATCGACGATGAGCATTGCGCCTTGAATGTAAGGGCGGTAGGTGCTTATGAGTGGCCCCCCACTGAATGGCGCCATCGCCCCTTTTCCCGTTGGTTTCGCCGCCAGATCCGCAGCGGTCCATTTGCACAGTTGCTCAGTGCCTATAAAAGCGGCGGCGGCGAGCAAAAAGTCGGAAGTGTTCAGCGCCCCCGCAAGCGCTTCGCGGTGCTTTTCCCACGCCGCGCAAGCTCCACCCCAGTCGGCAAAGTCGCTCCACGCCTGAGCCCTCACGGAGAGGTCGAGGGCTGCCTCGGCCCACCACAGGTGCATGTAGAGGAGGCGCGCAGCGACTCGCCCAGCTCGCTGCCGGGCACGCCAAGCAATTGTCGTCTGCACGGCGCCGGACATGAGCGCTCCGCCGATAACGCCAAGCAGTGCGGCGACGATAGTGGTCATGGGCGTTTAGGTGCTGCGCGATGAGTGCGGAGTTGCAGGAACGGCTCGACGGCTGGCAGTACCTCTTGACGGACAAAGCGGTACATGTCGAAAAGGGCTTGGGGAAGTACGCGCTCCGTAAGTGGGCCGCCGATGTCGAGCGCTGGGCACAGAGTAATGCCGCCCTTCGGGGGCGCATCCAATGGCGACGGCATGACGATCTTCGCCAATACGTCGTCGTGGTGCACGGTCTTGCCGCGACGCGACCAGTAGGGCGTGACCTTTCCATGCGGAGCGTTTGCCTTCCAGACGAACGTTGCGCGTGCTGGGATGACGGGCAAGATGGGGGCTACCCGATGCTTGTCGTGGTTCCAGAGTCGATGCAAGGTTCGGAGGCATCGTGCGTCGGCACGGTTGTATGGCTGAAGCGCCTCGACGGCGGCACGGGCGGGGTCGCCACTGAGAACCTGCGCCCACTGTGTGTTTGCGAAACCCCCGGCGGACGTAGCGATCGGGAAGCTAACGTGGCCGGGGTTCCGCTTGACCCGCACCGCGAGGCCCCAAGCAAGATTGTCCAGCGTTGCGCGAACCTCATGGATAACGGCCCCGGTCTTGACGCGCAGGAGGGGATCGACCGTTCCGGGCCGAGCCTTGATCAGATAGCTAACGCCGTCCGGCCGGGGTTCGGTGACAGAACGGTTCGACCATTCGTCGCTCAGATTGATGAAGGCGTCGCGGAGTGGCTCGAACTCGGTCCAAGCGAGATCCATGCGTACCGCAAGCATCCGCGCGGTTTCCGTCACGAGCTACCCCTGGACGCCGATGCCCGAGACACCGAGGGACCCGCAACCGACACAGCAGACGCGCAAGGGCCTCGCGATCCCGGGTCCGGCGAGCGATGAGATCGAGAATGCTCTACAGGCCATCGCGAAGCCGAAGGTTTTAGGCCGTCGGCTCTTGCGTCGCAGCGGCAAGTAGTAGCGACTCGAACATCGAGCGCGGGTCGTGGCGACGGTTGTACAGCCATGCGTACTCGTTGAGGTATCCCTGTAGCCACTTCGCGGAGCCGAGAGAGCATACTCGCGAGCTCCGAGCAACGCATCTGAGTGGGCAAAATCCTCGCAAAAACAAAGCAGGCGCCAGCAGCTTGGCTTTCAGCAGCCGTTCCGGAGTCTACCGTCCTTCAATCGACCATTTGTCTTCGACGTTCCCATTCAGCCCAAACTGGACTTTCGCTGCCTTCACGGCTTCGGGGAGTTCGTAGACGACGCAGCCGGCGGTTACGCTGGCTCCCGGCGACAGGGTGAATCTTTCGACTATGGGATGCCTCGCGGACAGCAACCACCATCTCAGGGGTGATCGGGTTGTTGTTGGTCGGGTCAACCAGCACCGCAGGTACTCCGGTTTTCCTCACAACGACGGAACAGGTAGTAGCCCATGGTGACGCCCTTAGTCGCCACATTCTGGCCCGAAGACATAAACTTGTCGCGGCTCTGCTGGCCCTCCTCAACAAACACAAAGCCTCCGTTCACAAGATCCCAACCCTCGCGACATACGGAGTTCAGGATCTCCGAGGGATCTGATGTTTGCTTGGTGACCGCACTGCCGATCATCGCTACGATTACGGCCTTCTGGTTCATCACGTCAATTGCGTACTGGAATACGCAATCGCCGCGCTCGAAGGCTAGACGTGCCTGACCTACAGGTGTGGCGAGAAAAGCCAGCTCCTCCTTTTGGTGCTGTGCGGCTAGCTTCTTCTCCTCCGCTTCCGACTGTCGCTGCTCCTTGAGCTTAGCCTCAGCCTCAAGCTCTTCTGGTGTCTTCTTTGTAAGCAGACTCATGATTGTTTCCCGGTCCTTCTTGGCTGTTTGCTTCTTGTTTCTAGTATCGGCTATGTGGGATTGGCAGCGTTGATCGGGTCCCAAAGGGAGATTTCCGCTTGCAGTGCTTTGGCTGCCGGTTTGGGCGCGGGCGCAGGGGTCGGCGCAGGGTCGTGGTCGTGGTTGTCGTCGTGGTGGTGTGCTTGGAGGTGCCTTTACTACGACGTGGACGCAGAACGTCTTCTTGACGATCTTGACGTGTCCGTTCCTCTTGACCTTGACGTGCTCAACCTTCCGGACGTAGTGGGCCTTACAGGAGTGATGAGCCTTCAGCGCGTACTGACTGGCCTGGGCCGAGCTGGGCAGGACGAGCGCCACACAGATTGTCGTCAGCAGCCGCCTCATTGTCGTCAGCAGGGAGCCGCCTCATCGTTGCCATCTTCATTTATCGGCTGATCGGTGTTGCGGCTTTAACGCCCCGATGGCGCGAGAGGGACGCTAGCGTGGCTCTGACCGGGTTCTCGGGTTCTTCGCGGTCGCCAGAAGTCGTTTGCTCACCCTTCCCCACAGGCTGCACGACGGGCGTGCGCTGCTGCTGACCGCCAAGCGTAGGCCGTCGTCGCTGCGCTCCAGCTACCGGCGCTGAAGGCACACTCAGCCATCCAGCACCGCAGAAGCCCAAACAGACTACGGGTATGAAATACCGCCTGGGCCTGCTGTCCGGTGGCGAGCATAAGGTCGCTTGACCGGGACAGGGGCTCGTGGGAAGGACGCTTGTGGGCAGGCCGCCGTGCATCTGGGCTGCGAGCCCGTCAATGACTAGATGGCCGCCCCTGCGACTCACCCGGGTGGGCTGAGAGCCCGAATCCGTAGTTGTCGCTGCCCGCGGTGCCTTCCATTTCATAGGTCCATTTCGTGAAGGGAGGCTGTTTCTCGTGCGGTTCTTTGGTTTGGATGTGCACCTCGATTTCTGCGAGGTCGCGGTCGCCGAGGGCGGCCGGGTCTCGCGGGTCGGTCGGATCGCGAGTACCCCGGAGGCGATCCGGGAGTTCGCGGCCGGCCTGAATGGCAGTGACCAGGTGGTGTTGGAGGCCAGCTGCGGCGCGATGATGATCGCCCGGCTGCTGGAAGAGGGCGATGTGGGCCGGGTCGTGGTGTGCAATGCGGCCGAGACGCGCGCGATCTCTCACGCGCGTGTGAAGTCCGATCGCTTTGACGCGGCGATGCTCGCCAAGCTGCTGTCGGCCGGGATGCTCAAAGCGGTGTGGGTGCCCGACGAGGCGACGTCTGCTTTGCGTCGGCGGGTCGCTCGCCGGGCTGGGCTGGTGCGGGCGCGCACACGCGTGAAGAACGAGGTGCACGCGGTGCTCGCCCGCTGCCTGCTCGGCCGCCCGCCCGTGAGTGATCTCTTCGGCAAGCAGGGCCGGGTGTGGCTGGCAGAGCAGCAGCTTCCCGAGGAGGAGGCAGAGACCGTCGCAAGCTGCCTGCGCCACATCGATTTCCTCGGCGGTGAGATCACCGACCTGGACCGGGGGATCGCGCGGCAGGCTCTGGCGTTCCCCGGGTTCGGGCGGCTGCTGACGATCCCCGGCGTGGACGTCGGCACCGCCGCCGCGGTGATCGCCGCGGTCGGGGACATCACGCGCTTCCCCACCGCCGGCCAGCTCGTTGCGTATCTCGGCCTGGACCCGAAGGTCCGCCAGTCCGGATCAGAGCCTGCGCGCTATGGGCACATCTCAAAGCGTGGGGATCCGCAGGCCCGCTCGATGCTGGTCGAGGCCGCGTGGATCTCGATCCGAAGCCCCGGCCCGCTGAAGGCCTTCGGCGAGCGCGTCCGCGCCCGCCGCGGCGCGCAGATCGCAGCGGTCGCCGTCGCACGCAAGCTCGTCGTGCTCTGCTGGCATCTCCTCACAAAGGATCAGGACTACGCGTTCGCGCGCCCGTCGCTGACCCGGCAGAAGACGCGTCGCCTGGAACTCTTGGCCGGCGCTCCGCCGTTGGCGCGCCGCCACGGCGGGCCGCCCGTCAGCCCGACCAGCAGCCAGCGCGCAGCCGAGCGCGAGCTGCAACACCAGGCCGAGCTCGCCTACCGGCGCCTCATCGACGACTGGCGCACAACGGCACCGAAGGGTGGTGCGGGTGCGACACCGGGGCGCGCATCTCAAAAGCCCAAAGAGGGCAAAGCCGCGCGGCAGGCCACAAGCCCCTGACGCCTGCGCTTCGCTACGTCAGTCACCCGCACCACCGCAGATCATTCCACTCCGAAGCACCCGGCGCGACCCCGCCGCCGATGCTCGCCCCTGCGCCACGACAACGCCCGCCGGCACGACAAAAAGCCAGTACAGACCATATGCACGGCCCTCCGGGCGCTGTGCGATCGCTGTGCCGCCCGAGCGCACCCTCGAGCCTGGATCAGCGCCTCAGCAACTTCGAAGAAAAGCTCGCGCAAGCCCTTGACTTTTCATCCGTAGATGCACTGTGGCAGAGCGTGACACTTTGGAGTGCTACATTTTGAGCCATGATGACCGCTGCGAGCATCGGTGCTGGGCAAGCGGCGGGCTACAGCGCCTATCTGGAGTCGCGCACCGTGGCGCCGGCACGCGGCGACTACTACCTCTCGCCAGCGGGCGAGCCGACGGAGGCGCCGGGCATCTGGCACATGCTGGATGAGACGAGGCAGAGCCTCGGCCTGGAGGCGGGCGTGCCGGTGAGCGCTGAGCAGCTCGTCGCGTTGATGGAGGGGCGTCATCCGGTGAGTGGGGAGTTCATCCGCAGGGCGGGTGCTGATGGCCGGCGGGCGGGTGGGATCGACTTGACGTTCAGCGCGCCGAAGTCTGTCTCGACGGTGTGGGCGCTCGGCTCCGAGGATCAGCGCGCGGGCGTCGAGGTGGCGCACGGGCGGGCGGTGTCGCGTGCGCTTGAGCATCTGCGTGCGGAGGTGCCGGTGGTCCGTGAAGGCGCGGGCGGGCAGGTGTTGAGCGCCGCTGATTTCCGGGATGGCGGTGCCGTTGTGGATTGGCATCGAGGGGTGGGGTACGAAAGAAGAAGTAAGTGGGTCAGTGAGCTGCGGTTGCGGTCCAGAGTTGTGCTGG
>JBEKGK010000116.1:0-12334 GCA_050012835.1 Solirubrobacteraceae bacterium | reverse complement strand
GCCATCACAGGACCGCCGTTGGCGAGGTTGTAGCCGGTGGAGCCGGCTGGGGTGGCCACCACGAGCCCGTCGCAGCGAACGCTGCCCGCCTCCTCACCGTCCAGCGCGTAGGCGATCTCGGCGACACGCTCCCCCACCTTGCGATGGATCGCGACGTCGTTGATCGCCGTCTGCGGGTTCAGCTCAGAGTGGGCCTCGGGTAGCGACAGCACGATCCCCGGCAGCCGCAGGAGCTCGAAGTCCCCACTCAGGGCCCTGCGGATGCCGTCCTCGATGTCCTGGCGCTCGACCGTCGCCAGGAAGCCGATCGCGCCGAAGTTGATCGCGAACACGGGCACCGATGTGCCGGCGTAACGCCGCAGGGCACGCAGGATCGTGCCATCGCCGCCGAGCACGATGCACAGCTCGACGTCATCCTTGCCCGGAGCGTCCACCGCCATGCCGGGCCCGGCCTGCAGGTCGTGCTTGCGCGTCTCCTCCTCGTCCAGGCGCAGGGTCACGCCGGCCTGCGCGGCGCGCTCGGCGAGCAGCTTCAGCGCCGTCAGGGTGTCGTCGGGACGGCGGTGCGTGAAGACCGTCATCTCCCTCGCCCCATCCGTCTCTCTCACGGCTCGACCTCGCGCGCCATCGGCTCGAGCTGCGCCGGCTCTCGCGAGCCCCGCGCGCCCGCCGGGTCGGCGAGCCACACGAACGTCTCGCGGTTGCCCTTGGGCCCGGGCAGCCCCGAGGAGTAGTAGCCGACGACCGCCGCGCCCAGCGCCAGCGCCGCGTGGCCGACGCCGATCAGCGCCTCGCGCCGGTCCTCGGCCGCGCGGACCACCCCTCCTTTGCCGACGCGCCCGCGGCCCAGCTCGAACTGCGGCTTGACCAGCGCGAGCACGTCATAGCCCGAGTCCAGGCAGCCGAGCACCGCTCCCAGCACCTTCCCGAGCGAAATGAACGACACGTCCACGGTCGCCAGATCGGGCATCGAATCGGGTGTCGAGTCGGGCATCGAGTCGGCCTGCGCCCGCCCCGCGAGCCGCGCCGCCTGCAGCGTCTCGGGCGTGAGCGCACGGGCGTTCGTGCGCTCCAACACCATCACGCGCGCGTCGCTGCGCAGGCGGTAGTCGAGGATCCCGTAGCCGACGTCCACGGCGATCACCTCGCGCGCGCCGCGCTGCAGCAGGCAGTCGGTGAAGCCTCCCGTCGAGGCGCCCACGTCCAGCGCGCGCCTGCCGCGGACCTCCAGCCCGCTGGCGGCGAGGGCGTTGGCGAGCTTGATGCCGCCGCGCGAGGCGAACTCGGGTTGCGCCTGCACGCGCACGCGCTCCTCGACGTCGACCAGCTCGCTCGGCTTGGCCGCGCGGCGCTCACCGGGGCCGACACGCACCTCTCCGGCCATCACCGAGGCGGCCGCACGGCTGCGCGACGGAAACAGCCCTCGCTCGGCCAGCAGGGTGTCGAGGCGGCGCTTGGCCATCAGCGCCAAACCCTTACACACAAGCTCGCGCGGCGCCGGGGGCGCACGCGCCGGGCCGCCCACAGGACCGCCGCGGGGCGGCCCAGCGTCCTGTCAGCGGCCGATCGCCGCCACCCTATGTGATCGATATCACACACGCGCCCGCGCGGGCCAGGCATCATGGTTATCGATCGAGAGCGCAGCATGACTCTCCTGAATCCCTCCTCCCGAAGCGGCCCGCTCTCCCCGGCGGGTCGTTTCATTTAACGAGCCGGCTCGACCGCACACGCCGGCCCGGCGTCCACGACCCCGTCAGCTGGCCAGGCCGGCCGGCCACGCTCGTCAGGCGCCGACGATCGCCGGCCCGGCGCCCAGCGGCCCGGCGCCCCGCGCGGTGCCGGCGTGGTCTCGATCGGATATCGCCGCGGCCACGCGCTCGGCGATGCGCTCGCCCGTGAAGCCGACCTCCTTGTGCAGCAGCGCGGGCTTGCCGTGTGTCACATACCGGTCGGGTAGCCCCACCCTGAGAATGCGCGGCGTGGCGCCGGCGTCATTGAGCGTCTCCCACACCGCCGAGCCGAACCCGCCCGCCAGCACGCCCTCCTCGACCGTCACCAGCAGGTCGTGCTCGGCCGCAAGCTGGGCCATCAGACCGGCGTCGATCGGCTTGGCGAAGCGCGCGTCGACGACCGTCACCGCGATCTCCTGGCCGCGCAGCCGCTCGGCGGCGTCGAGCGCCTTGCCGACGCCCGACCCGTAGCCGATCAGCGCCACGCGCCGACCGGTGCTCGCCGAGGCGGTCGTGACCTCAGCCTCGCACAGGATCTCGCCGGTGCCGATCGCGATCGCCTTGCCCTCGCTGGGCAGCTCCACGCCCGTCCCCTCGCCGCGCGGATAGCGCAGCGCGATCGGGCCGTCGTGCTCGAGCGCCGTGCGCAGCATGTGCACGAGCATCGCCTCGTCGCGTGGCGCCATCAGCACCATGTTCGGCAGGCAGCGCAGGTAGGCGATGTCGAACGCCCCGTGGTGCGTCGGGCCATCGTCGCCGACCAGCCCCGCGCGGTCCATCGCGAACACCACGTTGAGGTTCTGCAGGCACACGTCGTGCACGATCTGGTCGTAGGCGCGCTGCAGGAACGTCGAGTAGATCGCCGCCACCGGCTTGACACCCTCGAGCGCAAGACCGGCCGCGAACAGGATCGCCTGCTGCTCGGCGATCCCCACGTCGAAGTAGCGGTCTGGCATCGCCTTCTGCAGGATGTTCAGCCCGGTCCCCGAGTTCATCGCCGCGGTGATGCCCACGACGCGCTCGTCGCGTTCGCATTCGCGCACCAGCGCCTCACCGAAGACCTGCGTGTACTGCGGCGGGGGGGCGTCCGCGGCGTCGGCCCCCGAGCCTGACCGCTTGGCGGGGCGGGTGGGAAAGCCGTTGAGGATCGACTTGGGCTTGGCCGCGTGCCACTTCTCCATCCCCTCCAGGCCGCCGTCCTCGGCGGGCGCGAAGCCCTTGCCCTTGACGGTCGCGATGTGCACCACCACCGGGCGCTGCGCCGCGAGCGCCTCGCGCAACGCCTCGCGCAACGCGCGCACGTCGTGGCCGTCGACCACGCCCATGTAGGCCCAGTCGAGCTCCTCCCACCACAGGCCAGGCGCCCAGAATGCCTTGATCGACTCCTTCAGATGCGGTCCCAGGCGCTCGAAGGCGGAGCCGATCCCGCCCGGCAGGCGCGTCAGGTCGCGCTCCACGCCGGCGCGCGCGCGCCACAGCTTGGGGTTCAGGCGCACGCGGTTGAAGTAGCGCGAAAGCGCACCCACATTGGGGGCAATCGACATGCCGTTGTCGTTGAGCACGACCACGATCGGCGTGCCCAGGCCTCCAGCCTGGCCGATCGCCTCGAAGGCCACGCCGCCGGTCATCGCGCCGTCGCCGATCACCGCGACGACCTTCCCGTCCGTCTTGGGCCCGCCCGCCTCCCTTGAGTCCAGGTGGCGCATGCCCTCCTTGATGCCGACCGCGTAACCGATCGAGGTCGAGGCGTGGCCGGCGCCCATGATGTCGTGCGGGGACTCGGCGATCGAGCAGAACGGCGCCAGCCCATGGTATTGGCGGATCGTGCTGAGCTGGTCGCGCCTGCCCGTGAGGATCTTGTGCGGGTAGGCCTGGTGGCCGACGTCCCACAGGATCTTGTCCTTGGGGGATTCGAGCACCGAGTGCAACGCCACCGCCAGCTCGCACGTGCCGAGGTTGGCGCCGAAGTGACCGCCGATCTCCCCGACGGTGTCGATGATGTGCTCACGCACCTCCTGGGCCAGCTGCGCGAGCTCCTGCTCGGAGAGAGCGCGCAGGTCCTCGGGTCCGTCGATCTTCTCGAGCAGGCTCATGAGGTGCGCGTGTAGATGAAGTCGGCGATTCCCTCGAGCTCCGCCGTGACGTCTGCGCCGGGAGCACGGCTGGCGAGGACGGCGAGCGCCTCCCGCGCCATCCGATGCGACTCGCCCGCCAGCTCCCTAGCGCGCTCGATCCCGAACTCGCTCACGTATGTGCGCTTCCCGTGCCGCTCATCGCTACCTCGTGGCTTTCCAAGTGCATCGTCAGTGCCGGTTACGTCAAGTATGTCGTCCACGATCTGGAACAGAACTCCCAACTCCGCCGCAAACTGCCGGAAGGGGGCCATCTCTGCTCCGTCTTCGATCCCCGTCAACAGTAGTACGCAGAGCACCGATGCACCGATCAGACGTCCGGTCTTCAGCTCGTGCAGCCGTCGCAGCGCGGCGGGACCTGAGGCGGTGTGCGCCTTCACGTCCGCGTACTGCCCGCCGACCATGCCGTTGACACCGGTGGCGGCCGCCAGCTCGGCGGCCGCGGCCAGCACCCGCTCGGGCGCCGAGCGCTGACGCGTGAGCAGGTGGTGGAAGGCCTCCGCATACAGGGCGTCGCCCGCCAGGATCGCGACGTCCTCACCGAACTTCACGTGGCACGTCGGCGCCCCGCGGCGCAGCTCGTCGTCGTCCATCGCCGGCAGGTCGTCATGGATCAGCGAGTAGGTGTGGATCAGCTCGATCGCGCCGGCCAGCGGCAGCACCTCGCGCTGCTCCATGCCCACAGCGCGAGCGGTCGCCAGCGCGAGCACCGGGCGGATGCGCTTGCCGCCGGCCAGCAGCGAGTAGCGCATCGCCTCGCCCAGCCCCTGCGTGAGCGGCTCCTCGGCGAAGCTCAACTGCGCCAGGTAGCGCTCGACCTCCTCACGCAGGTGCTCCGGGTAGCTGGCCGTCAAAGCGTGAGCAGGCGGGTCGTGGGTGAGTCGGTGAGCGGGCGGGTTCCTATAGAAGTGTGTCCTGACCGGGAGCCGGGGCGTGGACCTCCGCGCGGGTCAGCTGCTCGAGCTCAGCGGCCGCCTGGGTCGCCAGCGAGGCGCAGTCCTCGACCATCGTCGCGGCGGCGTCCGGCGAGAGCTCGCCCGAGCGCAGCTGCTCACCGGCGCGCTCCAGGCGTGCGATCAACTCGTCAAGGCGCTCGACGCTGCTCATGGGATCCGCGCATTCTCTCGCACCTCGCGCAAGACTGCCGCCAGCACCCCGTTGACGAAGCCCGCAGCCTCCGAGGCACAGAAGGTCTTTGCGCTCTCCACCGCCTCCTCGATCGCCCCCTCCGCCGGTATCGGCTCATCCGCGGGCGCGGCATCCGGATGCAGCATCTCGATCAGCGCAACGCGCATGATGCTGCGCTCCAGCGGCTGGATGCGCTGCACCGACCACCCGTGGGCGTGGCGGTCGATCACCTCGTCGAGCTCCTCCGCGCGGTCGGCCGCCGCGTGCGCGAGCGCCCGCGCGAACAGCGAGGACTCCGGTGGCAGCGTCTCCGCGAGCGGGCGGCCGGTGAGGTCGTGCTGGTAGAGCGCGACCACAGCGGCCCTGCGCTGATCGGAGCGGCGCATTCAGGCGCGCGCCACGTAGTCGCCCGAGCGCGTGTCCACCCGGATGCGCTGACCCGGCTCGACGAACAGCGGCACCTGGATGACCGCGCCGGTCTCAAGCGTCGCCGGCTTGGTGCCGCCGCCGGACACCGAGTCGCCGCGCAGCCCCGGATCGGTCTGGGAGACCTCGAGATCGACCGCGCTCGGCAGCTGCACGTCGCCCGGCTCGCCGTCGATGAACAGCACGTCGACCTCACTGCTGGGCGTGATCCAGCGCAGCGCGTCCTGCACGGTGCGCTCGGGGATCGCGAGCTGCTCGAAGGACTCGGTGTCCATGAAGTGCGCGTCGGTGCCGTCCGCGTACAGGTACTGCATCGTCCTTGACTCCGTGTGCACCGGGCGGAACTTCTCGCCCGCCCTGAACGTCCTGTCGATCACGTTGCCGTCGGATGCGCGGCGCAGCTTCGTGCGCACGAACGCGCCGCCCTTGCCGGGCTTGACGTGCTGGAACTCGAGGATCTTGAAGACCGTGCCGTCCACCTCGATGTGGTTCCCGTTTTTGAATTGGTTTGTCGATATCAAGACAACGCCTGCAAATAGATGTTTTTGGGCCTTCAGACGGAGCGATCGTCCGTCAAGCGGAAGGATCGGCAATCCAGACCATGCGTACGCCAAGCAGGTCACCTAGGCGCTCGAAGTGATGATCGTAGTGCAGCACGTCCAGTCCCGACGTTTGTGCCGCGACGGCGACAGTGAGGTCAGCTAGCGGGAGGCGGTGAGCACCGTGAGAACCCTCGTCCGCCAGCTCTCGCATCGCCGAGAGCACGCCCCGCTGGACAGCACGATCGACCGCGATCTCACGCATGCCCGCCAGCGTCCGATCGACCGCGGCGATTCGCTCCGGGCTCGGCGCATCGAAGGTCAACTCGTAGCGCACAGGCCAGCACCAGGCGAGCTCGCCACGCTCAGCGGCCGCAAACAGCAGCTCCCGCACACGGGGAATCCGGCGTGCGAGCATCCACGCTGAGGTGTCGGCGAGGACCGCACCCCGGCCGTCCCATGGCTCGACGCTCACACGCTGCTCGGAGGCGAGTTGAGCCGATCGATCTCATCCAAGTCGAGGTCGAGCCCATCCCTGTCCATCGCGGCGAACAGCGCCTCGATCGCCTCACGACGCCCACGCCTGGCCCGAAGCTCCATCTCGGCCCCCGCTACTGCAAGCCTGCGCACCAGAGACGCATCGGCCTCCTGCGTGCCCGTCACTGCGCGCACACGCTCCAGTGCGTCCCCCAGCTCCGGGTCCGCCGTAACAGCGATTCGTGGGTGCTTGCTCGGCATGCCAGCCCTAGTGTAGCTCGCAGGGGTTACTCTGACGGCTCCGACTTCGAGGGGAGCATCGGCTCGCAACTTGCGAACCGTCAAGTTCGCGTCTCAATTGGTTTGTAGCGGCCGGTGCGGCACCTCATAAGTCGGTGCTACACTGGCTGGATGCCCACCACCCGTCCGCGCTACACGATCACGGACACTGGCTCTATCAGCGCCCTGCTTGACGATGCCCAGCGTCGATGGCCGGGGATAAGAGATCGCAAGGAGTTGCTGTTGCGTTTGGCACAAGCAGGCCACGATTCGCTGCACCTGGATCGAGCCGAAGCCGAGGAGAGCGATCGTCGGGAGCGACAGCGCGCAGCGCTCACGAATCTGCAACGCACGGTCGATTGGGGTGCGATCAGGGACGACCAGGCATGGACCTAGGCGGGCTGCTGCTCGCTGACAAGTCGGCATTGGAGCGAGCCACCCCGGAAACACTCGAGCTCGGAGAGATCTGCGTCTGTGCCATCGTGCGTCTTGAGATGCTCTACAGCGCCAGAAGCCCAGACGACTACACGAAAATCGAGGACAACCTCTCGGTCTTTCGCGATCTGAGCGTAAACGCCGAGACAATCCGCACGGCTGTGACGGCACACCGGGAGCTCGGACAGAAAGGCCGCCACCGCCTTCCTATCCCGGATCTCCTCATTGCGGCTTGCGCCCAGCAACACCAAGCCGCCGTGCTCCATGTCGACCGCCACTACGATGTGCTCGCCGAAGTACTGGCCTTTGAGCCCGTACGGCTTGGAGTTTAAGTCCTGTCAGGCGTCAGGCGAGCCAATGCCTGGCGTGCTGTCACAGCAAATGCTCAAGGTCATCGTGTCCGGTGTCGCCGAGCGGCTTGACGAGCAGCGCGAGCCCGTGAATACGTTCTAGGCACCTTCTCGAATTGGTTGGTGCTGACGGCCCCGGCCCTGCATCATAGGAGCACTCCGGCGCGGCGACGAGCCGCGCCGCCAAGATGCCCGGCGCTCCGTCAACGATCCGAGCTCGGCCATCATTGGACGCCCTCAACGGTCGCGCGTCGAGGACCAGCCAGGGGGCACGCGGGTCAAGGGTCGCACCGCGGGTGCCGAGAATCGTCTAGTGGGACCCCTCAGACGGCATCTAGGCGACGCGACTCTCCTCGCCCTCGCGCTTGTGCTCAGCGTCCGCGCAGCTTTCTCCGCGACATCGACCGGTGATTACCGCTTCGACGCCCAGCCTGCGCTCACCGCGCTGCTCCACGGCAATCTGCATGCGTTCGCGCTGGCACGGCCCGCCATGGGGGACCTCTCGCTGCTGGTCCGTGCTCCGTTTGCCGAGCTCGCCTACCGCGGCGACGCCACGACGCTGAGCGTCTACCGCTGGGGAGCCCTGCCCTGCGTCCTGTCTGTGGCACTGCTCGGGCTATGGCTCGCGAGGATCGCCCGCTCCCGCGGCGTGGGCCTTGTCGGTCAGCTGCTGATCGTGGCGCTCTCCGTGCTCAACCCCCTTACGAGCTCTGCCATCGCCCTGGGTCATCCGGAGGAGCTGCTCACCGCAAGTCTCTGCATCGGTGCCTTGGTTGCTGCGCTGAAACAGCGCGCCGTGCTCACGATAGTGCTCCTCGGACTCGCGCTCGCGTGCAAGCAATGGTCGGTGGTCACGATCCTGCCGACCTTGTTCGCGCTCGAGCGTGGCCGCTTCCGCGCGCTCGTTGGCGCGCTGGCGGTGGCGGCCCTGGTCACCGTCCCCGAGGTCGTGGGCTCCCCGTCCACGTATCTGCGCAACCAGCTGTTCCTGGCTCACGAACACATGACCGAGTCCTCCGTGTGGTCGTGGTGGTGGCCCTTCGGGTCGAACGGAACGCGATATGTCCTCATCGAAGGAGCCAGGGTTCCTGTGACGCTGCACCGTTTTCCGCGAGCGCTGCTCGCGTCTTTGCATTCGCTGATCATCATCCTCGACGCGGTGATCGCGGTGGTCATCGCCAAGGTTCGAGGTCTCCCACTGCGCCGAGATGACGCGTTCGCGCTGATGGCCGTGGTGCTGCTGCTGCGCTGCGCGCTGGACAACCAGACGATGCCCTACTACCACGCGCCGCTGTTCCTGGATCTGCTCGCCTGGGACGCCTTGACGGCCAAGCGCCTGCCGCTACGAGCGCTCAGCGGCGCTCTGCTCAGCTGGCTCGTGTTCGACCGCCTCACTCCGAGCTTCCTCGGCGCAGCGGCCCCCTCGAGCATCCTCTACGGCATATCCGCAGCGGTCGTGCTGGCGCTGCTCGTGCGCAGCTTCATCACGACCTCGCCGCCGTCGCGCCAGCGCATCGCCGGCCGTTTGTCGTTGTCCGCGTGAAGTCGGCGTCGCGGTCGCGAGGTCGTCTGCGAGGCCATCGCCCCCGGGGTGGGCTATACCGCCGCCAGGCTCGCCACGTCGATCCCGATCACCTTCAGCCGTCGGTTCAGCGCGTTGAACGCGAACGTGTTCGTCTCCTCCATGGAGTAGTCGAGGATCGCGTAGTTCTCGGGGTCCTCTCCCGGGGGGACGAGCACGGCGGAGGCGAGCGGGATCAGCTCTGCCACGCGCGCAGCGATGCGCTGCTTGAGTGTCGCGTCCTTAGCCTTCTCGCGTAGGAACCAGGTGCCGTACGCGACATGGCGGTGCTCGTCCTGGGAGATCAGCTTGAAGCCCTCGACCCAGCCCGGCAGGATCTGCTTGCGTTCCATGAAGTCCGTCAGGAACCACTGGCCGGTCAGCGCGAGCGTCCCCTCGATGATCATGTGGTAGAGCGTCACGAAGTCGATCTTTGCCTCGACGTCGCGCGGGTTCTCCACCAGGCGCCTGCCCCAGTCGACGAGCACGCCGTCGAACATCTCGATGAACGCCGGGTTGAGATCCGCGCGCGCCTCATGCAGGCGATCCTCGAACGTGCCGTCGATCCCGAGGACCTGCTCGTAGAAGCGGTTGAAGTGCTGTGCGTGACGCGCCTCGTCGACCTGCTGCGTGGTCAGGAACGCCTCCTCGCCCTGGCTCTCATAGGCCATCACCAGGCCGGAGAACTGCGTGGTGACGCGCTCCTCGCCGATGAAGAACGAGGACAGGTTCCACGCCAGCCGGCGGCGCAGATCCTCGTCCATCGCCTCCCAGTCGCGCCGGTCCTGCGTGAGGTCGATCGTGTGCGACTGCCAGTTCTGGCGCTCCCAGAGCTCGTACAGCTGCTGCGGCGTCATCAGCGTGACCGACGACAGCTTGGACTCGTCGGAGATGGTGGCGACATCCCCCTGACTGGTCAGATCTAGAAGCGATGGCATGGTGGACCGGGACCTCCTGGGCGGTGGGCGTGAGCGGGTGTGCCTCCGGCGCCGAACATACTCGCTCTGACGGGCTCAAGCCAGCCTGCTGGCGCGCCGATGCCAACCTATGCGCCAACGCCTGCGCGAGAATGCCGTGTGCGCGTCGCTGGCGTGCGCTGGCTGCGGGGTGATGGCATGGCTGGGGCTGTACGGGTTCGCGTGGAGCGACTATGAAGTGGAGACGCGGCCGGCGCTCGAAGCGCTCGTGCACGGGCACCTCGTGAGCTTCCTGCGGCTCGCGCCCGCCTACGGAGGCTCGCTGATCGAGCGCGCGCCGTTCGCGCTGGCGCCCGGACTGTGGGGCGGGGGCGCGCTCGCCGTCTACCGCATGGTCGCGCTGCCCGGCCTGCTCGCCACCGCGATGCTGGGTGTGTGGCTGGTCGCGCGGATGCGCTCCCAGGGGCGCTCCACGCTCGCGCGCGCGGTCGCGCTCGGCGTGTGTGTGGTCAATCCGATCACGCTGCGCGCACTGGAGCTCGGCCATCCCGAGGAACTCCTCGGCGCGTGCCTATGCGTGGCCGCGGTGCTGTTCGCCGCCGGCTCATCGATCGACCGCGACCGCTCGCTGCTGGCCGGGGCGCTGCTGGGGCTGGCCGTCGCCAACAAGGAGTGGGCGCTGCTGGCCGCCGGCCCTGTGCTGCTCGCCCTGCCGCCAAGGCGCAGAGCGCGATGCCTGGCGAGCGCCTGCGTGATCGCCGGCGTGGTGCTCCTGCCGCTGCTGCTCGTGTCCTCGGGCGGCTTCCTGGCAAGCACGCGCGCGGCCGCGACACCGGCCGGCAACGCGATCTTCCAGCCGTGGCAGGTGTGGTGGTTCTTCGGCCACCACGGCGCGCTCGTGCACGGGCTGTTCGGGACGCCCAAGCCCGGGTACCGGATCGGGCCGGCGTGGACGGGCGCGGTCAGCCACCCGCTGGTCCTGGCCGCCGGCGTGGCGGTCGCCGCGGCCCTGTGGCCCCGCGCCCGCAGGTTGGCGCTCCGCGGACAGGACGCCTTGCTCGCGCTCGCGCTGGTGCTCCTGCTGCGCTGCCTGCTCGACAGTTGGGACACCGTCTATTACCCGCTGCCGTTCGTGCTCGCAACGCTCGCCTGGGAGGTCGGGCGGCCCACGCGCCATCCGCCGGCACTCGCGCTGTCCGCCAGCGCGCTCGTGTGGGTCAGCTTCCAGTGGCTGCCAGCACACATATCCGCGGATGCACAGGCGGCCGTGTTTCTCGCGTGGTCGCTGCCGCTGGCGGCCTGGCTCAGCGTGCGCCTGTTCGCCCCCGCCAGGGAGACGCTCGCCCGGAGCTCAGCGCGCGAGCGCCCGCCGGGCGCTCAGGAGACCACGGTGAGCGCCTTGGGCAGGCCCGTGAGGAGCACCTGAGCATCCTCGCCGACGACGAGCAGATCCTCGATCCGCACGCCGAGCACGCCCGGCAGGTACACCCCCGGCTCGACCGTGACCACGTTGCCCGCGCGCAGCGGCTCGTCTCCCGCGGTGCGCGACAGCCGCGGGCCCTCGTGGATCTCCATGCCCACGCCGTGACCGAGGCCGTGGCCGAAGTGCTCGCCGTGCCCGGCCTGCTCGATCACCGTTCGCGCGACCGCGTCCACCTCGCGGCCATTGGGCCCCGCCCTGACGGCGCCCAGCCCCTGTTCCTGGGCGCAGAGCACGAGCTCGTAGATCTCGCGCGCCTGCGCGGAGATGCCCTCGCCGGTGGCATACGTGCGCGTGCAGTCCGAGCAGTAGCCGTCGTGCACGGCGCCCCAGTCGATCGTCACGAGCACGTCGCGCGGGATCGGCTCCCCGCGTGGCTGCGCGTGCGGGAGCGCGCCGTGGGCGCCGGCGGCCACGATCGAGGGAAAGCTCGGCGCCTGCGCGCCGAGGCGGCGCATGCGCAGCTCGAGATCGATCGCGACGTCGCGCTCTGAGCGACCCACGAGGCCGTCTTCGAGGATCCCGCGCAGCGCCTCGTCGGCGAGCTCGCTGGCGGCGCGGATGCGTGCGATCTCGCCCGCGTCCTTGACCGCGCGCAGCCGCTCGACGGCGCCCGCGCAGGGGACCAGCTCCCACCCGTCGCCCAGTAGCTCCGCCAGCTGCCCGTGACGCTTGACGCTCATGCCGGCGTCGTCGAAGCCCAGCCGGCCGGCCGTGTCGGCCAGCTCGGCGGCGAGCGCCTCGAGCAGGTCGCCGGCGACGATCTCGCGCGAGAACGCGTCGGGCACCTGCTCGGCGGACTGCGTCGCGTAGCGGAAGTCGCTGAGGAACCGGTGGGAGCCGAGCCTCGCGCTGGCTGCATCGGCCACAACGAGCGCGA
>JBEKGK010000115.1:0-18319 GCA_050012835.1 Solirubrobacteraceae bacterium | reverse complement strand
TACAGAACGTCGGCCCCGGATGGCTCGCGAACCAGCGCTGGCCGATCGCGAAGTCGCGGGCGAGCGCGTCGTGGGTCGGCACGGTCGCCGCCGTGTGGTGCCCCATGATCGTGCCGGCGAGCTCACGGCCGTGCGCATTGCCATAGCTCGCCGCGAAGCCGTCCATCAGGCCACCATTGATTGCGCGCGCGACCGGCTCGTACCCGTGCGGCGGGTCGGGCGCAAACAGCGTGCTGTCAAGCGCATGCGACGGGTAGGTGACGCCCAGGTAGCTGTTGGACTCGCCGCCCTTCAAACCGTCGACGTCGTTGCGCCCCGCTCCGCCCTGGGCCACCGGCAGGCTGAGGTAGCCGAGCATGTGGTCGAACGAGCGGTTCTCCATCATCAGCACGACGATGTGGTCGATGTTCGCGAGGTTGCCCGGTGAGAAGTCGTGACCGGCCGGCCAGCTCGGTGGGACCTGCGGCGCGAACACCTTGCGCGGGCCGGCGTAGGAGAGCGTGATGTTGTCCTGGTCGATCGAGACGCTTTCGATGATCGCGTTGTTGCCATCGGTGTTGCGGTCGTCGTCGGCGACTCCACCCAGAAGCCATGACGTTACGGTCGAGTTGATTTCGTCCCGGGGGGTTCTCTTCGTGATCACGTCGGCCTTCGTCAGGATCGAGAAGAGCTTTTCGCGCACTTCCTGCCGCGTGTATCCGCCCGGATCCAAGCTTTCCGAGGTCGTGAGCGAAACGTGGAGGTACTTTTCGATGATCGCGATCTTCTCGATGGGGCCCACGAGCGGATTCGTGAACTGCGGCAGCTCATCGACCCACGACATCGTGTCGATTACCGTCCGCACCGCACCGAAGGTGTTCTTTGTGCGCTTGACCGCAAGCGTGAACCTCATCGTGATTTCGAAGTTCGTGAAATCCATTTCGCCCTGCGACCTGGACGTGCCGCCGATCGTCTCGACCGGGCCGCCCGTCTCGAAAACGATCCGCAGCGTGAAAGGGCCGTCCGTCTGCGACGGGTCGACCATCAGAGACAACGAGGCCGTGTTGATGTCCTGGATGTAGAGGTCGCCGAAGCCCCATTTGGCTGTGATTTGTCCGAGGCTCCTCGGGCTGCTGACGTAGTTGACCTTCGGCTGCCCCGGCGTCCAGGGCCTGTTAAGCGGGTTGATCGCCTTGATGTCGGCGTAGCTCTCACGCAGGGCTCCGGAGTTCGTCGGGCCGCTGTTGTCCAGACGGATCTTCCGAAGCGGCGGGTTGTCGCTCGTGTCCGGCCCGTTGCGATTGTTGACGAACTCGTCGAACTTCGCCTGCAGGAACGAGATCGGGATCGTCTTCGGCGGGTTTGTGCGGTCGACGGGCTCCTCGGCGAGCGCGGGGGCCGTCGCGGGGTGGGCCTGAGTCGGAAACGGCCTGCCCTGGTAGACGCACGCGCACTTGTTGAGGTCCTGGTCGAGGACGATCCCGTTCGTGCGCGACGAGTAGATCTGCCGCTTCTGCGCGAAATCGTTGGGGTCGCCGAACTCGAACGTAACCTGCACGTCGAAGCTCCAGCGGTCTTTGTCGTTCGGGTAGATGACGATGTATGTGACCGGCAGAACGAGGTCGGCGAGGCGGATCGGGTCCGCGAGCGAGCCCTCGTCCGCCAACCAGCTGAACGACCTGTAGCGCGCGGCTAGTGACGATCCTTCGCCGCCGGGGAACTCCTCGCCGGGGAGAAGATCGAGACAGATCGCGATGTCTTCGTTCGACGTCCTGCTGAGCCGGTTAACGATGTGGACGGCGAGGCTGGTGTCCGCGTCCTTGCTGTGCTTGTTCGTCGCGAACTCGATCGTCACCTTCTGCAGCACGGAGCTCGTCGGCGCCTTGACGAGCGGCTCGATCTCCCGGAACGGGTTCTCGGAGCAGATGCCCGAGTAGTTGTGGTTGTCCTGGTCGAGGATGATGCCGTTGATGCCTTCCGTTTTCGAGGAGTACGTGAACGCGCTCGTGTCGTCGAACGTGAACGCGATCGTGTAGTCGAAGCTCCAGCGGTCGTCGCCATCGGTGAGGATGTGGATGTCGACGGCCGGCAGGTCGATCTCTTCGGCGACGATCGTGTCCGACGTCAGCTGAAGCGGGAACGTGTGGGAGGAGGGATCGTCGAAGCCGATCGTGGTGATCAGCGGGACCGGAGGGTCGGGCTTGGCCAGGTCCAGGCCGTAAGCGATGTACGGGTTGCGGTCGCCGTCGTTGATGTCGCCCATGCTCTGGTAGCGCTGGAGCGCGAGCCAGTTCGAGATGAAGTCACTCGCTCCCTCGGGTGTCTGGGAGGTGCTCGAGCGGTTCTTGACGAACACGTGCACGACCGTCGAGGCGTCCTTGGCGTGGCCGTGCGTGTTGAACGTGATGCTCACGTCCTTGAGGTAGGGCGGCATGGTCTCTCCCCCCGCGCGGTGACCGAAGCCCGATTCCGAGAGGCCCAGGCTCCACCGGTCGATGGTTGCTCGGATCGGCAATTCCCGAGATTACTCCGCTACCACGTCGGTGCAACTACACAACGTAATCGGCGTGCCGGCTGGGCCTCGCGCCGCAGCAAGTCGTGATCCTTGAGCCAAAAATCTGGAAGGACCCCGATCGCTGCCGCCTGAGCGGAATGTTTCCAACAAACGAACACCGACCAAGCTGAACTACCTTCAATGAGCTCGGAGCGGTTCGCGCGGCGTGTGTGGGCGCGCAATCGGTGGCTGCGTATCGCGGCCGGGTTGTGGCCTCGACGATGATGTGCACTTTGGTCGTGTGAATGTCGATATCAGTAAAGCTGGTGCGGGGCACGTGTTCTTGCAAGCAGACGGCTGGGTCGCTGCCGGTATCGTCGACACCAAGCTCGGAGGTCTGACCGGCTCGCCATACAGCATGAGCGCAGGCGTCATCGCCCGCACGCTACCCGCCACAGACCACCAGCCCGGCTACTCGCCTGAGCATCGCGGGCACATGCCACCACCGGGCGCGCCACCGCTTTCCGGACTAAGCGAGCGTCCGGTCAGCGCCCACGCTCACTAGCGCAACGGACGACGACCGCGCGTGCGTGACGGCGGCCATGAGATTCTCCCCGTAGGCGGTCGTTGAATCTCCCCAGTGGTGGCCGCTGGTTTTCCCCATGGGTGGCCATCGGATCTCCCCACTGTCCTGTCCTGAGCGGCCTGTAGTCCGGGGTGCCTTGGTTAACGAGGCACGTCGGGAAGGCGGGCTTGATGAAGCGATCGGAGGAGATCATGGAGATTCTTGAGGCGTTCGATATGACGGGGAGTTTGCGTGGCGCTGCGGCGCTGGCTGGTTGTGATCACAAGACGGTCGCGCACTGGGTGCGGGCGCGGGAGGAGGCTGGTGGCGGGTTGCCGGTGGCTGTGCGTGCGCGGCCGCGGGTCGGCCCGTTCGCGGGGAAGATCGAGGAGTGGGTGGAGCGCTCGCGGGGGCGTATTCGCGCGGATCGGGCGCATGAGCGGCTGGTCGCGATGGGCTATATGGGCTCGGAGCGCACGACCCGTCGGGCGGTCGCCCGCGCGAAGCGCGCGTGGCGGTCAGAGCACGGGCGGCTAACGCGGCCGTGGGTCACTGAGCCGGGGTTGTGGATGCAGTGGGATTACGGTGACGGGCCGACAGTCGAGGGCCGCTCGACGGTGTTGTTTTGCGCGTGGCTTGCGTGGTCGCGCTTCCGGGTCGTGCTGCCGTTGTGGGATCGCACGATGGCGAGCGTCGTGATGGGCCTGGACCGGTCGTTGCGGGCGTTTGGTGGCGCGCCGACTTACGCGTTGACGGACAACGAGCGGACGGTGTCGGTGGATCACGTGTGCGGGATCGCGGTCCGCAACCCGCAGATCGTGCGGGTCGCGCGTCACTACGGGCTCTCGATCGCGACGTGCGTGCCCGCGGACCCGCAGAGCAAAGGCGGCTCGGAGGCGACCGTGAGGATCGCGAAGGCCGACCTGGTGCCGACCGAGCACAACCTGCGGGTGGCCTATGGGTCCTTCGCCGAGCTCGAGCGGGCATGCGAGTCCTTCTGCGATCGGGTGAACACGCGCGAGCACCGCGTTACGCGCCAGGCCCCGGTGGTGATGCTCGGCCAGGAGCGGGCACGCCTGCACCCGCTGCCGAAGGTCGCGCACACGCTGTGCTTCGGGGAGACCCGGCGGGTCGCCAGGCAGTCGACGGTGTCTGTCGGCGGGGCGCTCTACTCGGTGCCCTGCAGCTTGGTGGACGAGCGGGTGTGGGCGCGCGTTGATGGCTCGCAGCTGATCGTCGTGCACGCTGATGGCACGGAGGGCCCGCGCGAGGTCGCACGTCATGAGCTGACCACGCCCGGGCAGCCGAGCATCCGTGATGAGCACTATCCACCACGGCCACCCGGCGCCCTGGAGCGCAAGCCGCGGGCGCAAAGCCGCGAGGAAGCAGCGTTCCTGGCGCTCGGGCCCGGCGCTGAGGCGTGGCTGAGGAGGGCGGCGGCGGCCGGTGCGAGCAGGGTGCGCCGCAAGATCGCCGAGGCTGTCGACCTGTCAAAGCTCCACGGGCACGGCGAGGTCGATGAGGCGCTCGCGGCGGCCGCGCACGCCGAGCGCTTCGCAGACGGTGACCTTCAGGCGATCCTCGCTCACCATCAGAGCAACGGGAAGGTGATCCCGTTCCCCGCCAGGGCCTCAGAGGAGCAGACGTTGCAGCGCTCAACACAGGCATGGGAGGGCTTCGGGCGATGAGCTACTACTGCGATGTTCACCCCGAGCTCGACCCCGAGCAGATCGAGCAGCTGCCCAGCGGGAGCTGGCGCCAAGAGATCGAGCTGGTCTTCACTGATGACCCCGACCGCCCGAGCTGGCGGGCGCTGGAGCCGGCGGTCTGCGCGATCGACGCCGTCCAGGCGCGCAAGCTCGCGTTCGAACTGGACGTGCTCGCCACGATCGCCGAGCAGTACGAGGGGAGCGCACGATGAGCGTTCAGACACCCCCACCACCACCGTTGCCAGAGGAGCTCGACCGGCTGACACGCCGTCTGCGGCTGCCATACCTCCGCCGCGCCGCACCGGAGGTGATCGCGACTGCGGGCTCCCAGCGCTGGGAGCCCGCCGAGATCCTGCGCGTGCTGTTGGCCGAGGAGGCCACCGGGCGCGACCACGCAACGATCGCCATCCGTCGCCGCGCCTCCGGCCTGCCGGCTGGCAAGACGTTTGACGCGTGGGACGAGGGCGCCTCGCCGATCGGAAAGCCCACCCAGCAGGCGCTCAGAACGCTCGAGTGGGTCGGACGTGCGGAGAACCTTTGCGTCTGTGGACCATCCGGGACCGGCAAGAGTCACTGGGTCGAGGCGCTCGGGCACCACGCGATCGACCACGGCCACACAGTCGCCTGGCACACCCTCGAGTCGCTCGCGGCGCTCCTGTGCCGCCACCGCGCCGACGACAGCGTCGCCAAGGCGATCAGCAAGCTGATCCGCGTCGACCTGATCATCATCGACGACGTCGGGCTGCTACCCGTCACCGCCGACGCGGCCGAGGCGCTATTCCGTGTCGTCGACGCCGCCTACGAGCGACGCTCAATCGCGCTCACCTCGAACATCCACCCCGCCGGATTCGACGAGCTGATGCCCAAAACCCTCGCCGCCGCGACCGTCGACCGGCTACTACACCACGCACACGTCCTACTCACCGACGGCCCAGAGAGCTACCGCCTCACCCAGGCAACCACCGGCAAGGGGGTGAGGCCCCTCGCCAGCTAAACGCGCCGCGGGCGCATGACTCCGCTACGGCCTGCACCCGCGAACACCCCACGACCACCGGGGAGAACCGATGGCCACCAACGGGGAGAAAAGATGACCGCCAACGGGGAGAACCGATGGCCGCCCACGGGGAGAAACCGATGACCGTTGACACGTGCGCGCTCCAACGCGGCGGACGCTCGCTCGCCCCGTCGCAAGCAGCAGCCTGAGCTCGGGCGGTCTGTGCTGTCGAGCGCCGTTCATTGCGGTCGTCTCTCCACCAGAGTTCCAGGCGACGGTTGTTCTGGCAAAGCGGTGGTGGCTGAGGCCGTCGGCCCGGTGCGCGTCCCAGTCGGGGGGTTTGCGAGGAGATAGGTGAGCTCTGTGGGCTGGTGGAGCGACCTGTCGGGATGACGGTCACTGCCGCGGGTGCGGTCAGGGTGAGGCGGCGAGCCGCTCGGTGAGCTGCTCCAGTCCTGGCCAGATCAGGTCGAGTAGCCAGTCCGCCAGTTCCTCGGGAGGGACTTCGGGATGCTTGTGCCACCACAAGGACAGCGACTCGTAGGCGCCGGCGATGGCGAGTGTCATCGCTTCCAGCTGGGTCCGGCCCCCGTGATCGGGGGTCGTCCCGGAGGTCTCGGCCATGAGGCGGATCATGAGCTCTGACTGGCGGTGTCTGATCCGTGCGGCCTCGGCGGCGAAGCGGGCGTCCCTGGCCTGCTCGTCGTCGAATAGCACGACCCACGCCCGGATCTGCTGTTGCAGGAACCGGAAGTATGCGATCGACCCTGCCCGCAGGCGCGCTCGGGGGTCGGACTCGCTCTGTACCGCCGTGGCTACGTGGTCGGCGAGGGCCTCTCCGGTGCGGCGAACGCACGTGGCGAATAGCTGCTCCTTGGAGCCGAAGTGGTCGTAGATCACGGGCTTTGAGACGCCGGCGCGTCGGGCGAGCTCGTCCATCGAGGCGCCATGGAAGCCACGCTCGGCGAACAGCTCGTCGGCCAGGTCGAGCAGCTGCGCTGAGCGCACCGCGCGGGGCACCCGGCCGGATGGGTAGCCATTCACGAGGGCGTTTGCGGTGGCGGGCATGGAATCCATTCTACCACGAGTAGGCTACTCATGGTAGGCTACTGCGAGTAGGAAGTTGAACCGCAAGCGCATCCACCGTTCTCGCTCAGGAAAAGAGGTCGTGATGAGAGGCTCTCCGTTCTTTGATGGTGTCGCCCAGTCGGAGGTGACGGTCGCGGGCCAGCCGGCGAGAGTGCCGATCTTCTACTACGACGGCACCGCCACGCAGGCCGTGTTCGCGGCCCGCCTGGGGGCGCTGCGTCGGCTGATGCCCGATCCGCGCTTCTCTCCCGCCCGGCTGGCGCCGGGTCTTGGAGCAGTGGCGATCACGTGCTTTGAGTATCGCGACACCGACATCGGGCCCTACAACGAGCTGGCGATCTCGGTCGTGCTGAACGAGCCGTGGTTCCTGCCGAACCTGCCCGGCCTGGCTCTCGTCTCCAGTCTGCGCAGACGCCAGCTTCACGCCTGGGTTCAGCACCTGCCGGTCACGACCGAGATCGCGCGAGCGGGCGGCGTGGACTTCTACAACTACCCCAAGTTCATCGCCGGGATCGACTTCGAGACGACCGCGAGCCGGCGCGTCTGCCGCCTCAGCGAGGGGGCCGAGCACATCCTCACGCTCTCCGGCGAGCGGATCGCCACGCCGCGCTCGCAGGAGCTGCAGCTGTTCAGCCACCTGTGGATGGACCGCCAGCCGCAGGGCTCGGAGTTCAAGATCAACGCGATCGAGATGGGCACAAGCGTGCGACCCGGGGCCGCGACGCTCGAGCTGGGTGGGCGTCACCCGATCGCGCGGGAGCTGGCGAGCCTGATCGCCTGGAGACGTCCGCTGCAGTACCAGTACATGGCTCGCTTCGAGGGGATCCTCTATGGACCCGAGCATCTATCGCCGGCGCTGCTCGCCGCGATCACCACCGAGGCCACGGCCGATGCTGCGGCGCAGTCGGCATAGGCGGGTGCGGCGATGAGGACCATGACGCCCGAGCGCTCGCTGAGCGAGCAGTTCCCCCGCCTCGCCCACAACGGCGGCGTGGACGCAGGCGAGCTGGAGCGGCTTCGCCTGCGCGCCCATCGCTTCGCCGAGGAGCAAGTGCGCCCGCGCGCGCTGGACATCGACCGCCGCGCAGGCGAGGATCCGTCCTGGTTTGACTGGGATCTCGTGCGCGCGGGCGGCGAGGCGGGAATGCTGGGCCTGCTGATCCCCAAGCCGGCGGGCGGCGGCGGCGGTATGGCGACACAGGCCGCGGTCGTGATGGAGGAGCTGTGCGCCGCCTGTCCCGGGATCGCGCTGATCTTCGGCGCTCACGCGCTCGGCATCTCCCCGCTTCTGCTGGGCGGCCCCTCACAGTGGGACGGCGTCCTGGCGGAGCTCGTCGCATCCGAACACACCAGCGAGCCGCAGCTGATGGCGTGCGCGATCACCGAGCCAGAAGCCGGAACCGACGTCGAGGACCCGGACCTCCTGCGCCTCGCGCGGATCACAAGCCACGCTCGCCGTGTGCCAGGCGGCTTTCGCCTGAGCGGCACCAAGCGGTTCATCTCAAACGGCAGCGTCGCACGCTGGATCACGATCCTGATGCCGACCGACCCCACAGCCGCCGCAGAGACCTGGACGTGCTTCCTGGTGGACACCCGCAGCGAGGGGTTCGCGGTCAGCCGCGTCGAGCACAAGATGGGCCAGCGTGCCTGTCCGGCCGCCGAACTGACATTCGACGAGGTGTTCGTCCCCGACGAACGGATCGTCGGCAGGGAGGGAGACGGGGCGGCCGCCACGACGATCGTGCTCGCCTGCTCGCGTCCCCCGGTTGCGGCGATCGCGACCGGAATCGCACGCGGAGCCTACGAGCGTGTCCTGGGCTGGCTTCGCGAGGACCCTGCCGCCAAGGGGCTGCTGGAGCGCCAACACGTGCAGCTCGCGCTCGCCGGCATGGAGGAGGAGATCCATCTTGCCCGCCAGCTCTACATGGACGCCGCCACCGAGCTCGACCACACGGCGCTCGGGGACGCCATGTCCCACCCCGCCGTTCGCGCCCTCGCACACGTGCCCGCAAGCATCCGCGGACGGGCGCCCGTCCGCGGCTGGCTTCACTCGGAGCGCACCCGCGACGCGACCGTCGCGCTCCTTCACCGCACCACCAGCGAGCGCGCCGTCACGCGCTCGCTCGCTCTCTCCTCGATGGCCAAGGCCCGCGGCGGCGATGTCGCGATGCGGGTCACGGGCGCGGCGCTCGAGCTCGCCGGCCTGCGCGCCGGCCCGGTCAGAGCGGAGCTCGAGAAGCTGTGGCGCGACGCGAAGCTCACCCAGATCTACGAGGGCACCAACCAGCTCAACCGCATCGAGGTCTATCGCGGGCTCTGCCAAGCCGGCACCATCCAATGCCTGCCGCCGCTGCGCCGCATCCACCCCGACACAGACAACAACGCACCGGCAAACGCAAACGCCCGCGGACACGCGAGCGCCAACGGAAATGGAGGCCGATCATGAGCACGACCAGCTTGGCCGAGCGCGCCGAGATACGAGCGCTGGCACGCGAGCTGGCATCTCGTGAGCTCACGCCGCGAGCCGCGGCGCTCGACGCCGGCGGCCAGGACGCCCTTCACGAATGCTGGCGTCTGCTCGTCGAGCTCGGACTCGACCGTGCGCTGCTCGACGAGCAGCACGCAGGCGCCGGATTGGGCATCGCCGAGCTGCTCGCCACGATCGAGGAGCTGGCCGTCGGCGACGCAGGGATCGCGATGAGCGTGCTGCTGTGCAACACCGCTCTGGCGACCCTCGCCGGCGAGCAGCTCGCCGGCGTCGCCGCGGGGACACGCTGGACGCTCGCACCGGCTGCGCCCGGCACAGAGCTGACTCTCTCAGACGGACGTTGCGACGGCAGGATCGCGTGCGCGCTGGGCGCGTACGACGCCGACGGGCTCGTGATCCTCCTGGACGGGCCCGCACCCCTCGCGTGGACGCTCGACGTGAGCGCGGGCGGCTGTGAGATCGAACGCGATCTCGCGCAGATGGGCCTGCGCGCGGCGCCCGCAGCGTCGATCGAGGCGACCGGCGTCAGCTGCGTGCCCGCGCTCGACGGATCAAACGGCGGGTCCGCCGCGCTCGGCGTCGCAGACGTGCTCGCGCTGCTGCGAGCCGGGACGGCGGCAATCGCACACGGGATCGCCCGGCGCGCCCACGAGATGGCGCTCGAGTACGCCCACGCTCGCCATCAAGGCGGCGTGGCGATCATCGAGCACGACGCCGTCAGCGACATGCTCTCCGCGATGGCGGTGAGACTGGCATGCTGGCCTCAGCCCGCCGCCGCCCCAGCCGGGCTCGCCACCGAACGGGCACACGCGCTCGCCGCGAAGATCACCGCCACCGACGCCGCCGTGGCGAGCACCACCGACGCCGTGCAGGTGTTCGGCGGCACCGGCTACATGGTCGAGACCGGGATCGAGAAGCTGATGCGAGACGCCAAGTACTGCCAGCTGTTCCCCGAGCCCAACTGGGTTGCGCACGACCAGCTGATGCGCTCACAGCGCTCCGGGCGCGCAGCGTAAGTGTCGCGATACGAGCTGACCGACAAGGTGGCCCTCGTGACCGGTGGGGCTCGCGGAATCGGCCTTGCCACCGCACGAGCGCTCATCGCGCGAGGCGCCTCGGTCGCGATCGTCGACCTGGATGCCGCGGCGGCCGAGCACGCCGCCGCCCAGCTGCACCACGCACGGGCACTCGGCCTCGCCGCGGATGTCAGCGATCGCAGCGCCACCCAGCGCGCAGTGGCCAGGACGGTCGAGCAGTTCGGCCGCCTTGACATCGTCGTGGCCAACGCGGGCATCGCCTCACGCGCTGCCACGTTCCGCGGAACCCCCGCGGAGAGCTTTGAGCGCGTGCTCAACGTCAATCTGATGGGGGCCGCTCGAACCGTCGATGCGGCGCTGCCCGAGATCATCCGCCGAGAAGGCCACATCGTGCTCGTCTCCTCGATCTACGCGTTCATGAATGGTTTCGGCACCGCGCCATATGCGATGAGCAAGGCCGCGGTCGAGCAGCTCGGCCGCGCACTGCGGGTGGAGCTCCGCCAACACGGCTCCGGCGCGAGCGTCGCGTACTTCGGATTCGTCGACACCGAAATGATTCACGAGGTCGTGGACAGCGACCCGCTCGCCCACTCGATGCTCGCAAGCCTTCCAAACCCATTTCACAAGCGCCTGCACCCGGCAGCCGCCGGGCAGGCGATCGTGCGCGGAATCGAACGCCGCCAGCCACGCATCATCCGACCACGACGCTGGGCGGCCCTGTCGACGCTGCGCGGCGTCCTGGGCCCGCTCATCGACAGCCATATGGAGCGCGACCCTAGAACACAGGACAATCTCCGCGCACTCGAAGCCCGAACGGACAACGATCAGCCCACGCCGGTGTAACACCACGCGCCTGGCGACACCAATCGAAGGCACGCGCAAACGAGCGTGCTGGTGATCAACCCGCAGCCGCTTGCATAGAGAGACGAATCCCGGCAGCACCGGCGGAGACTCGGTACACGCCCGCTTGCGCCAGGCAAAGCGTGAGAGCGGCCGCTTGGATGGCTGACGACCGGAGCTCGTCCGATCCAGGAGTGTCGGACTTCGTCGTTGACCCGCTCGCTCACGGTCTAAAGCAAGTACGGGGCGTCGTCGGTCAGCTTCGTCGCGTCCGCCGCACCCAGATGCAGCTCGTCGGCCTATTCAGATCCAGGGCGGTAGAACGTGATCTGAACTCGCACCGTTGCGGCGGGACCGGTGCGTTTCTTTGCGATGACCGTCCACGTACCGGGCATCTGATTCGCCCCGATAGCGAACCGCAGGAAGCAGTGCAAGCGTGTGCCCGTAATCGCACACGCTTCTCGCTGATGCGTCATTTCGAGAAGGTAGAGCCATTCTCCGTCCGACTTCAGCGCATCTACTTCGAAGTCGGCGCTCGCCGGGGCGCTCATCCGCACGTCCCATGTGTCGTGCGGCACCGCTGTAATCACGAAGCGCGCCGTTGAGCGGCCACGCGCGAGACGCAGCACCGCCTTCTGGGGGCGTCCGACGAGCGACCCAAGCGAGGCAGGTGTGGAACTAGTTGTCTTCGGCTGCCGCGCTGGAGCAGTGGAGTGGCCGGATCCACAACCCCCTATCCACAGTGCGCATGCGCAGGCCAACAGCGAGTAGACAGCCTTGCGCACTCGGCGGACTTTACTCCGCGCGTTCCCGCGGCTGCCGCGCCGGACAGCCCGCCCGAGCGCTACGCGTCACGCGCACCACTTGCGTTTTCGCATGACAGCGAGCGCCTGGACAGGGGGCCCTGCTCACGCTCCCGTCGGACAAAACCCAGCCGTCTCATCGGCCGGCGACATCGCGCCTGCTTTCGACGCGACGCAGGCACGGATGACCCGATGCAGCGGGTTTAAGTGAAGCTGCAGAAGGCGGTTGCGCGAGCAGGGCGCGGGCGCTCAGCTGATGAGTGCCGTTTCGATCCCGCTCAGGGCCACGTCGAATATCGTCGTGTGGCTCTTAGCGCACGCCGGGGATCGCGCGCTCTTGGCCTTGTAGAGCTTGCCCGTAGCGGTGCCATAGATTTCGGGGCCCCATTCTCTCTGTGCGAACGTGGCGGAGACTTCCTTGAATTCGTACACGCACGGCCCTTCTAGGTCGATGCGCATCGGCGCCAGCTTCACGATCATCTTCTTGGCGCTCGTGATTTCAATCGCCTTGGCGCCTCCGCCGCAGTTTTCGATCTGCCCCGCTTCGCCCGTCCTGACGAGCTTGTCGGCTTTGGAGCGGTTCACCGCCACCTTGAAGTCCTGTTCTTCCCAATAACACGGGCCCAGCGAGTATCCGGCCACAAGCACGACTTCGCCGCCCACCGCCAGTGGCTTGCCTTCCGCCTTCAGCTCCAGCAGCGTCCTGTTGGACGCGGCGCTGGCGCATGCGGTAGACAGCGTCAGCACGACGGCCGTCACACCCAACAGGAACCCCGGTAGTCTCGTCTTGCCCATCATGAACCCGTCTTTCGAACCGCGGTCCCCGTCCGCATGCGTGGACGGGTAGCCGGCGAGCGCCGATCAGACGCTCCTCGGCAGCCTAGCCGTTTCGCATCGCCGAAGCGCCATCCGGAGCGGCTGGGAGTCTTGTGAGCTAACGAGGAACTAGCCGAAACATCGGGATCACCCGTCCGGTCTTCCCGGCCTGCTCACGGTAGTCCGCGTACTCAGGGAAGACGCGGTCAGCAAGATTCCACAATCGTTGCCGCTCGGCCTCGTCCTCCACGAGCTCGGCGCGGAACGGCAGCCTGCCGAAAACGATGTCGGGATGCTTGCGGAGGTTGTAGTACCAGGCTGGGTTCTTCGGCCACCCCCGCTTCGACGCGATGATCGTCACCCGATCGCCGTCGTGGAAGTAGAGCGTGGCATTGCGACGCGGCTGTCCTGTTCGCGCGCCTTGCGACTCGAGCAGCGCTGTGGCAAGCGGCCCCGCGGTGCTGAACCGACCCCTGGTGAGCTTCAGCAGATGCGGGTCGACCTTCCAGGCGATGTTGACGGAGAACCACGCGCCTGCCTTGGTGGCGGACAATCGAGCCACCGCTAGATAGAGGCGACCCCTTGGCTTATACGGATCCACGTAGCGCAGCCTGGGAATGTGGGCCATGGCGAGATCGGCGGTCCTCTCGTTCGGCGGCACGGCGCCGCCCTCCTTGGAGGTCAAGCCTATCGCCGCCGTCGCTGCGACGGCTACCGAGCAACGCGGAGCAGACAAACAGCGGCAACGTCCCCCTCGGACGACGTGATATGGCGAGCACGCCGCGCTGGGACCGCGGCACTTGAAGTCCGCCGAATGGGCGCACCGCGCTCTTTATTGACGCGGGCTTAGATCTTCACCTTGAGCAGTCGCTGCGCCTCAGCAACCACCTTGGGTCCTTCCAGCAGCGGCGTCTGGCGTACGCCGCCGATGGTGAGCGTCATCGGCTCGCACTTTGCTGTTCCGGTCGCGTCGGCCGGCTCGGTCGCCACGGCGAGCACAGGGCCGCCGGGCGACGCGCGGAACGTGAACGTGATTCCCGGCCCGACAAAGCCCACCCGGGGGCCCGATGTGTTGCAGCCAGCAAACTCCGCGGGTTGAATGGTCGGCAGGCTGTTGGTCACCGCGATGATCGCCCTGACCTCGACCGCATCGGTCACGACGACGGAATGCGACGGCGCATGTCCAGGCTGACCCCGCGTGATGTCGATCGCCTCGACACCAGCCGGGATCCGCTCGGACGCGGATCGGCGCAGCAGCAACACGACGTCGGCGTCAGCGCGCAGGTAGGTGGCATGACCCGGCGTCGCCGCCACCACCACGCTCAGCTGCCGCGTACGGCCCCCCGCGTTCAGTGGCCAGCCGAACACCATGAATGCGCTCGTCTCCCGTCCGTACCTGCTGCTCGATCCCGATGTGAAGTCGTGGGACCCTGGCGGCGGGTGGGCACTCACAAACGCCAGCACGGAACGCCACGGGCCCGGGACGCGCCACCATGCGTGGCGATCCACGATGTCCGCATAGACTTCGTTCGGACCGCTGCGTTTGAGCACTCCGCCGTCTGCGCCGGGCTCGTGGCTTAGGCGCTTCGCACCCGTGGGCAGCACGACGCTGCTGAGCACGAACGCAGCGTCGCGTTCGGCGCCTTCTTGGGTGTGCGGTGGTGTCAAGGTCGCGCTGCTGTCGCCCTGGTCTGCCTCAGCGAAGCCCGCTGCGACGGCGACGCCGACAGTCATCGCAATGAGAAGATGTCGGATGCGGACGGCGCGATCCATCTCGGTTCAAGCTAGCGCACCGGCAACCGGCCGCTGTCACCGTGTGAGTGGCTACGAGGCCTCCCAGCGGCTGGGGGAAACAGCTGCGGGCTGGGCGAGGGTTCTGTTCCTGGTGCGCCGCCGGCCCTGTTGGCCTCGTCGGACATGGTGATATAGCCCCCCACCCGACGCACGCTCGAGCATCCTACGACCGCCATCACACGAAAGCGGTCGCGCGCGATCACGGCTCTTCGTCTCGCTGATCGTCCTGGCTCGACGTCGCTGCAGTACCTTTGCAATCAACGCGCGCTTCCGTTGAAGCATGCTCTACACCGGAGGAGACCTGCGATGAGTGACGTCGCGCAGCAGCAAGACCAGGCCCAGCTCGACACCTCGGATGGTCGCGCGGACGAGGTGCTGCTGGCTCGTTTCCCGTGGCTCACCAACCGCCGGATCGTCTTCTTCGTGCTGGGGTGGATGCTCCTGTTCGGGGTGATCAGCGCGTTCATCTCGAATCCGTTCCAGAGCGAGCCAAGCGCCACGGCGAGCCCCGTCTACTGGCACGTGATGTTCCTGCATGGCCTGCTGATCGGGATGGTCGCGCTCGGCGCGCTGGTCGCCTGCCAGGTGTTGGGGCTTCAGTCGAAACACGTGCGGGTGTGGATAGCGCTCGGGGCGCTCGCGGCGACGATCCCGGCGGCAATTGGGGGGATTTTCGACAAAGGCGTGCCCGGCTACGAGGTGCCGATGTGGATTCAGATCGTCGGCTTCTTCGCGTTCGATGAGATCTTGCTGATGTTGCTGGTCGGATTCGTGCTCGAGTACCGCCGCCGTGCGCCGACGTCGCGGACGCTCCCATTCCTCGGCGCGACGCTCGCCACCGCGTCTTTGCTGGTGGCCGCGGTGATGGGGCATCTTGCTGGCTGGCTACTGGAGTTCGGGCTCAAGCCGGGTGCCCTGCGCTCGTTCGCCAAGTCGATCGGCTACACCAAGGCCGGCGACTGGTCCGCCGCGCTGATCGGGTCACACTCGCACGAGATGGCGGTCGCGTCGATGGCGCTGATCGTGACGCTCCTAGCTCGCCAGTTCGGCTATGGGAGTCTCGGCGGAGCGCCACGCCGGGTCGCGCAGGTCGGGCTGATCATGGTCCCGATCGGCGTGATCGCGATGAGCTACGTGTACGTGCGCGCCGGCTTCAGCACGTGGGTGCCGCCAGCCTGGTTCAAGTCCCACGGAGGGACCGACGGGATCGCCAGCGACGACGTGATCACCGGCGTGTTCGTGATGTTCGGCGGGCTGCTCGTCGTGGGGTCGTTGGCGGTCGGCAGGCTGGCCTCGCTGACTGGTCTGCCTGTCCGCGCGGCGGCGGTCTGGTCCTGGGTGCTCAGCTTTGCCACCGTCACGATCGCCGGCTACTCGATTGAGCTCGACGAGACCCACTTCGGCGCCGGCGACCCGCACGCCAAGGGCGCTGCCAATGACGCCGTGTTCACGTGGCTTCACCAGGACCTCGGACTGTTCCTGCTGCCCACCCTGGCGCTCGTGATGGTGGTCGTCGAGCGGCTCGTCGCCTCCCGCCACCACGGGCTGATCGGGCGGGCGGTGATCACCGGAACGTCGATCGGGTTCATCGGCTCAGTCGTGTACGTGTTCGTGGACACCGCACGGCATGGCCCCGGCTACGTAATCACCTCGATTGGGTTGGCCGTCGTCGGTGCCACACTCCTCGCAACGATCTGGTGGGGAACGATCCGCACTGGCCCGCCGCGACCGCTGGGAGCACCAGACGGCTCAGCCCCGGCACATCCTGTGCCGGGCACAAGCGCCTGATCGCTCCTTTGCGGTAGTCCCACCGTCCGCGTTGCTTCTTCGGTGAGGAGGCACGTCCACGGCAAGATCACTCTGTCCGAGCTGGACATTGCCGCTGGTTGTCTGCAGCGCGGGTGCTCGGCCGCGTTCGCAGCGTGAGTCCCTAAGAGCGGTATTCTTCAGCTATGCGCGCCAGCCGGTGAGACGCCCGAGCTTCGGCGAGCTTTGCTTTCGTCGAATACAGGAGTACTGAGCGGATGAGCACCTTCACGTTCCGCGGTCACGAGGTCTTCTACCGGCGCGAGGGCACCGGCACCCCGATGGTCTTTCTTCATAACGGCGGCACCTCGCATCGAACCTGGGAGCCGCTGATCGAGCGCTACGCGGCTGACTACGACGTGGTCGCGCCGGACATGCTTGGGTTCGGGCGCTCGGGGCGCCCGAAGATCGACTACTCGCTCGACCTGCACGTCGAGATGCTCGGCGTCGATCCCCTCGTCTAAGTGGTCTCGCTCGCAAGTTCGCGCACGTATCTGGCGTGCCGGACACGCTCGCTCTTCCGCGAAAGGAGGCGTGCGACCAGGTTCCGGCACGACGCCTCCCTTTCGTCCAACGCGCTAGCGACCGTGACACGCCTTCGAGAGTGTCGGAATCACGCGAAAGCAACACCCAGATCGAGGAGATGCCGTTCCGCGTTCGGCGGCGCGACCTCGCGCTGACCTCACCCCGACATCGTCAAGTCGTGCCAGTAGTTCTGAGCGCGGAGTCCACGGGATAGCCCCGATGTGCGGCCGCCCGCGAGGTCATACACCTAAACGATGGAGTCGCCTACGAGCGACACGTCTGCTGTGGGGGCCGCTGGGACCAAATCGGTCGATTCAGCGCCGGCGGTGCTGCGGGAGCGCGACCCCAACTACATCACTCTTTCGCTTCGATTCATGTGGCCACTGATCGCTGCCTGGTTCCGTCCGGACATCCGCGGGCTGGACCGGATCCCGGCCTGCGGCCCCGTCCTGCTGGTGGGCAACCACTCGGGCGGAAACGTCGTACCGGACACGCTCGCGTTCACGCTCGGCTTCTACCGGTACTTTGGGGTGGAGCGCCCGTTCTTCCAGCTGGCCCACCACCTCGTGATGACGGTGCCGTGGGTGTCGGTGTGGCGGCTGCGCAAGTACGGGACGATCGAGGCGACCCCGGAGAACGCCCAGGCCGCGCTGGACAGCGGAGCCGCCGTCCTCATCTATCCGGGGGGCGACTGGGAGGTGCATCGGCCATCGTGGCACGGCCACCGGGTCGAGTTCGCCGGGCGCGAGGGATTCGTACGGCTGGCGCTCGCCGCGGACGTGCCGATCGTCCCGGTGGTCTCAATCGGCGGCCAGGAGACGGCGCTGTTCCTGACGCGGGGGGAGCGCATCGCCCGGGCGCTGGGGCTCGACCGGAGGTTCCGTCTGAAGGTCCTACCGGTCTCGCTCGCGCTGCCCTGGGGTCTCGACGTCGGCGACTTCTTCGGCCACATCGCGCTGCCGGCGAAGATCACGACCCAGGTGTTGGAGCCGATCGACCTGCACGAGCGCTTCGGCCCCAACCCCGACGTCGACGCGGTCTACGAGACGATCACCGAGCTCATGCAACGAACGCTTGACGAGCTGGCCGCCGAGCGGCGCTTCCCGGTGATCGGATAGGAGTCATCGCTGCTGCGCCCCGATGTCGTCAGGGGTGCCGGGCGTCCCCGGCCCATCGATCGCTCCGCCGCACGGCCGTGGGTACAGGGAAAGCCGCCGGCTTGAGTCCCTGCCAGCCTTGGGTGTATAGCGAGTCTCGTATTAGTTCCCGTGCCCGCGCCGCGGGCCCGCACGGGCTGATGAAAATGGGGATGATTTGGGAGTCGCCCGCAACGCCGATCTTCGCCTGGTGCTCTTGAGCCCGAGATTAGTTTGGCGTGTG
>JBEKGK010000114.1:0-12628 GCA_050012835.1 Solirubrobacteraceae bacterium | reverse complement strand
GCCGTTCGCGGTGACGTTCTACAAGCAGGGACACGTGATCCTCGCCGAGGCCGCGGGCGCGCTCGCGAGCTTCCAGCTGAAGGAAAGCGGCGCGCTCGAACAGCTCGACGCGGTCGCTACAGAACAGGCCGCCACGTGCTGGGTCGCGGAAGCGCGCGGGCGCTTCTTCACCTCCAACGCCGGCAGCGGCTCGCTGGGCGAGTTCGGATCGAGCGACGGCGGGCAGCTGCTGACGCTGCTGGGCGACACCCCGACGAACGGCGGCACGGTCGACGCGGCGGCGAGCGGCGACGGGCGCTTCCTCTACGTGCAGACGGGCGCGGAAGGGGTCGTCGACGAGTTCGCGGTCACGACGCACGGCGCACCGACGGCGATCGGCACGGTCACCGTCCCGAGCGCGGTCGGCGGCGAGGGCATCGCCGCCGGCTAGCGACAGCCACGCCACGCGGGTTGCGGCGCCAACACGGGCGCCGTAGCCTGCACGGCGGCAATGAACGGCATGGACCGTGTCCCAGATCCCGTATCCGATCCCCGAGCATGCGCGTGGGCTTGATCGCGCTGATCGCGGTGCTCGGCGTGCCGCGTCCCCGCCGTCGGCAGGCACAGGCAGCGGACGAGGACGGCGAGTTGGTGGCGCGGCTGCGCGCCGGGGACGAGCAGGCGTTCGTGGCGCTCGTCTCACGTCATCACGCCGCGATGCTGCGCCTGGCGAGCTCGTTCGTCGCGAGCCCGGCGGTGGCCGAGGAGGTCGTCCAGGACGCGTGGGTGGGCGTGTTGCGCGGGATCGACAAGTTCGAGGGGCGCTCGTCGTTTCGGACCTGGCTGCTGCGGATTCTCGTCAACCGCGCCACGAGCACCGGCATGCGTGAGCGTCGCAGCGTGGCCGTGGGAGACGCCGGTCCGGTCGTGGACCGAGCTCGCTTCGACGCGTCGGGGGCTTGGATGTCGCCGCCGCAGCACTGGGTGGAGGACAGCGACGACCGGCTGCTCGCGCAGGGGCTGGCGGACCACATCCAGCTGGCGCTGGACGCGCTCCCGGCGCGCCAGCGCGAGGTGGTCGTACTGCGTGACGTCGACGGGCTGAGCGGCCAGGAGGTATGCGACGTGCTCGAGATCAGCGAGGCCAACCAGCGGGTGCTGCTGCACCGGGGGCGCAGCCATCTGCGCCAGGCGCTGGAGAGCGAGTTGGGGGGCGTTTGACGATGTTCTGGTCGAGGAACGAGCTGGCGTGCCAGGAGATGGTCGAGCTGATCACCGACTACCTGGAAGGCGCGCTCACGCGCTCGCAACGCCGGCGCTTCGAGGCGCACCTGGCCGGATGCGAGCACTGCACCGAGTACCTGCAGCAGATGCGCGCCACGATCAGGCTCACGGGGCGCGTGCGCGCCGAGGACATGACGCCGGCGATGCGCGAGGAGTTCACAGCGCTCTACCGGCGCTGGCGCTCCGAGGGCGACTGAGCGGGCGATCGCTGCCGCTTCAGGTGCGGGCTGGGACGTCAAGCCATCAGGCGCTACTGGAAGGGGCCCACAGGTTGATCCCGCCGTCGACGGCGTGGTGATCGATCTCGGCGAGCTCCTCTGCCGTGAAGTCCAGGTTGGAGAGCGCGGCGACGTTCTGCTCGAGCTGTTCGACGCTGCTGGCGCCGAGCAGGGCGGAGCTCACGCGTGGATCGCGCAGCGCCCACGCGATCGCGAGCTGGGCGAGCGACTGTCCGCGCCGCACCGCGATCTCGTTCAGTGCGCGGGCGTGCGCGAGGTTCTCGTCGCTGAGCAGGCGCTCCGCGAACGCCTCGCCGCGGCGCACGCGCGAGTCCTCCGGAACGCCGTGCAGGTAGCGATCGGTGAGCAGGCCCTGCGCGAGCGGCGAGAACACGATCGCGCCCACGCCGCGGCGCTCGAGCACGTCGAGCAGATCCTGCTCGATCCAGCGGTTGAGCAGCGAGTAGGACGGCTGGTGGATCAGCAGCGGCGTGCCGAGCTCGGCCAGGATCTCGAGCGCCTCCTCGGTGCGCTGCGCCGAGTGGGAGCTGATGCCGACGTACAGCGCCTTGCCCTGGCGCACGGCGGTGTCGAGCGCGCCGATCGTCTCGCGCAGTGGCGTGCGCGGGTCGAAGCGGTGCGAGTAGAAGATGTCGACGTAGTCGAGCCCCATCCGCGTGAGGCTCTGGTCGAGGCTCGCCAGCATGTACTTGCGCGAGCCCCACTCGCCGTACGGCCCGGGCCACTGGTCATAGCCCGCCTTGGTCGAGATGATCAGCTCGTCGCGATAGGGACGGAGGTCCTCGCTGAAGATGCGCCCGAAGTTGGTCTCGGCGGCGCCGTAGGGGGGCCCGTAGTTGTTGGCGAGGTCGAAGTGCGTGATGCCGAGGTCGAACGCGCGGCGCAGGATCGCGCGACTCCCCCCCAGCGGGCGGTCGTCGCCGAAGTTCTGCCACAGCCCGAGCGAGATCGCCGGCAGCTGGATGCCGCTGGCGCCGACGCGGCGGTAGTGCATCCGCTCGTAGCGGGCGGGGTCGGCGAGGTACCGCGGCACGGCGCGGCTGGGATCGAACGGCATCGTGGCGAGTATCGCACTGTGCGAGCATGCGCCGACATGGGCTACGCCAAGGGCCTGCAAGAGGTCGGGGACGGGCTGTACGCGTACCTGCAGCCCGACGGCGGCTGGGGCTGGAGCAACGCTGGGCTGGTCGTCGACGGCGAGAGCACGCTGCTGATCGACACCCTGTACGACCTGGCGCTGACCGAGGAGATGCTGCAGGCGATGCGCCGGGCGGTGTCGGCGGCCGCGCGCATCGACACGCTCGTCAACACGCACGCCAACGGCGATCACTGCTACGGCAACCAGCTCGTCGGCGGCGCCCGGATCGTCGCCTCCGAGCGAACCGCCGCGGAGATGACCGAGCTGCCGCCGGCGGCGATGGCCGCGCTGCTCGAGCAGGCTCCGGCGATGGGCGAGCTCGGCGCCTTCTTCCTGGAGTGCTTCGGGGCGTTCGACTTCAAGGGGATCGAGCTCGCGCTCCCGCAGGAGACGTTCAGCGGCGAGTTGAACATGCGCGTGGGCGAGCTGGATCTGGCGCTGATCGAGGTCGGCCCCGCGCACACGCGCGGCGACACGCTCGTGCATGTGCCCGCCCGGCGCGTGCTGTTCTCAGGGGACATCCTCTTCTCCGGGGCGCATCCGATCGCGTGGGCGGGGCCTGTGTCCAACTGGATCGCCGCCTGCGAGCGGATCCTCGCGATGGACGTCGAGACGATCGTGCCGGGACACGGGCCGCTGGCGGGACCCGAGGCGGTGAGAGAGCTGAAGTCGTACTTCGAATATCTCTACACGCAGGCGCGTGCGTGTCACGCGGAGGGGATGACGGCGCTGCAGGCGGCGCGCGCGATCTCGCTCGATGGCTGGGGCGACTGGGGCGAGGGCGAGCGCCTGTTCGTCAACGTCGCGAACATCTACGCAGAGCTCTCCGGCGATCAGGAGCCGCTGAACCCGCTGGCCGCGTTCGAAGGGATGGCCGAGCTGGCGCGCTCGCGCTGAGCGCTGGTCATGCAGCGCCGCCGATCAGCGGGATGTCATACGCGCGCAGGCCGCCGATGCCGCCGCCGGCCACGCGCACGACGTCTCGCCAGCCGCCCCGTCGTAGCAGGCTTGCCGCGAATGCCGCGCGTGCTCCGGCGGCGCACGCGACCGCGATCGTGCCGCGCGGTGCGGCCACGGCGAGCTCCCGCCCGTTGCCGAGCCGGCCGAGCGGCAGGTGGATCGAGCCGTCGACGTGGCCGGACCGCCACGCCTCGGCCTCGCGCACGTCGACGAGCGCGACCGAGCGCTCGCGCAGGCCGGCGGCGAGTGCCTCGAGGCTCCAGGCACCCCCGCGCTTGGAGGGCAGCTCCGTCCAATCGAGCGCCACGCCGAGTATCCGCCAGAGCCCGACCGCGTGCAGCGCGCGCGTCATCGCCTCGGCGCGCCACTGCTCATCCGCGACGATCACGATCGGCTCGTGCGGGCGCAGCGCCCAGCCGGCGCGTGTGCCGAGCGCCGAGGCCGACACCGGCAGGTTGACCGCGCCGTCGATGTGACCCTCGTCGAAGGCGCGCGGGTCGCGTGCGTCGAGCACGGTCACGTCATCGTCGAGCGCGTGCGCAAGCGCGTCGGCGTCGAGCAGCGACGGACGTGCCGGTAGATGCTCGCGCGTGCGGCGATTCGCCTCGACCACGTGCGCCACGTTCGGGGGCCGTGCGGGGATGCTGCTGGTGAGGCGCCGCACGAACTCGGACGCCTGCAGTGAGAGCAGCGGGTTGTTGCGCCGCTCGTAGCCGATCGTCGAGCAGGTCTTGAGGCTCAGGCCGGCGCCTCCGCACAGTGAGCCGCCCACGTGCCCAGGCCATATCTCGACGTGGTCGCCGAGCTCGAGCAGGCTCTGCAGGCTCGCGTGCAGGTCGCGCGCACCCAGCTCGGCCTCGACGGCGAGGTCCGGCCGCGCAAGATCGCCTACCAGCAGCGAGTCGCCGCTGAGCAGCATCCACGGCTCGAGCGATCGCGAGGCGTCGCTGACGGCCAGCGCCAGATGCTCGGGACGGTGCCCGGGTGTGGCGAGCGCTCGCACGAGCACGCTCCCCACGCGCAGCTCCTGGCCGGCCTCGAGGTCGCCGCCACGCCGAGCGTCCTGGCGCGCCGGTCGATGCGCCTGAGCGCCGGTGAGCGCAGCGAGGCGCTCACGCCCGCTGATGTGATCGGCGTGCTCGTGCGTATCCACGACATGGGCGATCTCGAGCCCGGCCTCGAGCGCGATCTCGAGATAGACGTCGGTGTCGAAGCGCGGATCGACGACGATCGCCTCGCCGCCGTCGCCGAGCACGTAGGAGGCACATCCGAGATCTCGATACAGCACCTGGCGAAAGAACATCGTCAGCCTTCCTCGGTATTTCTCACTTACTTTATGAGGAAAGTAGCACCGATCGCGGCGGACTTCAAGGCATGCAACCGCCGCGAGCGCGGCGCCCGGGCTGGCAGGAGCAGGCCGGAGCTGCCGAGCTCAGGCCCGCGAGAACGGCCGGTGATGCGCGGCTCCGAGCCGGTCGAGCACCGCAGTGAGCACCGCCGTCACTTCCTCCGCGCTCACCTGCTCGGCTGCGACGTCCTCGGCCGCCAACAGCTCGACGGAGATGTCACTGACCTGCTCGGCATGAGCCTCGTCGCCGAGCTGCTCGGCTCGGAGTCGCTCGATCGTGATCGCGTCGGGTGCAGGCTTGGCGGCGGGGAGAGCAGCGAACGGATGTGACGCCGCGAACGTCTCCGGTGCGAGCGCCTGCCTCACCGCCGCGAAGGCGTCAGGCTGCCCGGGCGAGCGCTCCGCCACCGCGCTCTGCGCGGGCGCGTCGAGTGGCTGCTCGATGACTGTCGTCTCGAGAGGCGCCGCGGTCGCGGGCTGCGGGCTGCGGCGACGGCCGAACAGTCGTGCGAAGAATCCGCGGCGCGGTTCGGGCTCGACCTCAGGCTCGGCTGCGGGCTCGACGTCGGCCGCGGGCTCGGTATCCGTATCGGCGTCGGTTTCGGTGTCGAAGCTCATCGCCTCGGGCTCGACTGCGGCGGTCGGCCCGGACTCGACTGTCGCTGTTGGCTCGCGCTCGACGCTCGCTGTCGGCTCGGGCTCGGGCTCGACGCTCGCCGTTGGCTCAAGCTCGACGCTCGCTGCCGGCTGTGACCCGGCTGTGGACGTGGGCTCAGATGCGGGCTCGATATCGCTCGCCGGCACCGGCTGCGGGTCGACGGTCTCCCGGGTCACGCTGAGGGTCACCTTGGTTCCCCATCCGGAGGGCTTGATCGAGATGGTGCCGGTGGTGTTCTGGGCTGCCCACTCGACGGTGCTTTCGGGCTCCGTGCGAACGATGCGGATCTCCCCCAGCTCACCGAGGTGGCGTGCCAGCGCGCTGGGATCGCTCAGCTCGGCCCACAGCTCGGGCGGCGACTTGACCAGCGTTCGCTGCACCTCCGAAGAGATCATCGCTCCAAGATTCGAGCGCGCGTGCGCTAGTCCTTCCGCGGATCGGTCTGGCCGGCTCCATCGGACATCCGTCGATGATCGCGCGGCGCTGCCCCGCAACCGATCACAGTGGTCGAGGTGACTTCCGTGCTCGATCCCACCGGTCGCGATCAGCAGCGCAAGCTGGCGCGCAGCAAGCTGGCCAAGGAGCGGCAGAAGCATCACGAGAAGCACCCCAAGCATCACAAGCGCCGACGTAGGCGGCACAAGCCTGCTGGCCATCGCGTCATCGCCAAACCACATGGCACGCTCGCGGTCCCGCTGCCGTTGGCCCCGGTCTCGCCGCCCGCGCCGTCGCCCACCCCCGTCTCCTCGGTGGGCTCTCCGCCGATCACGCTCGCTCAGACGCACCGCCTGCTCTGGCGCGCGGGGTTCGGGCCGACCCCCGGGCAGGCCGAGGCGCTCGTCGGCCAGCCCTTGCAACAGGTCGTCTTCAGCCTGACGCGCCCCTCCGGTCCAGCGACGCTCAGCGGTCCGGAACCGGTCGACGAAGAAGGCAAGCCGCTCGATCCGGCGGGCGCCTGGGGCGATGACCACTGCTGGTGGCTCGACCGCATGGTCCGCTCCGACCAGCAGCTCGTCGAGCGCATGGCGTTCATCTTCCACGACTGGTTCGCGAACTCCAACGACCAGGTCGGCAGCCAGCAGTTGATGCTCGATCAGAACAACCTGTTCCGCTCGATGGCTCTCGACAGCTTTGACGATCTGTTCCTGGCGGTCACCGCCAACCCCGCGATGCTGCTGTTCCTCAACGGCACGTCCAACAACAAGTGGGACCCCAACGAGAACTACGCGCGCGAGATGATGGAGCTGTTCTCGCTCGGCGCTGACCGCGGCGCCTACACCGAGGACGACGTGCGCGAAATGGCCCGTGCGCTGACGGGCTGGCGCAGCGATTGGTCGCAACAGCTCGGCAGCCACAACTTCCGCTTCGACCCCAGCTTCCACGACACGGGTCAGAAGACGGTTTTCGGACAGACGGGCGACTGGAGCTACGAAGACGCCGTGCGCCTGTGCGTGAGCCACCCGCTGCACGCGTCGTTCTTCGTCACCAAGCTGTGGGGCTACTTCATCCCCAGCGCGCCCTCCGAAGCCACGCTCGCCTCGCTGCAGGGCCTTTACGCGAGCTCGGGCCACAGCATCCAAGCGATCGTCGAGGCGATCCTCCAGCATCCGGACTTCTACGAAGGCCCCGAGCTGCTCACGCCACCCGTCGTCTACAACGCCGGCCTGCTGCGCTCGATCTCCCGTCCGATCGACACGACCGCATGGGCATGGCTGTCGGCGAATGCCGGCCAGCAGCTCTTCTACCCACCCAACGTCTCCGGCTGGGACTTCACCCGCTGGCTTGACACCTTCTACCGTCAGGGCGCGCTGGGAAATGGCCAGCTACGCGACTGCGAAGACCTATCCCAACCCCTGGCCGTCAGAAGGCCAGCCGGAGTACAGCTCGACGGAGGACCCCGCCACGGCGCTCTCGAGCGCGCTCGCCTACTGGGCCAATCCATTGCTTTCCGCCGAATCAGAACAGTGCATCGCCGCCTTCGCGCAGTCCTGCCTGAAGGAACCGCTCGCGCAATGGGAGCAGAGCCCCTACCGGGCGATGCGCCAGAACGCGCTGCGGCTGCTGATCGCGACCTCGCCGGACATGCAGGTGAGCTGAGATGCCGGCGGCGGCGACATTCAGGGAGAGGGCGAGCTGACCATGGCCAAGAGCTGCTCGTGTAACGACTTCACCCGCTCGCAGCTGCTGCGCCGCGGCGTGGCCATCGCCGGGAAGGGACTGCCCACGATCGAGCCGGGGATGCCCTTGCCGGCCGGCACGGGCCTTGACCGGCGTACGTTCCTGCTGCGCTCGGCCGGTGCGGCCCTGTCTGTGTACGGCGCCTCGATGCTCAGTCCGCGCCACTTCGAAGAGGGCATCGCGCAGGCTTCCGCGGCCGGCGGCGCCGACCAGCCGGTGCTCGTGTCGATCTTCATGGAAGGAGGCTGGGACGCGCTATCGGTGCTCGCGCCCGTCCGTGAAGCGAAGTACAAAGAACTGCGCCCGACGCTCGGCCTCGTCGAAGGCTCGGGCAAGGTCTTCACCGAGGATGAAACCCTGATGTGGCATCCGGCCGCCGGCGGCCTTGCCGAACTCCACGACGAGGGCAAGGTCACGGTGTTCCCGGCGATCGGCTACGAACCGTCCGAAGAGAGCCACTTCACGAGTCGCCACTACTGGGAGGTCGGTCAGCTCGACGCCAACGCGCGCTCCGGGTGGATGGGACGCTACCTCGATCTGGTCGGCGAACCCGACAACCCGCTGCAGGGCCTCTCGTTGGACTACTCGCTGGCACCCGCTCTTGCCACCGCGAGCATGCCCGTCGCCGCGGTCTCCTCGCCGGCCGACTACACGATGTGGGCCTATGGCCTGGGTGAACCGGTCACCGGGCCGGCATTCGAGACCTTCGGCGCGCTCGGCGCGCTGCCGGCGCCGTCACCCGCGTACGCGCAAGCGCGCAATGCCTCCTATGACACGAGCCTGGTGCTCGAAGAGATGGCAAACTTCGTCACGTCCGAGAAAGAATCGGGCGACAGCTCGTCTGTCACCTATCCGACGGGTGAATTCGCCGAACGCCTTGCGGTGCTCGCGGCGATGCTCCACACCGGGATGCCGATCAAATGCGTCTCGCTGAACGCGGTCGGTTCCTACGACACGCACTCGGGCGAGGTGGACACCCTGACCACCAACCTCGAACAGACCGTGGGCGCGCTGGTTGCCTTTCAACGCGACCTGGAAGCACGCGGATTGGATCAGCGGGTGCTGATCCAGCTGTGGTCGGAGTTCGGCCGTCGCCCGAAGGAAAACGGCTCGGGTACGGACCACGGCGCCGGTGGCGTGGCGTTCCTGATCGGCACGCGGGCCGCGGGGAAGATGGTCGGAGAGTTTCCGGGCCTGACCAAGCTGGACGTCAACGAAAACCTCATCAAGACATCCGACTTCCGCGGGATGTACTGCTCGCTGCTCGAACAGTGGTTCCAGACGGAAGCCGGTCTGGTGATCCCCGAAGCGGCGTCGTTCGAACGGCCCGTGTTGGTGAAATGACGGTGCCAGCGATCTACGGGTAGTCGGTGGCGAGCACGTTGACTACGCCGCCGACCACGTCGGTCAGCCCGCGGGGCGCACGCGGCGTCTGTCCTGGCGCCCGAAGGACACATGCAGGATCCCGTTGACCGCGCTGATGATGATCGCCGCGAGCGTCGCCCACCAGAAGGTCGCGATCGTGAACTGCGGAACGATCCAGTGCGTCAGGTAGAGCATGAAGACGTTGATGAGCAGGTAGAAGATCCCGAACGTGACGATGATGAACGGGATCGAGAGGAATGCGAGGACGGGCTTGAGGAAGAGGCTCACCAGCGTGAACACAAGCCCTGCGACGAGCAGCGCCCACCAGTCGCTGCCGTAGCTCAGCCCGGACAGCAGCCATGTCGCCACGAACAGCGCGACGACGTTGAACGCCCACCTGGTCGCGAGCCCGCGAATCACCGGGCACAGCCTAGCCGGGCTCGCGCGCTACCGATCGCGCCTCACAATCGCCGGGAACGCTGGTCGGGGCGTCGGCGTGCGCAGTCGCCGGGCCGCGACCTCATCGACCTGAAACGGCAGCAGATCGCCGACGCCGGCCCGCTCGAAGGCGCGCTGAACGAGCCGCGACCCGGGGATCAGCGAGAACCCGAGGCCCTGTCGTTGACAGAGACCACAGCGGAACGAGATCACCGACACGCCGATCGAGTCGATCTGCCTGAGTTGGCGGAGATCCAGCGTGATGCCGGTGACCCCTTCGTCGCAGAGTCGCTCTATCTCCACTTCGAGCGCGTGCGCCGAGCGGTGAGTCAACTCGCCGGTCAGGACCAATGTGTGCGTCCAAAGGCGCGCAGTCCTCGACGCCAAGCCGGGCTCGCTCCGACCAGGCTGCTCACGCATGCTCCCGTCCGGCGCGGTGTCGATCCGATCGGCACCAATTCCCGCCGTGCGGCCCTCGTTTCGCTTACCAATGCTTACTGTCGACGTCGCTTGATGACGTTCCATCACATACAGCTCCTTCCAAAGAAGCCTTCGAATTGATTTCCAGGCCCTGGATCACGAGATCCAGGGCCGAGCGAAGCGATCGGGAGGAGCTAGCCCGGTCGCTCTGGAATCAGAACGAAGAACGCTGTCAGCCACGGCTGACAGGAAAGCCGCAGGCGGCGCATGGTGAGCGCGTCCGACGGCAATAGGAGACCCGCGAGTGTGAAGAACCCGGAGAGGGCAACACCGGAGCCGCCCGCCGCCGATCCGCCGAAGGCCCCGCTCGGTGCGGGTCCGGGCGGCGGTGCGACGGAGCGGCTCCCGCCTGTGGAGCCGCCATAGCCGCCGCCGTCGGGAGGCGCGCCCGTCCCCGTCGTCGTCGCCGTCTCGGCGACGAGAGCGGCGGACGGTGCGGAGAAGCTCTGCGTACCCGGCCAAGCAGCAGTGCAGTTGTCCGTCGCGGGCCCTGACAGGCCGGACAGCTGGCAACTCAAGTCTTCGGCGCGCTGCGCAGCGGTCAACCGCACCGGCGCAACGATCGAGGCCAGGCTTTCAGCCGAGCCCACCGAAGGTTCTTCAGTGGCGGTCACGATCGCAGGCGCGATCAGAGCGCTTGCAGCTTCCGCGGGGACTGGGCCCGACGGATCACCGGGCAGTGAGGCATTCTGCTGAGGGGCAGCGGGCGCCGAGGGCAAGGCTTCCGCTGCCTGTCCCGTGGTCGGTGCGACGAGCGCGCCTTCCTTGGTCTTTTCTGCGATCGGTTCAACATGCGCAGTCGTTTCCGACACCGGTTCGGTGACCGGCGCAGGCGTTTTCGGCGGAGGTTCCACGATCGGTTCTACGTGCGCGGGCGCTTCCGGCGGAGGTTCAACGATCGGTTCTGCATGCGCAGGCGCTTCCGGCGCAGGTTCAACGATCGGTTCTACATGCGCAGGCGCTTCCGGCGCAGGTTCGGTGACCAGCGCAGGCGCTTCCGGCGGAGGTTCCACGATCGGTTCAGCATGCGCAGTCGTTTCCGACACCGGTTCGGTGACCGGCGCAGGCGCTTCCGGTACCGGTTCGCTGACCGGCGCAGGCGCTTGCGGCGCAGGTTCGCTGACCGGCGCAGGCGCTTCCGCCGCAGGTTCAGTGGCCGATTCGGCACTGGCAGCGCCAGCGAGAACCAGCGACCCGAGCAGCACGACTATGGCTACGCTCATGCAAAGAAGGCCTTTGAAGGCGATCCTCGTGGAGGGATTGTGGGTTATCCCGAGCATGTTCCGTCGTGGTTGCGCTTGCCGTAGCGGCGGATGATAAACCCATGACGGCCAGCCATCGTCAGCCCGTCGCGGGGAATGGCCCGCCTCGCGGGTCAAGCGGGATCTGCTCGCGTGGGCGGTCAGCGGGTAGGGCCTCATGCTCGGCGAGACAGCTCGCGGCAGTCCACTCAGCCAAGGCGGCAGCATGATCGCTGTCGCTGAGGGCGGCCGAGCGACACATGCTCAACCCGAGCAGCGCGACCGCCACCACGGCGGCTAGAACCAGGACGAAGAGCACGGGCACCTAAGGCTAGGCGATCAGCAGGCGAGGCGAGGCGCGCCCCGAGCACGCGCTCGGCGCACGGTTGGATCGACCCGTATCGATGGCACCCGCCGATGTTCGCGCGGCCGTCTGCGGTCTCGTTGACGTGTCCAACTCGGTACGCTCGGCGGCAATGGCAGAGTCGGTGCCCGTCGCCGCGCCCATCCTCTCAGAGCTCGATCAGCGCGAGCTCCCAGACGGGGGTGAGCTCGATGAGCTCATGGTCTCGGAAGCGCTCGTCGAGCACCACGGGCGCGATGCGCTCACGACGCGCCGCATTCGCGTCCAGGAGTCCGAGCTCCACGGATTGAGCCTCGGTGAAGGCACTGCGACGGAGTTCCTGCTGCGTGACGCCCGCCTGCAGGGCTGCGATCTGTCGAACATTCGCGTTCGGCGCGGTGAGATCCGTCGCACCGAGCTCATGGACTCGAGGCTCGTCGGCTTCAGTATCAGCGAGGGAGAGGTTGAGGATCTGCGCGTCGTGGGAGGGACGATGATGCTCGCCTCTCTCGCGCACTCGACGCTGCGCCACGTCGTGTTCGAGAACGTCAACCTCCGCGAAGCGAGCTTCCTCGAGACGCGCCTGACATCGGTGAGCTTCGAAGGCTGCGACCTCACCGGCGCGGACTTCCGCGGCGCACGCCTGAAGGAGTGCACAATCCGCGGGACCTCACTCGATGCTGTGCTCGGCGTCGAGTCGCTGCGCGGGCTGTCGATGCCGTGGCCCGACCTCGTCGGCTCCGTGCAGGCGCTCGCCGCGGCGCTCGGGATCGCGGTCGAGCCCGAGTAACGGGAGGCTCAGCCAGGCGACGGGCGCTTCGTGCCTCGTGCCCTGTGCCCGCTCACCGTGATTGGGGCAGATTGACCGGGCCCCGCTTGGCGGCCGGAGCGGAGGGCGGCGGCACCACCGGTCCGATGTCCCCGTCCGGCGCCTCGTCCAGATCGACGATCACGGGGGCGTGATCGCTCGGCCCGGT
>JBEKGK010000113.1:0-12840 GCA_050012835.1 Solirubrobacteraceae bacterium | reverse complement strand
CCGCCGGCGAACCCCAGCACGAGCGCCGCGATCACGCCGGCGGCGATCGCGCCCGCCGCAGCCACGCCCCGGTGGCGGCGCTGGCGCGCCCGCGCCTCTTCGATCACGCCCGCCTCGGGCGCTTCCGCGGGCGCTGGCTCGACGGTGATGCTCATCGAATATCGGGACGGCGCTCGAACATCGCTCTGAGCTACTATCAATAGCACAATGTTGGACGTCAAGGTCGACCGCGATGACCCGGCCCTCCTGCACGACCAGGTGGCCGCGCAGATACGTCGCGCGATCGCCGACGGCGAGGCCAAGCCCGGCGAGCGCATCCCGCCCGCGCGGCACCTCGCCGCCGTCATGCGTGTGAACACCAACACCGTCCTGCGCGCCCTGCGCCTCCTACGCGACGAAGGCCTGCTCGAACTCCGCCCAGGCCGCGGCATCCTCGTCAGCGGGACCCCGCAACGCGGAGCGGTGCTGGAGAAGGCGATCGAGCTCGTCCAGCTCGGCCGCGAAAGCGGGTATGACCGCGCTGAGCTGCTCGACATCATCAGACAGGTTCCCTAGCCCCGAGCCAACAGACGGCGCACTTGCTCACAGCGGAGCCTCGAGGTTCTCGCCACCGGGAGCTATCAGGGTTGTTTGACGACGGCGCGCCCAACGAGAACGCTGCCGGGACCCGCGGTGGGCGTTGCCTGCCGGTTGCTGTAGAGCACTTCGAGGAAGACGCTGAGCCCGCAGGCGTTGGCGAACACCGCTTGCAGGGGGACGGTGACCGTCGCGCCCGCTCTGACGTCACGGTCGATCGGGTCGATCGTCGTTCCCTCATGGCACGGTGTGGGACTTGCTATCGAGTAGCCGCTCAGCGCGTTGGGCACCGCGTACGGAGCTGTGAAGGTGAGCACCGCGCTGTAGCCACCTGGAACGTCGGCGGGGTGCAGACGCACGGTGACGGGCAGGTTCAGATGAAGGGAAGGTTCTAGGAATCGGGCGCGGGCGGGTGCCGCCTGTGGACGCGGGCAGGCATCCGGCGCGGTCGCCGTGACGCTGTCCTGGCATGTGGTGTCGCCCAGCCGGTAGGTGATCGCAGTCAGCGCCCCGGCAGGGTTCGGTAGTGGTGAGCCTCCCGGCTGGCTCGCTCCGCTGCTCCCTCCGGATGTGATGCCTTTGCTGTTCGGTCCGGGCTCGACGCCGGGCAGGACGATCACATACGCACCGGTGCCGGGTTCAACGGGAACCGTGCGAGCGGTGCCCTGGTCGCTGTATGTGACGCTGACGGCGTCCGGCCCGAGCAGGCCGTAGGAGACCCACCGGTCGCGGGAGACCGCCCCGAGGTTCCCCATCTCGGGCATCAGGCCGCTCTCCGGGATCCCGGACACTTCGAGGCTCACACGGACGGCTTCAGGCTGGCAGCTCGCGGCTCCCAGCTGCCGGCCGATCACATCAGAGGGCAGCGGGTGAAACAGGCCGTCGTCACGAAATGCCCCATCGAGCCCGAGCACTCCGAGCGAGCCGCGGGACAGCCGCCCGAGCTGTATGCACACGAGATCCCGGGTCGTGTGGACTACCCGCATCCCCCAGGGCGGCCCACCCGCCGGGTCAGCGAAGCTCACGCCGAGAATACGGGATCCTCCCGGTGCGGGCACTCCAAAACCGGCGGTCGGCGTCAGCCGCTCACGCGGGCGCACGGCCGATCCGGTGCGCAGCACCCCAGTGGCGGCGACAGCTGCGGCGCCCAGCAGCAACGCGACCAGCGCCACCGTCAGGATCACGCGCAGCGGGCGACTGCGCCCACGGGCGGCCCGCGCCGGAAGCGTCGTCTGCCGCTCGGCCGCCTGCATGAAGGACGCGCGCAGCTGCGGAAGCCGGCTCATCGCGTGCCTCCCAGCTTGGCGCGCATCGCTCGCAGCCCACGGCTGACGCGTTGACGGACGACCATCTCCGAGCACTCCAGCTCCGCCGCGAGGTCGGCGTAGTCACGCTCCTGCAGCACGCGCCCGACGACCGCAGAGCGCTGCTCGCCGGGAAGCTCGTCGAGCAGCGTCAGAGAGCGGCTATCCGAGACGAGCTCGTCGATGCGCTGCAGGTCCTCATCGGTCAGCATCATCGGCTCCATCCCCATGCGCCTTCGCGCCTCGGCCTCGACCCGGCGGCGCCGCCAGGTCTGCGCGAGCTCGTGACGCGCGATCCCGAACAGCCAAGCCCGCGCGCTGCCCAGCTCCGGGCGAAAACTCCCGAGCGACGCCAGGACGGCCGCGACCACCTCGGCGGTGAGGTCAGCGGCGAGATCCGCGCGCCCGGACGCGCGCCGAAAGAAGAGGAGCAGCGCATCCTCGTAGCGGTCGTAGAACACACCGAGTGCCTGCGCATCCTCAAGCCCGATCTGCAACAGCTCCTCATCCGAGCACCTCGACAAGTCTCGCGGGGACATCGCAGACATATTGGAGCGAGCCCGCAAGTTGTGACAGGCATGCCACGCACCTCTTCTTGTCGGCGACCACGAGCGGGCCCTACGGCGGCGGTTGGCGCGTAGCGTGTTGTAACGATGCGAGCGCGGCACGCCACCTACTAGTCGTGAGCCATTCGACTGGCGAGGCCCCCTCGCGAAGCCGGACTGCCCCGTCCGGCGGGTGCTTGGACGAGTTCGAGGTGCTGTACCGCTCGCAGGTGGGCGCCGTGACGGCCTTCTTCGCGCGGCGCAGCCGCAACCCGCAGCTCGTCGCCGATCTCACCGCAGACACGTTCGTCGAGGCGATGAGCTCCTACATCTCTCATGGCCCCGCGGATGGCAGCGAGCGCCCGTGGCTGTTCGCGATCGCCAAACGCGTCTATGCGAAACACTGCGAGCGCGCCAGCCGGCGAGAGGACGCAGCCCGCCGCGACGAGGCGCGCCAGCCACTTGACGAGGACGAGACCGACCAGCTCGCAGAACGAATCGACACGCAGCGATCCGCCCGCGAACTGCTCACAGCGCTCGCCGCCCTGCCGGACATCGACCGCGAGGCGATCGAGCTCGTGCACCTCGCGGGCTTCACACCAAAAGAAGCAGCTGCGGCGCTGGAGCTCTCGCCAGGTGCTCTGCGCGTACGCCTCTTCAGAGCACGAGCCAGACTACGAAAGGAGAGCACGGACAATGTCCAGTTTTGAGGATCGCCTATGGTCGGAGCTCGCGCGCAACCACGGCGAGCCACTCGCGTCGGCCGTCGGAAGGGCCCGGCTGACGCGTCGGCGGCCCGCTCGGCGAATCCTGGTGGCCGGGGGCGCCGCGCTGGCCGTGGCCGCTGCCGCCGCCGCGACGCTGGCGCTCACCGCGGGCACAACCACCCCGGCCTACGCGGTGGTGGTGAACCGTGACGGCTCTGTCACGCTCACGCTCAACGAGCTCCTCGGCACGAGAGCCGCAGACGCGCGGCTCGCAAGCCTCGGCGTGAGAGTGAGAGTCGTCACGCGCGAACAGGGCTGCACCGCCAAGGGCGAGCTGGCCCCGCTCGGCACCGGCTTCGTCAGGCAGCACAGCGAACGACAACACGTCGAATCCATCCTGCTGGCAGAGGGCGCGCTGCTGCAGGGGGCTGCGCGCCCGCAGAAGCACACCGGCTTCGGCGGCCTAACCATCCTCATCCATCCGAACGTGATCCCACCAGGAGACACGGTCGTCATCACCGCACGCCTGCTCGACCGCCACAACGGTGACGGCTCCTCTCACGCCATGGGCATCGGCAGCGGCCTGTACCGCGACCCGGCGCCCACGTGCCTGCCTCTCGGCTAGGACCGGAACTCCCTCGACAAACCGCCTCGTCCGACCACTCGGGCACACCGATGTCACGATTGATCGCCGTGCGGCACTTGAACTGACATGAGCCAAGTCGGCGACCGCTCCGATGAGCAGAGCTTCGCGCAGCTCGTCCGGGAACTGGAGCGGCCGATCGGCTCCTTTCTTGCGCACATGACATCCGATCGCATGCTCGCGGCCGACCTGATGCAGGAGACGTTCCTCGTAGCGTGGCGCGAGCGCAAGCAGGCTCCCAAAGACCCGGCGGAACGCCGCGCCTGGCTATACGGCATCGCGCGAAACCGGGCGCTGAGTGCGCTGCGCACGCGCCGACGCGGCGCGCATGCGCTCAGGCGGCTCCTCGCCCGCTCACCGCCCGCAGCGAGAGAGCGGCCAGCTGACGAGGCGATCGCGATGCGTGACCTGCTCGTCCGCACCCTGGGACCCACGGACAGAAGCCTGTTCGTGCTGCGCTACGTGCACCACTTCGACAGCCCCGAACTCGCCGCACTGACCGGCATCCACCAGGACGCGCTACGCAAGCGCCTGCAAAGGGCGAGCCGACGACTCGCCTACGCCTACGAGCAGATTGAACAGACACCCGATCAGGAGATCCCAAATGTCCAAGCCGACGCCCCCATCTGATCCTCGCCTGCGCCATATCACCAGCGCGCTCCAGAACATCCCGCCCGTCCAGCTCGCCGAGCGCCCCTGGACGAGCGCAGCTGCGCCCCGGACAGCACCCGTGCAGCAAACGCGCGTACTGCGCGTCGCATCGGGCCTCGCGATCCTCACGCTCGCCGCCGCCACAGTCGCGCTCTCATCGCGCGGTGCGTCTCAGAGCCCTACCCCGACCGTCAACACGGCGGCGCACCGGTTCGCCTTCGGGGTCTCAGGCGGCGGGGTGCTCAGCACCGCGGCACGGCAAGCGTTTGCGGTGTTCGACAGCGACACGGCCCGACCAGGCGCCGCAGCGATCAAACAGGTCAAGCTCCTGACTCCCAACGCCGTCATCGACCCCGCATCATTCAGGCTCGCACAGGGCAACTCGCTCTACGAAATCATCGTCTTCGGAGACGCGGAGAACGTGTGTGCAGTCGAGCGCGAGCCCGGCCTGGCAGCGGGCGGCGGCTGCGGCCCGGAGACAACCGCCGCAGACTCGAGGACGCTCGCATGCGGCACCATCGAAGCACCGAACAAAGATGGCGTTCTGCTCGACTGCCTAATCCCCAACGGAATCTCCAACGTCAACGTCACCACCCCCCACGGGACCGAACCGCTCACCGTCATCAACAACACCGTCGCCGCCATCCTCGACCCCAAGCCAACAAGCATCAGCTGGAGAGCATCCGAAGGCACACGACGGGAAGAGCACCTCATACAGTAGGGCCCGGCCCCTGGTTAGGTCATGTGCCGGCGGCTGTACGGTTCGCAGAGCGGAACCCGGGTCCGCACGGCACCGCTGGCGGGACACTTGATGCCGTAGTCTCCGCGCTCTCGATGCGCTCACGCCACCGTATGGCACGCCTAGCCGAGGAAGCGGGCTCGTGCACGCACACCCCCGCTTTCGGAGTCCCGTCGACTCGGTCACCTGTGTGTTTCGCTATCGCGGTCATATGCCGATGGTGCCGCTTCTTACAGAGTCAACCCCGGATCGCGCCGCCTCGCAGTCCACTGCCCCCGATGGGGGCTCACTGATCCAGCGCCGCCAAGTCGCGCCCACGAGCACCACTCCACGCGACCCTCGCGCGCGCCGTCCTTGAGCCTGACTTGCCTCCGCAATGGCCCCGCTGGACGTTTGTGTGAGTGCCCCCAGCCATTTTCGACGGCGCGCGGGATCGACGATACCTTCGAAGTATCGCCAGTGAGGCCGGTTAAGCCGCGTCCGCAGACGCCGAAGGCTCAGCCGCGACGCTCGCCGTTGACCTGGACTGGCGGCCCCGCCGCTGCGGCGCTTCGCCTGCGCGCCCCGTACTGGAGAACCCTGACCTTGGCGTACTTCGCGCTCGTGAGCGGTGGCGTCGCGTTCGTCGGCCTGACGGATCGGCGCCCAGAACTCGTCATCAGCGTCAAAGTAGGACTCGTCGACCCCCGCGACGACTCGCTGCCCCGCCAACCTCTCGCACCGCCCCACATCTTTCTCGGCCACGCCTCTTCTCTTACACCCAGACGACGAGAAGTCAACCCCCGAATTCGCCGGTCTACTCGCTCCACCCTTTTCCACACGCCTGCACGACGCAGCACCCTAAACAACGTGGAAATACGTCCGATGTGCCCGGAATAACGTGGAAACCGGCGTCGAGCGCCGCGGTGCTCATTTCCACGTTATTCCGATGCGTCTCTCTGCCCGCGTGTGGATGTAGGTGGGCGGGTTCCATCCTCAAAGGCGCTTCGAAACCGCCCGCACGCGCACCGGTGCATGTCGTGGCGTCTGGACCACTCGTAGCTCGAAAGAACGTGGAAAAACCGCAGGTCTTTTCCACGTTGGTTTGCTTTGCTCAACCGAGCGGAATGCCCGTCTACTACTGGCCGTGATGGTGATTTCCAACAACAGGGCATTTCGCGAGGGTAGCGAGAGCGCTCCAGCAGCGGGCGCGACGCTACCCGACGGTTGAGCAAACGCCCTAACACCGTGACGTCGGTGTAAAGCTCCGCGACCCAACGCCTCTCCTCGCGCCCCGATATCAAAGAGACCTCATTAGAGGTTTCTTTGGAAAACAGCGTCAGAAACGCGCCAAACCGGCGTGAGACGACCACAAAACGGTGCGCCACGGCCCCGCGCGATGCCGTAACTCTGTGAGTTCAGAAAATCTCGAACATTTTTTCAACTTATGTGATAACTCTAGGAGATGTCACTACAAGCCAACAAACTACTACTACCCTGCCCGCACATTATTGCCTGCCTTTACGATGACGAGCTGGCCGCGAAACGCGCCTTTGAGGACCTGGACGCCAAGCTGTGCACAAACGCCGGCGTCATCCGGTTCGGGTACCAGGGCGGCACCGGCTTCACGACCGTCGCTGTTTGTGCTGACGACACGGCCGCGGCTCTGTATTCGGCACGGCTGCCATGGGGTCCTGGGACCCCAATCCTTCTCTCCGCCGAAGTGTGTGCGGCCGTCGCCGCCCAGCGCACCGTCGGCGAGCGTCTCGCCAGCGCCAACCCGACAAACAACTTCACGCGCCGCAACGCCCCGCAGATCATGCTTCCACCCCGCGGAGCCAGCGAAGGCGTGCAGACGATGGCGCTCAACACCGATACCCAGCCGTGGCCGAGTCCCGGTGGTATCTGCGGAGCCCTCTGCGACTCCATCGCCGACGCCGATCAAATCCGCGAGATAATCGTCACAGAACACCTCGCAGCGGTCCGGGGGATGGTCGCCGCGTTCGGCAATGACGAGGAAGCCGTGGCGGCAGTGGTCGCAGACACGCCCGAGACGAACGACCTGGGCGCCGAGACGCTGCGGCGCCTCGCCGGGAACCTCGACTACGACCCAGACGCCTACGCGGCCTGGGAGCTGTGGTCGGCGCGGATCCGCTCGGGATCAGGTCCGTTCCCGATCACTCACGAAGAACCGATGCCTCCCGGCTTCCTAGCGGGCAACAGCGCCATGCGGCGAGTCAGAACCGACCGCCCCACCCGCAACCAGCGCTGCCCCTGCGGCTCCGGGATCAAGTACAAGCGCTGCTGCGGCCGCTAGCTCGGGCGCAAGACCCAGACAGCCGCATCAGATGCGGCGGCCGACGTCGGCGAGCTCGCGGCGTCGGCGTCGGAGTCGGAGGTTCGTATAGTGCGGCAACGCAACTCATGCGCCGATCCATCCGTGGAGAGGGCATTTCCAGAAAGGCGAGTAGAGATCGTGGCTACCGACCGCGTAGAGGAGATTCAGAGGGAAATCCAGAGTCGGCTCCAGGAGCTCGAGCCCTACCTCGCCGAGTACGAGCGACTCACGGCCGCGAGCGCCGCGCTCGGCGAGCTTACGCCAGCGGCGGAGGATGGCACGGCTGCCAAACCGAGCCGTCGAGGCCCTGGCCGCCCTCCCGGAAAACGCGGGAGCAGAGCGACGCCGAGCCCAGCCGCGACACCGGAGTCGCGCCCGAAACGGCGGCGGCGCCGGCACGGAAAGCGTGCCCCACGCGGAGCGAACCGCGAGGCGATTCTGCAGATGCTCCAGACCAGCTCCTCAGAGGCATCGGTCAGCGACATCGTCAACGCCACCGGCGTCAACCGGGTCACCGCATACAACATCCTTGGGAAGCTCGAGCAGGAGGGCGCAGTCACGCGACGCGAGCAACCGAACGGCGCGCGGCCACGGGCGATGTACAAGCTCCGCCAGGGCGGAACGACCTAGCGCGGCGCTCTCGTCGACCGCGGTCCTCTCGCGAGGAACGGTAACGGCCTGCTTCAGCCTGGGCCGGCGTAGGGAGTCTTGCGCGAGGCGATGTCGAGGTTGCGCGCGAGTAGTCGAGCGTTCAGGGCGTGCGCGGTGTCAACGTCGCCTGGCGTCCAGCCGTAGGCTGCGATGACCGCCAGATCGAGGGCCGCATGGTGCTCGGCGAGGCTCTGGAAGCCGCCTTCGTCCATGCTGTTGTAGAGGTCGGTCAGTCCGAGGTTGTGTTCGACACATAGGCGGGAGCGTGTCTCATACAGCGCGGCAGAGGCGTTCGCGATCGCGTCGCGTTGAGTGGAGCTCGGGTCCGGCCAGGGAAAGGTTATGAAGACCGTGCTTGGCGTGTAGCGCAGCCGGTCCTCGAGTGTGGACCAACCGGCCTCGAGCCAGTGCCGGTGCGCTGAGGAGCTGAGCACGCCGATCGAGTAGTCATCGTCGAACGCGAAGACCGTGACGAGGTTGCTCGGGCATACTGCCGGCTCGACCCAGCTGAACAGGATCCGCTTTGCCTGCGCTGGGCTGGCTACGTATCGGCGTAGGGGCGCGAGCGCGGATCTCATCTCCCTCAGTGGCTCGGAGAATCGCCACCAGTTCTGGCGATAGGTGGCGCGGCGAACTTTGTCGCGCTGTGGCTTGACGCGTGTGCGCACGATCTCTAGCGCGTCCGGGAACTCGCGGGCTTCCTCGAGGGTCCGGTGGCCAAAGTCGATTATCCAGCGTCGCGGTGCTTGATGTGGGTCCTTGGCGAGGTCATCGCCGACCAGGTACGGCCGCACGACGGTCGACCAGCCATCTGGCTTGCCGTCCAGGAGAGCCTGCGCCTCCGCCGGCTCTAGCACGAAGCCGCTCGCGCCCGGGATCGGACCAAAGAAAGCTCGCCCACGGTTCTTCGCGAGAGGCTTGGCACGCTCGACAGCGGCGCTCCACGGGCGCAGAGAGGCAGCGATCGGCTCGGTGATCTCGAGTCCGTCGAGCACCGCGACCGACGGCTGCTTCTCGGGTTGCTTGATCCAATTGACGATGCTGACATCGACGTTCGCGTCGCCCGGCCAGTCCTGGCTGGACACGGCGTCTGTGATGACCCCGCCGTTGTCGATGATGTAGTCAAGGCTCGCCGAGCGAGCGCGGTTCTGATGGATCGAGTTAGTGCCTACGAGACCGGCGCGCTGCCCGGGCTCCAGATGATTCTGGGCCTTGCGGAACCAGTAGACGCAGTGATCCTTGATCCCGCAGTCGAAGGTGTCCTCCAGCCACTGCACGTAGTCGTCGCCGAGCAGCCCGCGTAGATGTCGATCTCCGTGGAAGGGCGGGTTCCCGACGATGACACTCGCCTTTGGCCAGGCGATGCGAAGGGCGTCGCTCGCTTGGATTCCTGAGAGGTTCTCGAGTGGGAGCGTCGCCTCGTCGAGATCGAGCTCGTCGACCGCGAGCTTGTGGGCCATCCACAAGGTCACGCGCGCGAGCGCGACCGCGAAGGCGTTGATCTCGATGCCCCTGATGTTCGTGAGCGGAAAGAACGCACTGAGTGCGCCCTGCGCGGCCCTTCGCCGGCCCTGGGCGAGGCGCAGGTCTCGCTCCTTCTGGTGCAGTCGATGCTCGAGCCGGCGGAGCTCGCGGTAGGCGATGTACAGGAAGTTGCCCGACCCGCACGCCGGGTCCAGGACGACGTAGTTCAGCAGCTCGTTCTGCAGCTGCTGGACCTGAGCCAACGTGGTGGCATCCTCGATACGTCCGCGCCATGGGTCAACGATCGATGGCTTGATCACCTTCTGGATGTCGACCTCGTGCGTGTAGTGCGCCCCGAGCGCCCATTGACTCTCGCGGCCGAGCGAGCCCTCCAACAGCGAGCCGAAGATGTGCGGCTCGACCTTGCGCCAGTCGTATTCGCACGCCAGACGCAGGACACGCAACTCGTTGGCCTCCAGATGGACACGCGCGGGATGTCGAAACAGCGCACCGTTGACGTACCTCGTTGTGGCGTAGAGTCCGCCTGCAGGCCGTGGGTCATCGCGGTTGAGCCACTCGAACAGCCCTCCCAGGTCATCGGCGCTCGAACGCCCGGGCTGCGCGATCAGCTCATCGACGATGTGCGTGAACAGGTGGGACTCCAGTTGGCTGAGGTCCTCGGCGAACATGCACCACACGCACTGGAGCATGAAATCCCGAAGCTCATCCGGCGGCGCCGCGCGACGCTCCCCCAACGCTGCATACAGGTCCGTGATCAGCCTGACGGCATCCTTTGTGACGGCAACCTGCGTGCCGATGAACACCGGCTCCTGGCCCGCGAGGAACAAGAGCGCATCCAGGCGCTCGGGCAGCTCGACGATGTCGAACTCCGCCCGCGGCGCGTTGGGGTATTCGCCCGGCTCCCAGACCTCGAAGCGGCGAAAGGCGCAGAGGACCACGAAATGCGGAGCCGGGATGTTGTGCTCGGGATCTGCGGCGCCCCGCCAGTAGCTCATGGCCTGCTCGCGATGGGAGGCGAGCCGGGCGGCCTCGCTGGGGCGCTTCATCTCAACCAGGCAGACCCGCGGCCAGATCAGATCCAGGAAGCGCCCCGCCTGCGCCTCCTCAAAGCGCGCGCCAGCCTCATAGCGATCCTGGCCGTACGCCGCGAACAGCTCGTTGAGGAAGGTCTGCGCCTCCGCCCGCTCAGTACCGTCGTAAAGGCTCCACTTGCGTGCGAACTCGACGAGGTTGCGCTTGATCTCCTCGCCGGTCACGGGCTCGCCCGCCCGTGACTAGACAGCGAGCTTCAGCGAGTTATCGGGCACCGCGTAGTACGTGCCCTGCGAGAGCTTGCGATGCAGCTCCGCGAGCTGCTGCTCGGCGTCGGTCAGCGCCGCGACAATATGAGCCTCAGCCCCATCCTCGGCGCAGCGCCCAGCAGCCCTGCGGGCCCGCGAGCGAGCGTCGCTGATATGTAGGAGGACCTTCTCGACTTCGCTCGACTGCCGTTCGGTCATGGCCACTGAAGATACGACCCACCCCGGACAGCACCCTCCGCACTCGGCGGCCCGCGCCGCTATTTGCGCAAGATTCGCCGTGAAGCGTGACAGACGACGGTGTCGATTCGCTAGGAGCGACCACGTTGGACGGGACCGGCGATGCGGGACGGTAGATCCACGCGTTCGCCGGCGGACGATGTGGCCAACCGGACCCGGCCGCTAGACGAGTCTTGCTGACTAGTCAGTTCAGGTCGAGACCGTCGGTTGCTGGTTCGCCAGCGGCACAGCGCGCACAGCTCTCCGGGGCTGTCGAGGGGAGCTCGACGGTCAGCAGACGTGCGGTGGGCGTGCCGAGTCTGCTCCCGACGTCGACCGCGGAGCGAGAGGCAAACCAGGCGGCGCCCGCGATGTCGGCGCCTGCGGCCTTCGCGACCTCGGCGAGCGCCTTCAACCCGTCACCGGTGGTGACGACGTCGTTGACGATCAGGATCCGGGTCGCCGCCGCCGGTGGCTCCCCGATGAGGCCGTCGGCGCGGCCTCGTGCGTCCACGCTGGCCAGGTGGAGCGCGAGTCCCAGCTGCTTCGCGAGCTCACGAGCGAGCGAGACCCCGGCCGTGGAGGGCGCAAGCACAGATTCGGGCTGCCACACCGCGACGGTCGGCGCGAGCGCCGCGACGAGGCCGGCGAGCGCCTGCGTGTCGGCCGCGATGCGCGAGAAGCGCAGGAAGTGCTCGCTGTGCGCGCCGCTGAGGAGGCGGAAATGGCCATGCTCGAGAACCCCCGGGCGCGCGAGGAGCTCGGCGAGCATCCATTGGTCGCCGAGGTGGGTGTCAAGCGCAGGGGCGTTCAGCGTGGCGGGCATACGTCAGCAGGCTCGAGGTCCCAAGCGGCTACCCTAACTGATCGGCCGGGGGCCGTGGATCTTTAGGTTTGGGGGTAGAGCTCGGCAAGCAGCCGCAGACGGCGCGTTGAGCGGCAGAGGCACTCGCTGCCCTCCCAGCGGGCCACTGGGCCGACGATCGCGTCCGCGGCGGAGCCGTACAGGAGCTCTTCGTAACGGGTCCGCCCGGGTGACCACGGCCCGAGCCGGTACGCCTCATAGGCCGGGGTGGCTGCCTTCAGCGCCTCGCCGGCCGTGATGAAGCCGGCGAGGCCGGTGACCCAGGGCGCGGCGACGGCGGCGATGCCGTTGGTGAGCTCGACTGTGAACTCGCCGTATGCGAGGGCGACACGGTGGAGCTCGTCGACGGTCAACCCGACGTAGGGATCGAGCGCTCCCTCGGGCATCTCGCGGTTGCGCTCGATCTCGCGGAGATGCTGCTTCTCAAGGCGGACGCCCTGCTCGAGCCAGGCCTGAACCATGCGCGCCGGAAGGCCGGTGCTAGCGAGGATGAGCTTGAAGGTGATGCGCTCGCTGTCGAGCACATCGGCGATGTGCAGGCAGTACACGCATGGCCCGTTGTCGGTGACATGGCCCGAGACAGCGATGTGGTCCCCGCCGCACGCCGCGTTCGCTACCTGCATCGGGAGCGCATCCTGCAGCTCGCGGCGTGACTCCACGGAGTCGAACGCGCACAAGACAAGCGGGAGTGGGCCTAAGGGCCGCGACGCGACCCACTCCTCGATCGTTCCCCGGTAGGGGTCGACGTCGAGGGGGAGGTGACTTAGGACCTGCGCGACGTGCGAGGCCTTCTCGGCCTCGGCAGCGACCACCGCGTTTGTGGTGAGCAGTGCACGATCT
>JBEKGK010000112.1:0-12939 GCA_050012835.1 Solirubrobacteraceae bacterium | reverse complement strand
GCGCGCGATCTCATCCACGCAACGCTCGACCGCCGAGAGCATCCCCAGGCCAAGTAGGTCGATCTTCAGGAAGCCTGCGTCCGCGCACGAGTCCTTGTCCCACTGGACCATCTGCCTGCCCTCCATCGCGGCGGGCACCACCGGGCAGCAGTCGATCAGCGGCCTGGTCGCGATCACCATCCCGCCCGAGTGCTGGGAGAGATGGCGGGGCAGCCCGTAGGCCTGCTCCACCAGCCGCGCCAGCCAGCGCCAGCGGGTCGAGCTCGATCCCGTGGGAGCGATGCTCTCTGCCTCTCTGCCCCACGGCTCCGCCCCGCGGGCCGCGCGCTCGATCTCGCCGGCGGGCAGGCCGAGCACCTTGCCCAGCTCACGGATCGCCCCGCGCGCGCGGAAGGTCGGAAAGGCCGCCACCAGCGCCGCGCGGTCGCGCCCGTAGCGCTCGTGCACGCGCGGGATCAGCCGCTCGCGGATGTCGCGCGGGAAGTCAAGATCGATGTCCGGCAGCCCGTGCAGGTCCTCGTGCAGGAAGCGCCCCAGCGCCAGCTTGCCCGCGATCGGGTCGATGTGCGAGAGCCCCGTCAGATAGCACACGATCGAGGAGACCGACGATCCCCGCCCGCGTCCGGGCGCCAGCAGCGCGCGCACCGAGTCAGGCCCGCGGACCTCCACGGCGACCTCGCGCGCCAGCTCGAGCATGTCGTGGTGGAGCAGGAAGAAGCCCGCCAGGCCGAGCTGGTCGATCACGCGCAGCTCCTCATCCAGGCGCGCTCGGGCCTCCGCGAGGGCGCCACGCGCCGGGCGCATGCCACCCACCGGGCACGAGCCACGCGTCCCGGCCGGGGGATGAGCGGCACCCGATCCATAGCGCTCGTCCAACCGCGCCCGGCACAGCTCCGCCAGGCGGCGCGAGGAGCCCTCGTCCTCAGCCCCCGGATAGCGGTAGCCGAGGTCCTTGGTCAGGTCGAACGTCAGATGCTCGGCCAGCGCCAGCGTCTCGCGGACCGCGTCTGGATGGTCGGCGAAGCGGCTGGCCATCGCCTGCGGCGTGCTCATCACGTGGCTGTGGTTGCCGCGCCGCAACGGCTCGCAGGCGTCGAGCGCGGCGTGGTGGGCGAGCGCCACGAACGCATCCTGCAGCTCTGCTCTGGCGCGCGCGTGCGCGTGGACGTCGCCGGTGGCCACGCATTTGACTCCCAGCCGCCGGGCACATGCGGCCAGCGCGCGGTTGCGAGCGCGATCATGGCGGGCATACGGGCGCTGCAGCTCCACGTACAGGCCCTCCGGGCCGAACGCGTCGAGCAGTTGTCGAGCCGTCTGCTCGTCCTCGACGCCGCGACCGATCACAGACCGCTCAGCGCAGCCCGTGAGGCAGACGAGGCCCTCTGCGTGGTCGATCACCGCCTGCACGTCCACCCACGGTTCCGAGCGCTCGCGCCGGGACGCGCTGTCGCGGGTGTGCGCATGCGCCAGCGTGATGATCCGGCAGAGGTTGCTCCAGCCACGCTCGTCGCGCACGAGCAGCGTGAGATGACGTGTCTCGGCGGGCTCGGTCCCGGCGCCGGAGCGAGCGCTCTCGCCGGGGCGCGTGGTGCGGGCGGGGTCGAGCGCCACGTCGATCTCGGCGCCGTGGATCGCCCTCACCCCGTGGTCCGCGGCGACCTGAGCGAGCTCCATCGAGCCGGAGACGGAGTTGTGGTCGGTCAGCGCGAGCGCCGTGTGGCCCAGCTCGCCCGCACGCTGCGCCAGCTCCTGTGGCAGCGAGACGCCGTCCAGGAACGAGTACGCCGAGTGGCAGTGCAGCTCGACGTATGGAATCCCACCCGCCCGCGTGGAGGCTGTCATCCCCGCACTCCCCGAGGGCCCTGGGCGCCCTGGACGAACCAGCGGCCCGAGCGCAGATCGTGAAAGACGACCATGTTGCGTCCCCGCTCGCCCACCAGCTCCCAGTAGCGGCGTCGCAGCGGCTCGGCCGTCCACCAGCGGTCCTCCACCAGCCAGGACTCGCGCAGCGACTCGACCGCTTCGCCGTTCACCTCGGCCGGCATGCCAACGGGGCGGGCGGGGTCCAATCGCACACGCGCGGGCTGGGGCTTGTTCAGGGCGCGAGCCATGCGCGGGCCATCACTCCGGGATCGGCGCCAGTACCACCCGCCGCTCGGGCACGCGCGAGTCCGGGTCCACGCACACGGCTCGCAGCGCCGCGTCCTGCCCCGCCACCGCGCGCACCTGGGCGACGGCCTCGCGCAGGCGCGCCGCACGGGCCGCGGAGGGAGCACCAGGATGGGCCGAGCGAATGGCATGAGCGCCAGGACGGGCCGAGCGGGCGACAGAACACGCGGGGTCCTCGTCGAACAGCGCGCCCTGCTCGCTGGCGGGAGGCCCGAAGCGCTCGGCGGCCAGTTCCAGCACGGCGGCCGGAGCGGGGAGCGCCAGCAGGCGCACCGACAGCGCCAGCCAGATGCGCTCGGGGTCGCAGAGCGCCTGGCGGAAGACCACGCGCTCGCGCCAGCCGCCGCCAGCGACCAGCCGCGCAGAGAGCGTGGCGGCACGCAGCGTGCGTCCACGGCGCTCGGAACGGGCCAGCAGCCGACCCACCAGCACGCCCAGCACGCGCTTCAGCGCCTCGCCGGAGCTCGCGTCGCCGACCTCCATCGACTCCTCCAGACGCTCCTCGACGCGGCGCGCCCGCAGCGGGCTGTCCTCGCCACGGGCCAGCCTGTGGGCGAGCGCGCCCGGCGCCCCGAAGCGGTCGCTCAACGCCGGGCGCCCGAGCCTCTCGAGCTCGCCGAGCGTGCGCACCCCCAGGCGCGAAAGCGGCTCGATCAGCGTGGCTGTGTCCTCCCGGAAGCCGAGCAGCTCGACCGGGCGCCCGGCGAGCCAGCGCCGGGCCTCACCGCCGTCCAGCACGAGCGGACGGCGCGAGCGCACCGCCAGGGCGGCAGCCAGCGCGCAGAAGCGCGTCGGCCCAGCCCCGATACGCACGGGATGCGCGAGCGCGCGCGAGGCGGCGGCGATCGTCGCGGACACCGGACCGTGGATGCCGCGCAGCCCGTCGCTCTCGAAGTAGGCGAGCCCCGGCCGCGCAGGCTCGACGGCCGCGCCGATCGATTCCAGAGCGCGCAGCGCCGTCTCCCACGCCTCAGCCACCAGCACGGGGTCGCCCGGCACGAGCACCAGGTCGGGGCAGCGGGCGAGCGCCTCGCCAAGGGTCATCCCTCGGGCTACGCCACGGGCTTCCGCGGCCCCTGAGACCTCCCCCACGCGCTGTTCGCCGCCCACGAGCGGCGCCACCGCCAGCGCGCGCCCAGCCAGCGTCTGCTGCGCGACCTTCGAGCCCTCGCCAGCCGCCACGGCCAGCTCGAAGCGGGGGATGTAGATGCAGACGACCATGCGAACGTATGTTCGCATGTGTGGCGGCTCGACCGCAACAGCTAGACGTCTACATTCAGCGTCTCAGACGCGCACCACTTCGACCAAGGAGAACGCCGAGAAATCGTCGTCCTGCGTCACCACGGCGACCCCATGCCGAAGGGCTGTCGCGGCGATCCAAGCATCGTGCCTGCGCAGCTTGCGACCTGCCTCCAGCTCGTGAGCGGCGATGCGCGCGAAGCAGGAGGCGGTCTGCGCGTCGACCGGCAACAGCCTGTAGGCGCTGCGAACGCGCGAGAGGGTAGCCGTGCGCTGTGCCCGGGTGTCGGTGTCCTTCGCACGCAGCACACCAAGCTCCAGCTCCGCCGCAGTGATCACCGACACTGCGATCCTCTCCGGCAGCTCGCCGAGCTCCCGTCCGGCCTCTTGCGCGACGAAGACCGACGTGTCAGCGAGTCCTCGCTTCACAGATCCTCTACGAGCACTCCACGCACATCGGCCAGATCGGTCATCAACCCACCGTCCGCTGGCGCCTCGCGAACGATGTCACGCAGCACGGTTGCGGGCACCCACGGATCGCGCTGCTCCACGTGCGGCACGATGTCGGCCACGGGGTCATGGTTGACGGTCAACGTCAATCGCTCGCCGGCACGCACGGCTGCGACGACATCGGCGGTGCTGTTGCGCAGGTCGCGCACCGATACGCTTCTGGCCATGGGCACTAGCGTAGCAGGCCTGTGCTACACGCAGTCTCAGTGGCCTGGCTGGCAAGTCCGCGCACGTATCTGGTGTTCCCGACACGCTCGCTCTTCCGCGAAGCAGGTGCAAGCGCTCAGCAGGGGCGCGAACGACCGCGGCTCGTCCGCTGCGGTCGTCTCCGGCCGCCCTTGGGGAGAGTGCTGCATGGCGGAGGAGGCGTCTGCCGAGCCTCCGCCCGCGTTAGCGAGATTCGTCCGTTGCGCTACTTCTTGAGCAAACTGGCGTTGCGGGCAAGGTAGGCGAGCATCGCGGCGCTCGGATGCAGCTGGTCGCGCTGGCCGGGCGCAGAGGCGGGCGGGCGGTTTCGCGGAGTTGATGGCGCGCGCGCGATGTCTCTCGTGGAGGCGGGAGGGGATTGCTTGAGGGCGCCGCGCTTTTGCCCGCAACAGCTCATGGTGGTTGGATCTCCGTTTCGGTATGAGGATCGAGCGTGCGCGAACGCGTCGCCTGCTCCAGCAGGCAGGCTGCCCCTGACAGCGCGAGCCACGCGAGCGGGTCCGCGCCTCGCCTGCGCATGAGGCCGACGCTGAGCGGCGCGGCGACCCAGATGCTCAGGCAGTTGAAGCAATCCATCAGGCCCCCAAGCCAGCCGGCTCCCATCCGCGTGCGCGCGTGCACGACGACGTCACCCGGTCCGTCCTCCTCGGCGAGCAGGTGGGTGATGCGCCAAGTTGCAAGCGCCGCCAGCAGGAAGCGCGCTTGCCAATGCGTTGAGTGCATCTCGATGTCGTCTCGTCCGTGTTACTTACGCAGGCAGAATCCCGTGTAGGCTTCCGCGGTCCAGCCCACGTACTCACTGTCGACGATAGTGTTGTCCGCCGCCACGGCCCTGATCGTGTAGCCGCATGGGTCGGTGCTCGCCAGGGTTTGCAGTTTCCATGCACCGGATTCGCTGGTGAGCGTCTTGAGTGATGTCGTCTGGCTCAGCGTCGATCCGGGCATCGGCATCTCGACCTCGATCGTGACCGAGCTCAGGTCCTCGTTGTCACTCGCCGAGTAGCTTCCTTCGATCAGATCGCCCGGCTTGAAGTCGCCGCAGGAGCCGCCGCCCGAGGTGATTTTGACTTCGACCGGCGCGGGAGCGGTGTTGTCGAGCTGGATCAGCGTCCATTTGGGAGCCACGGGGCCGAGCGGTATCGTGCCCTGGCGGGCCTCCATCGCGACCCACAGCTGGCCGTTGCCGACGGTCCACCAGTGGCCAAGGATGTTCCCGACCACGTCGACGGACGCGCTGTAGTCCTCCACGCAGTTGCACCAGCCTTCCGCGTCGGGTTTCTGCGAGACGGTTTTGTAGGCTTCCGTTAGCCAGTTGTGCGTTTGTACGCTGAATTCTTCAGTCATCGGCGTGAAGGTCGAGCCGCCGTCGGTGCTGATCAGGATGCGGTACTGAAGGCCGGGCCCTCCGACACCGCCCGACGGATTGATGACGTGCCCGGTGAAGACGACCTCACCGCCGAACGGACATCCGCTGGCGATGAAGCTGACCAACGACTGGCCAGTCGCGAGACCCGTCCCTTTGTCGATCAGGCTCAGCGGCATGCTTCCAATCGATTCAAGGTCCGGACCGCCGCCCGTGATCGGCTCGCCTGGTGTGATCAGGACGTTCGTTTCGAGATGCCCGCCCCAGACCGGCACGGCATAGGGGTCGGTCTCCGACGGCGGAGTGGCCCACGAAAGCACCGCCCGGACCGGCACGATGTTCGGTCCCTCCGCGCAGGGCTGGCGGCGGGTGAGGGCCTGCGCAAACGGCAGCGCCGCCGAGTACTGCAGGTCATCGGCGGAGATCGAGGCGATGTCGTGGACGTTGACCGACGTCGTCCCGACGTATTCATAGCCAGATCCCCAGTCGGCCCAGAACGCGACGTACTCGTTGCTGCCCTCGGTGCAGAGGTTGCCGGAGTAGCCGCTTGGGAGCTTGATGTTGATCGTGGCGACGAGTGTGTTCGAGTTGGGGTTGAGTCCAACGCAGCCGAGCTGCTCGTAGGTCTCGTCACCCTGCGGGTCGAGGAGAACATCGATAACGGCTTTCAGGTCGACCTCGTCGTCCAAGCCGGGCACGAGTGCGAACTCGGGCTGTTTCGCCGCCGCGCTTAGCGCGAGCGGATCGGCGAGCAGGTGCGCAACCTCACTGAGCAGGTAGCGGTGCTGCGGGACCTCCGTGCCTTTGTAGAGCTCGTGCAGCGCCACCGGCGTCAGCTTGTTGGCCGCGCCGAACTCGATGACCTGCTCGAGGTTCACGATCTCGCCCACCGCCTCGAGCTCGATCGGGATCTCCAGGCACTCCCACAGGTTCTCGAAGGAGCCGAGCGTCAGCGGTGCGACCTGCACGTGCGCATCGAGGCCGTTGCCCCAGACGACCGGTTCGGTAGCGTCACCGGGCGGGACCTCCCACGAGAGGATCGCGCGGATGAGGACGATGTTTTCCTCCTTGCAGCACGTCTGGGCCAGATCGACCGGGAGGGTGACGTCGAACTCGAGTGGTTTCGGGCCGCTGACGTCCCAGGCCGTAAACGAGGTGATTCCGAGCTCAGTCCAGGTCGCGCCGTCGTCGGTCGAGGAGAAGAACTTGACGTACTCCGTGGAGCCGCTGGTGCAGATGTCGCCCGAGTAGCCGTTTGAGAGCTTCAGATGCACGACCGCGTTGAGCTGAGCAAGCTGTGGCTGATAGCCGATGCACATGAGCTGCTCGTATTCCGTGTCGCCGGCGGGCGGATCCCCCGGGGCGGGCGCGGGCAGCTCCTTGAAGTGCTCTGCGAGCAGCAACTCCTTGAAATGTGTGCGCTCGTGGGGGACGTCCGCCGCCGCCCCCGTCGCTGCCGACGTCATGGGCTTACCCGTGGTTGACACTTTTGTCACCTTTCGATGGTCACTTAGTCAGGCCACACGCAGACCGCAGGCAAATGCATATCGCCGCCTCACGGAGGCCCCTACTCAGGAGTCCTTCGGTGCTGCGCCACTACTACACGACCGCGACCGCGCCGGTCAACCGGACTGGACAGATGATCGAGGCCTCTGCGACAAACTTCACTACGTGACGACTCGGCGACACGAGCGGACCCTGTCGTTCACCGAGAGGGTCACTAGCCTCTCGCGACGAGCTACTCGATTGGCTTGACGGAATCGAAGATACGAGCCCTCCCGATCATGTGAAGCTCGTCGAACGCGTCCACGGCCCGAGCCGGCTGAAGCCACACCGCGTCCACGAGCAGGCGCCATGCTGAGGCTGATGCGAGCTGGCCGGACCTGGCATGGTCAGCGCACCCGCTCGCGGTCGCGGAGTAGGCATCTGAGGATCTTCCCTGACGGCGACTTCGGGATCTCCTCGACCAGCTCGACCGCGCGAACGCGCTTGTGCGGCGCGACCTGCTCGGCGACGAAGGCGGCGAGCGCGTCCGTGTCGAGGTCGTCGCTCACCGGAACGACGAACGCTTTCCCGGTGCAGGGGGCGCGACGGCGCAATCTGGCTGGTCGGCTGACCCACGGACCCGACGTATGGTGGACACCGCCCCGACCAACCGCATCGCTCGATAAACGCCGCCGTATGGCGATCGTCGCGGGGTCGGATCGGGGCGGCCATCCGCTAGATCCGCTGTTACTCGCTGGACTCGTACTTGAACGAGATCGCGAGCCGAACGCGGTAGTTCTTGATTGTTCCGTTCTCAATCGCCACATCCTGTCTGACGACCTCGGCGATACGTAGGTCTCGCACGGTCTTGGTCGCAGTCTCGACCGCGCTACGCGCGGCTGCCTCCCAGGACTCACTGCTCACACCGATCACTTCGGTAACTCGGTAAACGCTGTCAGTCATCACAACCATCCTCTCGTTGACTTTGGGGTCTGCCGCAAGGTTCGCGGGCTGCAATGCCTCCAGACGCTCGACCTCGGTGCGGGGCGCCGGGAGCGCCCGTTGGGGCCACTCCGTCCGCGCGGGCCGCAGACAGAAGCTCCTGGATCGAGGCACTCAGGGCGCTCAGCAGCACGTCGAGGTCCGGCACGGTGTCGCGGTCGGCGATCACGCCGAAGAACACCTCACCGTCGTAGCTGAGAACGGCAACGCCCACGGCGTGCTCGGCAGCGAGCGGCACAAGCGGGTACATCTCGCGCAGCGGCACGCCGAAGGCGTATAGCGTCTGCTGCGGACCGGGTACGTTGGTGATGGTCACGTTGAACAGCCGCTTGGCGTAGAGGGCCTGCGCAATGGTGGCATGGATCACCGGTGGTGCCAGTCCCGCCAGCTCAAGCGCGGCAGAGGTCCCCGCCGCTTGTCCTCCACCGGACTTAAGCGATTTGGAGCGGATCACGGTTTCGCGATAGCGCCGCACTGGATCGGCCTCCGCCACAGGCAGCTCCACGAACAGCGACGAGAACCGATTTCCCAGCGCGAGGTGCTCACTCGCGACGCGCACGTTCATCGGGACCATCGCGCGCAGCCCCCCGGCCGGCAGTGGCTCGCCGCGGGACTGGAGCAGCGCCCGCAGCCCGCTCGCGGTGACGGTGAGCACGACGTCGTTGATCGTGCCGCCGAGGGAGTTCTTGATCTCCTTCAGGTCCGCCAGCGCGACGCGCACGACCTCGAAGCGCCGCCGCGTTCCGATCGGCCCGTTGAGACTCGTGCGCGGCGCCGCGCGCAGCTCCTCGCGCGCGATCAGCTCAAGCGCCGATCGCGCGCTGCGAAGCGCGTCACGCGGGTGAAGTACGCCATGCGTTCCCATCTGGGCTGCGTGGAGGATCGTCTCGACCGGCAGCAGCCCCGCCCACACGTGCGCTAGGCGAGCCAGCGAGCCCGAGGCGGTCGGGTGGGCGCTGGACGTCGGGCGGTGCCCATCGAAAGAGGCAGGCGTGTAGTCGTTGCTCTCGCCGCTCGCGGAGGACGGCGACGACGGAGCGGCCGGCGCCGCGTCCGGCGTAACGTCGAGCAACAGGTGGCCGAGGTCGAGCGAGCCGACACCGTCGACCATGCAATGGTGAGTCTTGGTCGCCAGTGCCCAACGACCGTCGGCGAGCTCCTCGACGATCGCCATCTCCCACAGCGGCCGATGACGATCCAGGCGCTGGGAGAAGAAGCCCGACGCCCACTCCGCCAGCTCCTCATGACCTCCGGGTGAGGGTAGGGCAGCGCGGGCGACCTGTCTTCCTGGATCAAACGCGGGATCTTCCTCCCATTCGGGCCACGACAGACCGCCGGTGTGCGGCTCCGACAGGCGCTGGCTGTAGCGCGGCAGCTGCCCGAGCCGGCTCGCGAGGTGCTGGCACACCTCCTCGCGCGACGGTGGACCACCGTCCGGCCGAGCGTCGAAGACCATGATTACGCCGATGTGCATGTGCGCGCTTTCGTCGGCCTGCTCGAGCTCGAGGAAGGTCGCGTCCAGGGGTGTGAGGTGCTCGCTCATGGAAACTCGTACCTACCCACGAGCGGCGAGGTTGCCGTCTATGGGCACATGCCGACCATTCTCGACCGAACCCTACCGACCGGGTCGTGTGCGTCATCCGCTCTATACCGCACACTGGGAGCGGCAATGCACGGATCCGGTGCTCCGCTCGCCAGCGCTCCACCGGTGTAGGGAGTACGAGGGTCGTTATACACCGAGTGCTTTCCGCCGCAATCGCCGATAATGAGCATTGCATGCGAGTGCCGCCCTTCACCAACGTGCACGTCGGGAGATCTCGCTCGACGGCGACCGGCGTTCGCCGCCACAGCCAGCCGGCCAGGCTTGCGGCGGTTATCGAGGAGGATGACGAACGCCAACGCGCACTCGGAGCGGCTCCTCGACACGCAGCGCCGCGAGTGCCTGGACTGGCTGGCGATCTGCAGCCGCCGGCAGCTCCCACGCCTCAGGGCGCTGCGGGTGCGGCCGCTCCCATCGCTGCTTGCACCCGCAGGCCGAATCTGGCCTCGTGGAGTCGCCCGCCCATCACGAAGCGGGCTGGCCGGGGACCCGGGCCTGCGAGTCGGCGTCGTTGATGAACGTGCTCTTGGCGTTGGTGTATCCCTCGCGGTCCTCTCGGAAGCACGCGGCGAGCGCTCGCTTCAGCGCAGCGTACTCGGCCGCGAGCTTGGGATCACCCCGGAGACTGTCCCGAAAGCGCAGGCACCGGTCCATGTCCTCGCGCTCATCGACCAGGTGCAGGTGATGCGTGCGGTAAGAAGCCGTCGGATAGCACAGGAAGCGACGGTGCACAAGGTTCATGTTGAATCGTGCGGGCAGCTGGTAGCCGGCCCGTTGCGCGAGGGCGGCGATATTCGCCTCGAGGTCGTCGACGAGCGCAATCATGTCGATCACGGGCTTGGCCGCAAGCCCGGGAACCGCGGTGGAGCCGATGTGGTGGATCCGTATGCCAGGTAGCAGCGGGGCCAGCCGTTCATACTCTGCGATGTAGAACGCCGGCCAGGAAGGCTCGTATTCGACGATCTCGATCGGTCCATCGCCGGCGCCTATGGGCGCGGGATCGTGAGCCGATGCGCCACGGCTGTCCTGTGGTCGCATTTGCCCATGGTCGCACGGCTCCGGCTGGCCCGCAAGCGGACTACGAGCCGGGGGAGCCGGCCTCGGGAGCAAGGAGGCTCGACACCTGCCGCGCCCGGAACAGCTTCTCGCCGCTCGTGTGTATGTGCTCCTCGATGAGCGCTGCGGGGATCGTCGCCTCGGCGACGACGCGCCTGCCCCGAGTGCGCAATATGTTGACCTGCGAGCTCTTCTTGTCGGTGGCGAAGTTCGACTCCAGATAGAAGTTGGTGATGCCCTGGTAGTTGGAGGTGATCCACGCGCAGGCCGCGGCGGTCGCCTTGCCCGTGAGGTTCTGGTCGGCGGCGTCCCCGGTCGTGTAGTCAAAGCGCGTGAACAGGATCCGGCTGGCGGAATACTGCTCGATCCTGAGCAGCCGGCCGATCCGAGTGGTGCTCTCCGCCGCCTGCTTGATGTCTGCGAAATGCTCTCTCAGCCATTCCCCGAATCCGCGCGCCTCGCGGGCGCTCTCGAACACGAAGGCGGGGGCGCGCTGCATGGCGTCATCCAGGATGGTGGTCTTCACGCCGCCTGCCCGTGCAGCATCTTCATGCCGCGGTTGTAGCTCGCGACCAGGGTGCCCTCGGCGGTCGCGAGCGGCACATAGAACTCGCCCTGCGCGTGCTCCCCGTCGACCAGCAGCGGCCCGGCGATGCCGATCGGCACCTGCGCGACCCCGGTGAAGTGCTCGCCGTTCCCGGGGAGAACCGACGGGTCAAAGGAATAGTGGGAGACGTGGTCCAAACGTCACGCCCGTCTGCTCGGCAAGGAAAGCCCGGCGCGCCGCTGCCGCACCGGGCGTGTAGTCGTCCTCGCGGTCGCGCGGGATCTTCGGCGCAGATGTCCGCTTAGCGCTCTGCTTCGCGCTTGAGGCCCTCGACTGGACGATTCGTAAGGAGCTCTCGGACCTTTGCCTCAGCAGGTCCACGCACACCCTTGCGCAGAAGTCCGAGGGCCCGGTTTAGTCCGATCTCGAGTGAATAGGTCGCACGCGTTCGGCCGCCGCCACGTTCCTCGAGCTGCCAAGCGCCGGACAGTGACTTGAGGTCGCCCCGCTCGCGCGTCCAGCGCATGCCGGTTGGCTCGAAGTAGTCAAAGCGCAACCAGAGAGTGACGTTCGCCACGATGGCATGTATGTGTGTCTCGACCAACACCGGGCGCCCTTGAGCGTCGTACTCGAGTGCCCGCGCTTTCTGCATGGCGCCCTGCCACTCGGGCGCACGCTCGACATCGGCGATGATGTCGAAGCAGCGCTCGATCGGCGCGTCGATATCGATCCAGCTCGATCCTTCTAGATCGGCCATAGCTCTTGCTCCGCTGTTGCTCCGCCGCGCCCGCTTTGCGGCGCCTTTCGACGCAAAGGCCGGTGCGCCCCCTGCTCGACGCTGAACTCACTTGCCGCGAACGCCCTCTTCGGCGCGTTGGTCTGCACGCTGAGAGTGCTCACGTTGACGATCTGGCCACTGCGGCGCCCGCGCATGCCGGGCAGCAGGCCGAGGATTAGCTTGACCGGGCCGCAGTAGTTGAGCGCCATCGTGCGCTCGAAGTCGTGGAAGCGCTCGTAGCTGAGCGCAAGCGAGCGGCGGATCGAACGGCCCGTGTTGTTGACGAGGACATCGATCGTCGGATGCTCCGCGAGCTTGCCACTGGAGTCGTAGTCAAACGCGAACGCCCGGTCGGCCAGTGATCTCAAATCATGACCGTCGATCCCTGACCCCGGATCGATCGGGAATCGAGACGTCGTCTGGGATCGCGACGCAGTCGCCGAACTGGGGAAACCGCTCGGCGGCCGCGACGACGACAGCCTGCTTGCGCACGGAGCGATCACGCGCGCACCGGCGCGCGCCAAGCCGTCGGCGAGCATGAGGCCGATGCCGCGTGAGCCGCCCGTCACTAGCGCGGTCTTGTCTTCGACGTCGACCGGTCGTCCGTTCGCGCGCGTCAGGAGCCCTGTTCCTGTCTCCAATTGCTCTTTTCGTCTTCCGGAGCCCAGCTGATGTAGCCGCCGGGAGCCAGCTGGAAGGGTCCCGCGACGCTAGAGCGGAAGCTCATCTGGTCAGGATGCTCGCTCTGCGGCATGCCGAACCAGGCGGGCAGCGCGAAGTCGGCCACCGTCTGTCCGTTGACGTCGTATCCGCACTCCTGCACCGGGTCACCGACCTCGACAATGTAGATGCGCCCCTGCGCGGCGTCAGTGGCGGTGCGCGGCGCTTTCATCGGGGTGGGATCGACGGCTGCCTCCAACATCTCATGCGAGCAGACTTCGGCAAGGCTCGCTTTGTCCTCTTTGGTGGTCTCCGCGAAGATC
>JBEKGK010000111.1:0-12964 GCA_050012835.1 Solirubrobacteraceae bacterium | reverse complement strand
CGCGGTGATCGTGTTCGCACCGGCTTTCAGCGCGACGCTCGTGGACCAGGCGCCTTCGGGGGATGAGACCGCCACGGGGGCGCCGTTGACGGTCAGCGAGGACAGCGCTCCGGAGTCGTTCGCGGTGCCCGACACGGTGACGCTCGGTGTGGTGACGGTCGTGCCGTTCGCCGGCGAGGTGATCCGAACCGACGGCTTGTAGCTCGCCAGCGCTTCTTCGGCCAGTGATCGCGCCTGGGGCAGGCCGTACGCCTGCGCGAACGACATCCGCAGCGCGTAGGAGCCGCTGGCGGGGACGGTTCCCAGGTAGGGCATTTCGAACTCGTTGTACGTGGGGTTCGAGCTGCCTTGGACGAAGGTCACGGCTTCGCTCGGCGACCTGTCATAGGTGATCGCGCCCTGCGGGGAGCGCCCGTCCCCCGCTTCGGGCGTTTCCGGATCGCCCTTGAAGAGGATCGTTCCCGGTCCCCCCGGGAACGTCGCGTGCTGTCCTTTTGCGGTTGCGGCGAAGCTGGAGGAGCCGGGGAGCTCGAAGAGGCCGCCCATGCTGCTCTCTTCGAGCGTCTGGCTGTAGATGATGTTGAGGCTGTGGGCGGCTCCGTCGGTCGAAGTCCACGTGTCGGACACCGTGGCCATGTGGTCGTCGCTGTTCGTCGTCCATGTGCGATGCAGCGTGATGCCCGTCGCCACCAGGCTGGTGCAGGTTTTGGCCGTCGGGGGAAACGCCGCTTCCGGCGAGCACTTGACGATCGGGTCGGTCTCCTGAATCGTCACCATGCCGGTCGCGGCGTTGAAGCTCGACACGCTGACGGTGACTGGGAGCGCGCCTGGCAGGGCTTTGCCGAATACGAACTCCATTTCCTCGACCGCGGCGGGGGTGTAGGCGTTGGCGCCGTCCACCTGGAGGCCCGAGCGCGTTTCGGCCAGGTTGCTCCCGTAGACCGCGGCGTCGCAGTCGAAGAAGGTTTCGCTTTCGAACAGATCCGGCGTGGAATACAGGATCGACAGGCCAAGCCCGCATGAGCCCACGGAGGAGATTTCGAGATTGGCCGTGAGCGTTCGCGACAGGAGGGTGTAGTCGTAGGGAAGCCCGTTGCCCGAGTACGAGCTGACGCTGTACTTGCTCGGGGCTACGCGCGGGCCTTCGAATGGGCTGGGTTTCCCCGGTGGGTGAGCTTCCACGTTGCCATGAGGCACCGCTCGCAGCACGCACGGAAACGTCCCCAGGACCGACGGCGTGACCAACAGCGAGAAGGCTCCGGCAACCACCGCCACGTTTTCAGCGATCTCCGTGTATTCGCTGCCCGTCACGCCGTAATAGCAATGGATGTCGACAGCTCCCGTCCCGGTCGCCGTGCCCGAAACCGTGAATTCGCTTCCCCCGCCTGGTTCCGTGAAATTGTCCAGGAGGTATGACGGGTCTGCCGGCGCCGTGACCTGGGAGGCCGTGATGACCGCGCCGGCCGGCGAGATGGGCGAGGCCGCGAACACGAGGGCGCATGAGCCGAGGAGCATCGCTGCGCGGGCACGGGATGAGAACACTGGAAGCCTCCCTGAGACGTGGGGGCGAGTCCAGCCATGCAGCCGGTGCCCACCCGGAACGCTCATACCTTAGACCGCTTTGCGGACATCCGGAACGCCACCCACGGGCGTCACGCGTGTGCGACAGTCCGTACCGCTTATTAGGTACAGAATTGTATCGGACAGGCGGTACTATAGATCGGGGGGTGCCGGCCGGTCCGCGAGCGGCGATGCTCGCCGGAGCCACTCTCCGAACAGTGGATCGACGATGTACCAGCTGCCGTCCCGCTCATCGACCAACCCGCGCCCTTGCAGACGCACCAGCGCTGGGCGCACGCGCGAGTGGCTGGAGAACCCGTATCGCTTGGCGACCGGTCGGCTGGTGATGGTGTCGCCGCCGCGATCGGCCAGCAGTTGCAGTGCGCGAACCTCGTTCGCCTCCGCCTCGTCCCCGCTCATCAGCACATTCAGCACAGATGCGAACTCAGACCGCTCGATGGTTCGCACGAGTCGGTCGTGAGCGTCGATTACGGTCTCGAGCGTCACGCGCTTGCCGGCCGGCGTGCCCGCCCAGCACTCCCACGCCAGCTGCTGAGTGCTGCGAGGGTGTGCGCCGGTGGCGCTGAGCAGGTAGTTGAGCGCATCGTCGTCCGCCGGCCTGCCGGTCTCGTCGAACTGGAAGTCCAGATACTCGAGGAAATCGATAGCGCTTATGGCTGGCAGTTGCATCTGCGCCGCCTCGCCGAAGATCGGCTGGTGTGAGTCCTCGAGCATCATCTTCAGGGCGTTGCGGATCGATCCCGTGAACAGCAGCGAGACGTGGTTGGAGCCGGAGCTCATGAGCGCTGAGCGGATGATCGCCAACGGGTCGCCGGGGCAGTGCCGCAGGCGCTGAAACTCGTCGAATACCACGACGAGATGCTCCGACAGAGAGCGCAGGGCGACGAGCTGTGCATGCAGTGTCTCGGCATCCTGCGCCGGATTGACCGCAGCGCTTCTCACCGAGCCCTTGATGACCTTGATGTCGAAGCCGATCTCCTTTTCCAGAGCGCCGATCTGCCGCTGGGCGGCTCGTCGCAGACCCTTCACCGGATGACTGATCATCGCGTCGTGCACGCACCCGATGAACCCCGGGATGCTCACCACACGCTGGAGATTGACCTTGACGACGTCGAATGGCGGTGCGCCGTCACCGTGGCTCTTTGCGAGTTCGAGCGCCAGCTGATTGGTGAACGTGGTCTTGCCTGTGTCACGCGGCCCGAACAGCGCGACGTTGGTCTGGCCCTTCAGCGTCAACGCGACCTGATTCGCGAACGCCTCCATGCCGACGATCTTCGACGGGTCGTCAAGCGGGCGGTCCCACACGAACGGGTTGAGCACAGTCGACATTGGCTCCATTGTACCACCTAGTAGGTACCGATATGGACCGGACATCCGGTACGTCCATGATCACGGCAGGCTCTCTGCCGCCAGCCAGCGCCGCCAGGGGAGCGCCTCGCCGGCGTGGGCGAGGTGTGAGCTCGTAGGGCCATGAACATGCGCGAGCAGCTCGACCTCGACCGCGCCGACGCGTGCGATCGTCTCGCGATTCGAGGACTCCATCACCGATGGCCGCTCCGGCCACGGCGTGAGCACGACCGCGCGCACGTCCAGCCCGGCGGCGCGCGCGGCCCGCAGCGTCAGCAGCGTGTGGTTGATCGTGCCGAGGCCGGGGCGCGCGGCGATCAGCACCGGCAGGCCGAGCGCGACCGCGAGGTCGCACACGCTGTAGTCCTCGCGGAACGGCACCAGCAGCCCGCCGACGCCCTCCACGATCAGCGTCTCGCCCGGTTCGCGCGTTGCGGTCGCTGCGGCCAGCAGCCGCTCTGGCTCGATCGGCTCGCCAGCCAGCTGCGCGGCGAGGTGCGGCGAGACCGCCGGCCCGTAGCGCAGCGGCGCCACATCCTCAGGATTCATGCCCGCGACCGTCCCCAGCAGCTCGTGGTCGGGCGGCCATTCGCCGCGCGCTGCGATCTCGGCCTCGTCCTCGAGGCCCGTCACGGCAGGCTTGAACGCCCGCACCCGCTCGCCCGCGGCCACCATCGCCGCCAGCAGCGCCGCGCTCACGACGGTCTTGCCGACGCCCGTGTCAGTCGCCGTTACGAACAGCCCGCGCATGGCCCCACCCGCGCTGGCGAGGCTAGGCCGCGCGAACGCTGTGGAGCTCGCGCTCGAAGTCGAACGGCGCGTTGGGCTCCGCGAGTGCGGGAACGGGGACGCGGGGTGCGTCTGCGTCGCGGTCGCCGCTGCCGTCGAGCGGTGCGCCTGGATCGGCGAGCGCGGGAGCGGGGACCGACGGTCCGTGGGCGTCGCGCTCGAGGTCGAACGGCGTGGCCGCGGAACCGTCGTCGGCATCGACGCGCACGCTCGCGACCGCCGTCAGCTCCGTGTACGCCAGCTCGCGCTCGTCCGCTGCCTCCTGGCGCTCGGGCAGCGCCGGCGCGAGCGACGCCGGCTCGATCCCGATCGCGCGTGCGGCGTCGCCGAACACGCTCGCCGCCATCTCCAGCTCGGACGCCGTGTGCGAGGCCATCGCGGTCAGGCGCAGACGGGAGGAGCCGGTGGCCACCGTCGGCGGCCTGATCGCCTGGGCGAACACGCCGCGCTCGATCGCCTCCTGGCACAGGCACATCGCCGCGTGCCCGTCGCCCACGATCAGCGGCACGATCTGCATCTCCGTGTCGGCCACCGGAAAGCCCTCCGCGGCGAGCGCCCGGCGCAGCACGCGCGCGTTCGAGCGCAGCCGCTGGACACGGTGCGGGCGCTCGCGCAGCAGCGCCAGCGCAGCCAGCGCCCCGGCGATCGCCGGCGGCGAGGGCGCTGTCGAGTAGATCAGCGGGCGCGCCGTGTTGATCAGGTAGCGCACCATCTCCGCGTTCGCGCACACGTACGCTCCGTAGGAGCCCAGCGCCTTGCCGAGCGTTCCCACCACCACGTCGATCTCGCCCTCCAGGCCAGCCTCCGCCACCGCGCCGCGCCCGCCCGGGCCGAGGTTGCCGGTGGCGTGCGCCTCGTCGACCACCACGCGCGCGCCGTGCACGTCCGCGAGCTCCGCGATCGCCTGGAGCGGCGCGACGTCGCCGTCCATCGAGAACACCGAGTCGGTCACGATCAGCCGCCGTCCAGAGCTGTCGCGGCCGTGCCGGCGCATGCTCCAGTCGAGGTGTTCGACGTCGCGGTGCTGGTACACCACGACCTCCGCGCGCGATACCCGGCAGCCGTCGATGATCGACGCGTGGTTGAGCTCGTCCGAGAAGATCGTGTCGCCGGGGCCGGCCAGCGCGCCGATCACGCCGATGTTCGCCAGGTAGCCCGAGCCGAACAGCAGGCACGCCTCGCTGCCCTTGAAGTCGGCCAGCCGCTCCTCCAGGCGCCGGTGCACGGTCATCGTTCCCGATACCAGCCGCGACGCGCCCGCGCCCACGCCCCAGCGCATCGCCGCGTCAGCAGCCGCCTCGCGCACGCTCGGGTGATCAGCCAGGCCGAGATAGTTGTTCGAGCACATCAGCAGCACCGGCTTGCCGTCGAGGAGCACCGTCGGTCCCTGCGGGCCGCTGACCAAGCGCAGGCGCCGGGCGAGACCGAGCTGCTCCAGCTCCTCCAGGCGCTGTTCGATCTCGCTCATCCCGCTCCGCCTTCTCGCCTACGCGACCGGGACTCTGTTGGGGGCGCCGTCAGGCCGCGGCGGCGTCGCGCGCTTGGCGCGGTAGCGCAGCTGCGTCGACGGATCCCACAGCCGCACCTCGAGCTCCCCCGCCTCAGCTGCGGCAAGGTCCTCGCGCGCTCGCGCCACGCCGTCTCGCGCCTGTGCCACCACGTCCGGCGTTTCGCCCGCCAGCCAGCCTGAACGGTTGTCCGGCCGCGGGTTCGCCGCGTTGTCCGGCTGGCGCGCGACGTTCAGCCCCAGCTGCTCGAACATCTCCCTGTCGGCCTCCGGCTCGTTGCCGAGCGTCGTCAGGAAGTTGCCCATCATCACGCCGTTGATCCCCGCCCTGACCGCCAGCTGCTGCAGCTCTGCCAGGTTCTCCACGCGCCCGCCGCACAGCCGGAACAGCGCATCCGGGAGGATCAGCCGGAAGATCGCGATCCACTTGACCGCCTCCCACGGGTCCATGTACTCGCGGTCGCCGAACTTCGTGCCCGGACGCGGGTTGAGCATGTTGATGGGCACGCTCGTCGGGTTGATCGCCGCCAGCTCGAACGCCATCTCCACGCGCTGCGCGCGCGTCTCGCCGAGGTTCAGGATGCCGCCCACGCACGTCTCCAGGCCCGCCTCGCGCACCGCCTCGATCGTGCGCAGCCGGCCCTCGTAGCGGACCGTGCTCGTCACCTCCGAGTAGTAGCTGTGGGCCGTCTCCACGTTGTGGTGCACGCGCTGGATGCCCGCCTCCCGCAGCGCCTTCGCGCGCTCCGCCGAGATGTGGCCCACCGAAGCGCAGCGCTTGAGGTTGGTCTTCTCCGAGACCAGCCGCACGCCCGCCAGGTACTTCTCGAAGTCGCGCTTGGACAGCCCCTGGCCCTGCGTGACCATGCAGAAGCGATGCGCGCCCGCCGCTTCGGCCGCGCGCGCGTGCTCGAGGATCTGCTCCGGCTCCATCATCGCGTGCATCGGCGTCTCCGCGTCCGCGAAGCGCGACTGCGCGCAGAAGCCGCAGTCCTCCGCGCAGCCTCCCGACTTGGCGTTCACCAGCGAGCACATGTCCGTCGAGTCCGCAAAGCGCTCCACGCGCGCTTCCCACGCCCGCTGGATCAGCGCCTCGATCTGCTCGTGATCGTCGATCTCGCCGAGCGCGAGCGCTTCCTCCCGTGTGATCAGCGGCGCCACGGAGAGAAACCGTATGCGCTGTGGCGGACGGCTACTCCCCGCGCCAGCCCGCAGCGTGGCGGACGGCTACTCCCCGCGCCAGCGTGGAGCGCGCCGCTCGGCGAACGCGCGCATCCCCTCGCGCAGGTCCTGCGAGGCGAAGGACGCGCGGCGCAGCTCGATCAGCTCCCGTTCGACGTCCGCCGGCAGCTCGCTCTCAGCTCGCAGCAGCGCCGCGATCACGCGCTTGTTGCCCGTCTGCGACAGCGGCGCGTTGCCCGCCAGCTCGCCCGCCAGCTCGAGCGTCACCGCCTCCAGCTCCTCCGCCGCGCTCACGCGGTTGACCAGGCCCCACGCGTGCGCCGTCGGCGCGTCGATGTAGCTGCCCAGCAGGAACAGCTCGCGCGTGCGCGCCGCGCCGATCGCGTCGATGAAGCGGCGCAGCCCCGTATGCGAGTACACCAGCCCGAGCTTCGCCGGCGGCATGCCCAGCTCGATGTCAGCCCGCGCCACCCGCAGGTCGCACGCCAGCGCCAGCTCCAGGCCGCCGCCGATCGTGTGGCCGGGCAGCGCCGCCAGCGTCGGGCACGGGAACGCCGCGAGCGCGTCGATCGCCAACGTGAACGGGTGCGCCACCAGGCGCTCGGCCCGCTCTTCGAACTCGTCGTCCGGGATCTCGCCGATGTCGTAGCCCGCCGAGAACATGCCATGCGCGCCCGTCACGATCACGCAGCGCGCGTGCGAGCCCGCCGCTGACAGCTCCTGGAGCGTCGCGCTGATCGCGTCGAGGATCGGGTGGTCGAGCGCGTTGCGCTTGGCCGGGTTCGAGATCGTCAGCCGCACCACGCCGTCGAGCGGCTCGTCGATCAGCAGCTTGCCGTCGGCGAGCTCGCGTGGGGGAGCGCTGGATGACATCGCGCCGAAGGCTAACCGAGCCTCGCGCGCGCTGGCGGGCGGGCGGGTGTCGGATCCGCGGCCGCGCGGGCGGGCGTGCGATCGGGCGTCGAGCCGGCGCTACTCGAGCACGACCAGCGTGTCGCCCTCGTTGACCGCCTGGCCCTCCGCGCAGCGGATCTCCGTGACCGTGCCCGCGTCCTCCGCCTCGACCGGCATCTCCATCTTCATCGACTCGAGGATCGCCACCGTGTCGCCCTCCTCGATCGTGTCGCCCACCGCGCACTCGATTTTCCATACCGTGCCCGTGATATGGGCCTCGATGTCAGTCATTCGCTCCTCCAGACGCCGGTCGCCACCACTCGGCCAGGGACAATAGGACCAGCACAATAGACAGCGCCGCCGACCGATCCACGCACCCGCGCACGATGCTCGTCGTGGCGGCCCACAACGAGGCCGACCGCATCGCCGCGACGCTCGCCGCGCTCGCCCGGGCGTTTCCCGGCGCGCCGATCTGGGTGGCCGACGACGGCTCCACCGACGCCACCCCCGAGATCGCGCGCGCCGCCGGCGCGCACGTGGTCCGCAGCGCGCGCGTCATCGGCAAGGGCGCCGCCGTCACGCGCGCCGCCCGCGAGGCCCTGCACAGCGCCCGGGCGCCCGCGCACGAGCCCGCGGCGACCACGCGCCATCCCAACTCAAAATCGATCTTCGTCCTCTGCGACGGCGACCTCGACGACTCGGCAGTCGCGCTCGCCGCGCTCGCCGACACGGTCGCGCGCGGGGACGCCGACGTCGCCGTCGGCGCCTTCGCCACGCGCGTAGGCGGCGGCGTCGGGCTCGCACGCGGCTTCGCCCGCTGGGCCATCCGCCGGCGCTGCGGCCTCGACACCCGCGCGCCCATCTCCGGGCAGCGCGCGCTCAGCGAGCAGGCGCTGCAGGACGTGCTGCCGTTCGCCCGCGGCTTCGGCATGGAGATCGGCATCACCGTCGACGCGGTCCGCGCGGGACATCGCCTCGTCGAGGTCGACCTCGACCTCGCCCACCGCGCCACCGGGCGCACGCTCGGCGGGTTCGTCCACCGCGGGCGCCAGCTAGTCGACTTCGTGCGCGTGTATGTCGCGCGGCGCTAGCACGACGGCCGCCGCACGGCGGACGGGCGCGCGACACGCGTAAGCGCTGGGCTCGCGCGCGTAACCTTGCGCCGCGCGCGACGTAGAGCGTTTGATGAGCGATCTCGCACCCATGCGCGAGCAGGTCTACACCGACCCGCGGCCCAAGGAGCACTTCGACCGCTTCCACGCCCGTTCGCGGACGCGGGAACCGGATTGGGCGTATGAGCTGACCAGGGTGCTCACCTCGCTCTACGCGTACACGTTCCTGCGCGCGCGCGCGATCTCCGTGGAGAAGGTGCCCGGGCGCGGCGCCGTGATCCTCGCGCCCAACCACTTCTCGTTCATGGACCACTTCCTGATGGGCTGCTACATCCGCCGCAAGGTGCGCTTCATGGCCAAGTCGCAGCTGTTCAAACGGCCGGCGCAGTTCATCTACACCCACGGCGGCGTGTTCCCCGTGCGCCGCGGCGTGCGCGACGAGGAGACGTTCATCACCGCCCGCTCGATCCTCGATCGCGGTGGCGCCATCACCATGTACTGCGAGGGAGGGCGCTCGCGCACCGGCAAGGTCTCCGAACAGGCCAAGCGGGGGATCGGGCGCCTGGCGCTGGAGACCGGCGCGCCGGTCGTGCCGATCGCGATCTACGGCTCCTCGCACATACGCAACTGGAAGCGCCTGCAGTTCCCCAAGGTGACCATCCAGTACGGAGACGCCATGCGCTGGGAGCCGATCGAGGACCCCACGCGCGAGCAGCAGCAGGCCGTCGCCGATCAGGTCCTCGTCGAGATCCGCCGCCTGTACGCGGGCCTGGAAGAGCACGGTCGCAAGGGCATCATCAGGCGCGTGCGCGAGCAGCGCCGCGCCGAGCGACGGGCCCCCAAGGGCGCCGCCGTCGCCTGAGCGCCCGCGAGCCGTCGGGCAGGTGGCCTAGTGTTCCCGGCAATGACGCGCCGACCAGGCTGGGGGAGTGGGCATGCAGCACCGCGTTGACGTCGGCGGCGTGATCCGCCGCGTGCTCAACATCTACGTCGATCAGGCGTCCGTGCTGATGCCCGCCGCCGCCGTCGTGTTCGTGTTCACCGGCATCATCGCCGCGCTGCTCGTCGTCGCCAGCCCCGGGCTCGCGCTGCTCGCGCTCCTCATCGACCTCATCGCCGGCACGCTCTTCACCGGCATGGTCGTCGAGCTCGTCGCCGACGTCCAGGACGGTCGCCGCGACTCCAGCCCCGGCCAGCTGCTGCGCGCGGTCACGCCCGTGCTCGGCCAGCTGATCCTGGTCGGTCTCATCGCCGGCATCGGCATCGTCATCGGCTTCGTCCTGATCATCATCCCCGGCCTGTTCCTGATCACCATCTGGTCCGTCGCCGCTCCCGTCGTCGTGCTCGAGAACCCCGGCGCGCTCGCCGCGCTCAGGCGCAGCCGCGAGCTCGTGCGCGGCAACGGCTGGCAGGTGTTCGGCGTGATCCTCGTGCTGTACGTCGTCGTCGCCGTCGTCTCCTTCATCCTCGATGCCGCCGCCGAATCCGCCGGCTCCGGCGCCGGCATCGTCGTCAGGGTGATCGTCGGCGTGCTCGCCGCCCCGCTCGCCGCGCTCGCCGCGTCGGTCCTGTACTTCGAGCTTCGCGGGCCTGCCCCCAGCCAGGCGCCCGGCGACATCGGCACAGGCGCGGGCGCGCCGCCGACCGCCGGCGGCCCCGACGCGGAGCGCGCGTTCGGCGGCTGACACCCAGGGCCGCTGGCGGCCCGTGAGGCAGGCGTGCGACGAGCAGGCCACGCCCGTATCGCAATAGGGTGCGCGCCAGCGCCATGTCCACGATCGACGCATCCGAGCTGCTGCGCCCCGGCCTGCTGGAGGGAGTGTCGATCCTGCTTGCGGGCGCGCCGGCGAGCAACGACGCACACGGATCGTTGGGGCACGCCGTTCGTGGCGCGTGCGCCGCGCTGGGCGCGCGCGTTTGTGAGTGCCAGCTGAGCTGCGACGGGCCGGACGGCCCAGATGAGACCACGATCGAGCGGGCGGCGCAGGATGCGGTGGAGCGCGCGCTCGCCGACGGCGGCAGCGTCGAGTCGCTTGTGGTGGACTGCGCGAGCATGTTCGCGCGGGATCGCCGCGACGCGCGGGCGGCGCTGCGCGTCTGCCTCGACCTGAGCTGGAATGTCACGCGCGCGGTCGCGGGCGGCGCGTTCCTTCCGGACGGGCGCGGAGGGCGCGTCGTCTATCTGGCGCCGCCTGCCGATGGCGGCGAGTACGCCGACGCGGCGCGCGCCGGTCTCGAGAACCTGGCCCGGACGCTCTCGATCGAGTGGGCCCGCCATGGAATCACCACCGTGGCGATCGCCCCGGGCGCCGCCACGGCCGGCGAGGCCGCCGCGCTGACCGCCTACCTCGCCTCGCCCGCCGGCGCCTACTTCTCAGGGTGCCTGCTGGATCTCAGGGGTGTCCCCGGGGCGTGAGTCGGGGTGTCGCCCCGGGTCTGCGGGTGTCGCGCGGGGGCTGCGGGGTGTCGCGCGGGGCCTGCGGGCCCCGAGTATTACCTCCGACGAGCTCTGTCTCACTATGGCTATACCGCGTTTGTAATGGGAGTCATAGAGCGGAGCTCCGGGAGAATAGAGCGGAGCCCCGGGGGAGCCGCCTCCCCGGCGCGGCCGCAAGAGCTGCGGGGGAGCCGCCGCGCGCGACCGCTCCCCCGAACCGCCAGCCCTTCAGCCGGTCATCCCGCCGAACAGGCCGCCGGTGATGTGCAGCGTCTGCCCGTGCACGTAGTTGGACCACGGTGAGCACAGGAAGAACACGCCGCCCGCCGCCTCCTCGGGCGTGGCGGGCCGCCCGAGCGGGATCAGCATCGAGGCCATCTGGCGCATCTGCTCGGGGATGCCGAGCTGGATCTTCTCGCCGTCCTTCTCCATCGTGTTCTCGTCGACCTTGGCCTGAGTGAGGCGCGTGTCGATGAAGCCGAACGCGACGGCGTTGACGTTGACCTTGAACTGGCCCCACTCCTTGGCCACCGTTTTGGTCAGGCCCACGACGGCGGCCTTGCCGGATGAGTAGTTGGCCTGCCCGGCGTTGCCGAACGTTCCGGAGGTGGAGGAGACGTTGACGATCTTGCGGAAGACCTCCTTGCCTTCCTCGCGCTCCTTCTTGGCGGGCTCGCGCAGGTGCGGCGCCGCCGCGCGGATGATGCGGAAGGGCACGACGGTATGGATGTCGAGCATCGCCTGGAAGTGCTCGTCGGACATCTTGTGCACGGGCGCGTCGAGCGTGTAGCCGGCGTTGTTGACGATGATGTCGATCTTGCCGAATGAGTCGATCGCCTTCTGCACGAGCTGATCGGGCGCGCCCGGCTTGGTGAGGTCGCCGGCGAACACTGCGGTCTCGCCTGCGATCTCCGAGGACGCCTGCTCGGCGACGTCGCCGTCGAGGTCGTTGATCAGCACCTGAGCGCCCTGCGCGACGAGCAGTTCCGCGGTGGCGCGTCCGATCCCGCGCGCCGAGCCCGTGACGATCGCCGACTTGCCGTCGAGTACTCCCATGGCTTTGAGGTCTCCTTCTCCGTTGTGTTGGAACGGAAGTTATATAGGGCCAGACCCGACCGGACCAGAGCGGGCCGGGGTCGCGGAGGGCGCGAAGCCGGTCGGGCCGGCACGAGCTCGGCATGGACTCCCCGCGCGCCCGGCTCGCAAAACTAAAGAAATCGTAAGAGCGCCTAGTAAGATCATGGCGATGGCGTACGCCCGATCGGATCCCAACAGCTCCGGCCCACAGGCGCGCGCGGATAACGGATCGGTCGTAGCCAATCGCCTGGCCGACCTGCATTTCACTTTGCAGCACGAGCGCTCGCCGGATCTCGAAGACGTCGAGATCGTGGCGCTCGACCCCTTTCTACGCGGGTTGCTGTTCACCGATGGAACGGTGACGCGCGCGCTGGAAGCTCAAACGCTGTCCCGGGTGACGGTCGAGCCTGTCGATCAGCGGACGGTGCCGGTGCCCGAACCGGCCGCACGCTATCTGGGCTTGGAGGAGGGCGCTGAGTGCATACGCAGACGAGTGACGATGAACATCGCAAACGAGCACCTCGCTGTATGGGCGGAGACGTACCTCGTCTCCGAGAGGTTGCCAGCGGACTTCGTCGGCCTGCTTGGTGCCAGCTCTCAGGGCATCGGAGGCTCCCTGCAGCAGATGCATCTGGAGAGCTGGCGCGAGCTGCTCAGGTTCGGGGTCGGTGCGCCACCGGAGTGGGCCAACAGTGACACGCCGTTGACGCGGACGCTCACCCGAAGCTACCGGATCATCACACAGGAGCTGCCCGCCATGTTGATATCCGAGACCTTCGCGATCGAGATGCACTCGGGTCGCTACCGGCTGATCGGGTCGGCCGGCTCTGCGGCTGACGTGCCGGCTCGCGTGGACGGCGCGGCGTCGTCGCGTGAGTGACATGACAGTTGCCGACCGCTGTAACGCCAGCCTGATACTCGATCGCAGCGTCGAGGCCGGACGGGGAGGCAAGGCCGCCTATGTGACGAACGAGGGGTCGCTGTCGTACGAGCAGCTACGTCGGCAGGTGAATCGCATGGGGCATCTCCTGCGCGATC
>JBEKGK010000110.1:0-13246 GCA_050012835.1 Solirubrobacteraceae bacterium | reverse complement strand
TTCGCGACGACAGCCGCGGGAAACCCCACGCCTGCTGTCCGTCCGAGCACAGCGCTACCTTCCTCCTCGTCATATCCACCACCCTCTCACTCGTGGTGGACCGACAAACGGGGTCCGGTCAACTGGGCTGCGTCGAGGCGCGCAGGACAAGCGAGACGCCGGCGTGATCACCGAGGAGGACTTCCGAGAGATCGGCATGATCCTGAAGGGCGCATTGCTCAACGACTTCCGTCCGCTGATCTACGTGATCCCTATCGACGGGATTACTTCGCTCGTTGAGAACGTGCCGATCGAGGACAAGGCCCATCCTCTCTCTGAGGAGTACATCATCACTGAGTTGCCTCGGGCGGCGTTCGATATCATCGAGGTCTACTAATGGCCATCAGCCTCCCGTCGGCGCTGGAGCAGGGCTCCGATCCTGGAGTGATCGTGGAAGCGACCTATTTCGTGATCCGGGTGCTTCGCAACGGCCTCCGCGGTTACGAAAAGGCCGAGGTTTCTCCGGAGGGATCTGACGAGGCATTTCGGCTAGCGACACGCGCGCTCGATGAGATTGGCACAATGGAGGGCTCTGACGTGAGCACCCTCACAGAAGAGCGCCTCGTCGAATATATCGAGCGTTTGGAGCAGCTCTCTAGCCAGAAGTTCGAGGCCTCTGTGGGTGGATACGATGCGGAGCGAGCGACACAGCTCTTGGACTCTCTTCGTGAGCGCAAGCCCGCTTGAGCGGCCTCTTTCGGTCGATGTCGCGGGTGGACGTGGTTCGGGAACGTCAGCCCGCGGGAACGAGCAGAAGCGTGGGTTCGCTATTCCCCGGGCGGTGGTCTTCGCTGACTCCTCGCGGTGGGAACATTGTGTGGGTTCGATCCCACCGTCTCCACTCCCACAACTGTCTGCGGTGTGGGTCCGTCCGCCAAAGGCGGTCAGGCGCTTGCCTTGTCGACGAACCGCTGTCGAGCCGCCTGTCGGGATACCCCGAGGGCTAGCGCTATGTGGTTCCAGGACCGGCCGCGTGCTCGAGCGAGGACGACGGCCTCGCGCAGGCGGGCATCATCGGCTCGCACCGCCTCAGCGGCGGTGGCGATCTCGCGGAGGTCGTCGGTGTCTTCGACTTGGGCTGTGTCCGGGTCCAGCGAGTCGGCGAGCTGCTCGAAACGGCTCGCGGCCTGCTCGATTTCCTTGTCTGTGTGGCGGGTCATTGTCACCTCATCCGAGAAAGCGGTGGAACTTTGGTCGTAGGGGCTGGGCGTGGATTACGACCGGGTCGTTGCCCTCTACGTCGAGGATGCCGATCTCGAGCAGCGCCCCGTCTGCGGCTGGGCCGATGAGCATCGTCAGGTCGTCATCCAGGAGTATTCGTCTCATCGCGTTGCGCACGGCATGCCATATGTCTGGGTCGTTGATCCCGTGCTTTCGTGCTGGCTCGCCGATCCGCACCTAGACAATATAGCTTGTCTAGCGGACGCTGTCGGCGGCTTCGCCCCATCAGTGCCTGATGGCTACACCAAGCTCAGCCGCAGTGCTCGCACGACCACGGGGTTTGCGCAACGTACGGTCCTCTCCACTGATAAGTGTCTGCAAGTGCCGCGCTCGCAGCCGATCGGCGGGCCGATCAGCGATGAACGAAGCGTGAGGCCGGCTCGAAGTCGCCGTGCAAAACGAGAGGATCGAGGTCCGCTCCGTTGGGCCATACAACGGTCCCCAGCTCGTCGTCCACGCGAACTTGCGCAAAGAAGCCGGGGTCGGCAAGTGGCTCAAAGATGGGGCCAGGCAACTCGCCTGTGAGATCGACATCGCGCGAGCTGCCATCGCTGAAGTCGACCCTTAGCCTGTAGTGGCCCAGCACTTGCGCGGATGTGACCCTTACGAAGTCCATCGCCTCATTTTACGGCAGCGGGTCGATCGGCTCAGGGGTGCCGCCACCCTTTGCGCGCGCCCAGTCTGTTTCGAGTTCGCCGCGGTGCAGATCGCCCACTTCGCAACGAGTTTGAGCGCGCGAGTGGGCAGATCACCGACCAGCACCTCGCCGCTCCCGATCGCGATCACCGCGTGGTGCTCGGCGTATTGGGCATGGAAATGGGGTGGTTCGTGATCGTAGAAGTACATCGTGATCGCGATGCCGTAGAAGAAGCTGATCCTGGGCACGGCGCCATCATGACCGGTGCTTGGGATGGCCCAGTGGAATCAGCGCCGTTCAGCCGAGACCCGCAGACGGACGTCTACAAGCGAAGGCGATCCAAGCAGCGACGCGCTGGCTGCCTGCTGTGCAAGCCACACAAGCTGTCGTCGGCGAAGAAGGCCGAGCGCAGACGGGGGTCGTCGCGATGCGATGCTGCATGAGCTGCGTGCCACGCACGACGCTCGGTAGTCGCAGGCATCCCGCAGCCTCTCGTTGTCGGCCACCAGCCTCCGCTCTACACCAGGCTCAGCGTCTGCGCCCGCAACGACCGCGGGATTTGCGCAACGTACGGTCCTCTCCACCTTCCCGGAGCGGTTCAGAGAAGAAGACTCCCCGGCCATCTTGGAGCCTCTTGAATCCCGCCCGCCGGGGCTCGCGGGACGAAGTTGGCACATGAACCCGGTGTCGAAGCGCATCACAGCGCTGCACACCAATCGTTTGTCCACCGAAGACCAAAAGACCACGCTGATGGTCTATACTAGCCTTCTGGTCAACAATGCGACAGGAGGAACGCATGCCGACGCTGGAGTTCAAGATCACCGTACCGGAGGGCACAACTGTCAACATTGTTGGGCTTGAGGACGCGGCCACGACGACCACGACGCCAGAGGATGCAGCCGAGCGTTACTGGCGGGACTACCTCAGCGACAACACGCGGAAGCTGCTCGCCGCAGCTGCGCGTCTCCAGGAGATCAGGCGGCCTGGCTTTACGCTCGAAGACATCGCCGACAATCTCAGCATCACCTACGAGAGCGTCCGTAGCTACAAGCAGACCCTCGGGCGTCCAGCTCGGAGGTGGAAAGAGGACACCGGCACTCCCGAGCCGATTCAACTGCGCTGGAACGACTATCACGTGGCCGGCGGCGGGATGCGCACGGTCTACTTTCTGCCGGAGGACATGGCCGAGACGGTCTCGACCCTCGCAGCGAGCTTCATGGTCGCGCCGATCGGTAGGTGAGCAGTATGAATATCCCTCTCGACGTGGCGATGGCTGAGCTTGATCTGATCCCCAAAGGGTCGCTGCCTCAGAACATCTTTCGGGACACCTATTTCTGCCTGCGCGAGAACTCGCTCGGCCAGCAGCCGACTGTAGACGGCAACAGGCAAGCCGCATGGGACGCGGCCCTAGCGATCGTCAGGAAGAACTGGCCGGGATTCGTGCCCGAGTGCGACCCGGCACTCCTTGCGTCAACCTAGCTACCGCGACGCGGCTCAGGCCGCCTGCGTTCAGCGAAGTCGCATCCCGCGCCCACCCCGGCCAGCCGGGCTATCCGCGTGACGGCGACGGCGGCGCCTGGTCCCCGGAGGACGCCGGTCCACTGCCGCGAACTGGCGTTGTGGGCGGCGGTGGCGCGGGTACGAACCCGATAAAGGCCACGGTCGCAGCCGGAGGCTGCCCGGTCATCTTGATCTCGGACTCGCGCAGCTCACGTTCGTTTATCTGTCTGTTACTGGGCACTTGGCACGGCTCCTTGCTCGGACACCCATTCTACCGTCTCTATCTCGCTCCCGGCTACGAACGCGCCGAGTCCGTAGGCCGTGGGGTAGTACCTGCCGTCCTCGCCTTCACGCCACACCTGCTCGAGGTACACGTCGCGCGGCTGGGGAGACGCGGCAACTCGTGAGCGGTTGGCGACGGTCCCAATGATCTCTCGCCCGCCCTTGGTAGTAATCCGCGTAAAGACATACGGCTGGGTGCGTCGGATCTGTTTCCATGTCCGGTCCCATGTCGTCGGGCCCTCGTGCAGCAGACGCGTGGAGAGCGACATGAGCAACCACCGCTTTAGCCGTTGCAGCGGCGCCTCCTTGGCGTCGAGATCGTCAGGTGCCTCCGGGAGCTTCTCGCGTGCCTTCCATACGCGGCTGGCGGATCCATCGACGATTTGGGCGAGCAGAAATGCAGCTAGCGGCGGGATCAGCAAGAGCCCGAGGATGAGCCGGTAGGTGTTCGCCTCATGGCTCGTCAGCGCTGTTCCCGCCTGGGCGTGCTCGTAGAGCTCGCGGCCACCGAACCTCCATGCGATCACGGCAATGAACACGCTGACTGTGATCACACGCGCAGTCGTGACGAGTCCCTCCGGGTGCTCGGGCACGGCTCGGCCAGCGCGGTAGCCACTCATAGCCAGGAACCCTGGCACGATGACCGCGAGGAATGTAAGGATCGCTTGGGCTGTGTCAGGCACGCTGGCACCGTAGCGGCGAGATGGGACGCCTCGTGCCGTCGGGACGGTTCTTCAGCGCAGAAGCCGCTCTGACTGAGCGTGTTGCCCTCGACGTTGTCAAGGGCTGCCGCGCTACGAGGCATCCAATGTTGGCGCGCCAAGCATTACGGGGTTTGCGCAACGTACGGCCCTCTCCACTCCACATGTCCATATGTACGCCGGACGCGTCGGCCATCCCGGCGTCCAGGCGGCGCGCATCTCGATCGATACAGGCGACGTTATCGACGGCCAACTCGCTCCAGCAAAGGTCGCCACCGTTCGCAACTGGTGCGAGCGACACCGCGATGCGCTGCGCTCTGACTGGCAGCGTGCCTAGCTCAATCTCCACCCAACCGGGCGCTACGATCAATAGCTATGGAGCCTTCTATTGCCCCCGAGATGGTCGCGGTGATCGCGCGGCCCGAGCATACGGTCCGCATCGTGTTCGCCGACGGCGAGGTCCGCGACGTGGACATCACGCCGCTGCTCGATACCCCCGCCTTCTCGCCGCTGCGCGACGCGGCTTTGTTTGAGCGGGTCAAGATCGATGAGCAGACCGGCACAATCGTTTGGCCCGGTGATGTGGACCTGGATCCAGACGTGATCTACGCGGCGCTCGATCTCGGGCCGGACAAGGCACGCATCTACGTCCTCGCTCCGAGCGTCGCTGCCTGACGCTTGGCGAGCGCATTCGCATGGAGCTCGCCGAGCAGGCGGACATCACGATTGTCGACTAGCGCGCGCGACTGCGCAGCTCTCCGGTGAGATCACGTCGCGCAAGCTGCCAGGCACGCGAAACGCACGCTCCGCCTCCGATTTCAGTCCTCGCCCTCGCCTGGCGCCCCGGCGGTCTGCGGCGCGCCCGGCCGCCCGTGCAGCCGCGCGAGCTTGATCGCCAGCTCGAGCGAGAGCAGGTCGTCGTGGTCGAGCTCCACGCCTGTGAGCTCCTCGATCCGCGCCAGACGCTGGCGCAGGGTATTCGGGTGGATGAACAGGGCGCGCGCGCTCTCGATCACGCTGCGGCGCTCCGCGAGGTAGCGCTCGAGCGTGTCCAGCAGCGACGAGCGCCGCCTGTTGTCGTAGGCGATCAGCACGTCCACGGCCTCGCGCATCCTGTCCCTTGGAGCCGCGTCGGCGGCGATGTGAACGAGATAGCGGTAGGCGCCGAGCTGCGAGTAGGCGATCGCGCCGCCGTCGTGCAGCAGCGCGCGGCCGATCGTGGCTGCGTCGAGCGCCTCGCGGTAGGCGCGTGTGGCCTCTGCGCCGGACCCGCGCAGCTGGCTGACGCCGATCGCCGCCCTGGTGTGCCTGCCGAGCTCTTCGCACGCGCGCAGCAGCTCCTCGACGCGCTCGGGTCTGCCGGCGCCGAGCGGCAGCGCCGCCCGCACGGGACCCGGACCCGCCTCGACCGCCGCGCGGGGCTGCAGCGCGGCAAGGCCGCGGCCGAGGACCTCGGCAGCCTCGCGCCACTCGACCGATGCCGGCTCGAGGCCACCGGCGGGCTCGGCGCAGACCATCAGATAGGGGCTCGTCAGGTCGCAGCGAACCTCGGCGGCCTTGGCGACCGCGAACGACGTCGCGCCGGCCGCGAGCGCCTCGAACAGGTCCTTGACGATGTTGGCGTTCGTCAGGCTCTCGATCAGCTCCGCGCGCTTGATCGCGACCGCCGCGATGTGCGCGATCGCGCGCGCGAGCTCGGCGTCCTCACCGCTGAACTTGCGCCCCGGCGGCGAACCCGCGCACAGCAGCCCGAGCCGCTCGCCGCCGGCGGTCAGCGGCGTCAGCAGCAGGTCGCCGATGTCGAGCCCGGGCCACAGGCCGCGAGCGACCGACCCCGAGCCACGGCCGTCGAGCGCGTCGATCAGGAATCCCGCCGCCGAGAGCTCGGCCGGCGAGGACGCGCTCGCCGGATCGGAGGTGAGCAGCGCCAGCCCGCTGTCGTCGGGGTTCAGGCGATAGACCTGGCAGAGCTCGGCCTCGAGCAGGCGGCGCGTGCCCCTGGCGACGATCAGCCCGAGGTCGTCGGCGTCGGTCGCGGCCGCCACTTCGCCGCCGATGCCCGCCAGGCGCGTGAGCGTGTCGGCGCGCCGGCGCTCGCGCTGGTAGAGCTGGGCGTTCTCGATCGCGCCCGAGACGAGCGAGGCGATGTGCACGAGCAGCTTCAGCGTGTCCTCGGTGAACTCGCGCGGCGCCTCGGTGTGCAGCACGATCACGCCGAGCGTGTCGCTCGAGCGCGACAGGATCGGCACGGCGACCATCGACTGGAAGCGCTCCTCCTGCAGCAGCGGGATGTACTTCATGCGCGGGTCGTTCATCGCGCGCTCGCGGATGAACTCGGGCGTGCGGTTGCGGGCCACCCATCCGGTGAGGCCCTCCTCGATCGCGAGCTGCACGCGCCCGACCGCGTCGGCGAACACCTGCGAGGCGGCGCGGATCGTCAGCTGGTCGTCTTCGAGCAGATAGATGAAGCAGGCGTGGCAATCGGTCGCCTGGGTCGCCAGGTCGACGATCCCCTGCAGCATCGGGCCGAGCTCGACCGACGACGACACGAGCTTGATGACGCCGTAAAGGGTGCGGTTCTCCTCGCGCAGGCCGTGTTGCTCGGTGACAGTGGACATATGTGCGTAGTGAACATGCTACCCGCCGCTTACAGGAGCTGGCAGCCATTGCCGCACCCCCGCTGCGCCAGATATACCTTCAGCAGATGACCGCGCCGCCACAGAACGCCGAGGACGTGCGGCGGATCGTCAAGGACGCTGGCATCGAGTTCCTGTTCGCGCAGTTCGTCGACATGCACGGCAAGCCCAGCGCAAAGCTCGTGCCCGCGCATCATCTCGACGACCTGCTCGACGACGGCGCCGGCTTCGCGGGCTTTGCGGCGGGCGACATCGGCCAGGGCCCGGACGATCCCGACATCATCGCGATGCCGGACCCGCGCAGCTTCACGATCCTGCCCTGGCGCAAGAACGTGGCGCGCTTCGCGTGCGACGTGACGGTGGAGGGCAAGCCGTGGCCGTACTGCCCGAGGACGATTCTGCGGTCGGCGCTCGAGCGCGCGGCGGCGCTCGGCTACGAGCTCAAGGTCGGCGCCGAGCTCGAGTACTTCCTGCTTCGCCGTGGCGCCGACGGAAAGCTCGAGCTCGCCGACCCGCTCGACACGCTCGAACAGCCCTGCTACGACATGCGCGCGCTGACGCGCAACCTCGACTTCGTGACGGAGGTCTCCAAAGCGGTCACGGGGCTCGGCTGGGACAACTACGCCACCGACCACGAGGACGCCAACGGGCAGTTCGAGCAGAACTTCGCCTTCGCCGACGCGCTCACGACATGCGACCGCGCTGTTTTCTTCCGCTACATGGTCGAGTCGCTCGCCCAGGAGCGCGGCCTGATCGCGACGTTCATGCCCAAGCCGTTCGCGAACCTGACCGGCAACGGCTGCCATTTCCACGTGAGCCTGTGGCAGGACGGCGAGAACGTGTTCGAGCGTGACACCGCAGAGGACCCGCGCGGTCTCGGGCTCTCCGAGCTCGCCTACAGCTTCCTCGGCGGCCTGAAGGCGCACGCCAAGGCGTACATCGCGCTCACCGCCCCCACCGTCAACTCATACAAGCGGCTGTCCGTCGGGGCGCCGACGAGCGGCGCGACGTGGGCGCCGGCGTACGTGAGCTACGGCTACAACAACCGTACGCAGATGCTGCGCATCCCGGCGCCGGGACGGATCGAGGATCGAACCGTCGACGGCGCCTGCAACCCTTACCTCGCCGCCACGGCGATGATCGCGGCGGGCCTGGACGGGATCGAGCGCAGCCTGGACCCGGGCGAGCCGAACGCAGCCAACCTGTACAAGCTGAGCGACGACGAGCTGGCGGCTGCGGGAGTCGAGCTGCTGCCCGCCAACCTGCTCGACGCCACGCGCGAGCTCGAGCGCTGCGACGTGTTGCGTGCCGCGCTCGGCAAGACGGGACCGCATGAGGACTACATCGACTACTACGTGCAGGTCAAGCGCCGCGAAGTCCAGGCAGCCCACGAGCAGATCACGCCGTGGGAGCTCGAGCGCTACCTGCAGCTGTTCTGAGCTCGGCCGCTGCGCCCAGGGCCCGCTGAGCAGTCCGGCGCACCGGCGCGCCGGACTCCCCTGGCGCTAGCGCGAGGGGTAGGCGAGCAGCGACTCCAGCCGCCTGCCGGCGGTGGTGAGGCGCCTCACGGTCTCCGGGTGGAGCGCATCGAGGTGCGTGGCCAGCGCCACGAACACCTGGGCCGTCGTCAGCGCGTCGCCGACCGCGTCGTGCGGGTGATGCGAGGGCAGCCCGAGCGCCGCTGTGAGCTCGGCGAGCGACACTCGCCGCGGACCATTGCCGTCGCGCTCGTGCAGCCACACCAGCCCGAGCACGCTCGTGTCGACCATCGGCCCGCGCAGGCGCACGCCCTGGCGGCGCAGCGCCGGCCGCAGGAAGCCGCGCTCGATCGCGGCCACGTGCACGACGGGGATCCTGCCGGCCATCGCGGCGAGCAGCGGGTCGATCGCGACGTCCAGCGGCGGCGCGTCGGCGAGGTCGGCGGCGCGCAGCCCGTGCACGAGGACCGAGGATTCGCTGATCGAGCGCAGCGGGCGCGCGCGCCCGTGCACGGCGGAGCCCAGCTGCACACGCCCGTCCTCGATCGGCACGGCGCCGAACGAGACGATCTCGTGCTCGCGGGGATCGAGGCCTGTGAGCTCGAGGTCGACCGCGCAATAGCTCGCGTCGCGCCACGGCGTACGGCCGGCGGGCAGCCGCGCGCGCTTGTACGCGGCGGCGCCCGCGCCGCGAGGCACGCGCCGCAGCCTCATCGCACTCCGAGGCTCAGCTCGGAGGCGATGCGCTTCTGCACCGACGCCACCGCCCGAAACGCCTCCTTGAGGTAGCTGCGCGTCAGCGCGCTGAGATCGTCCGGGTTCAGATGGTCGTCGGGCTCGAGCCCAGCGTGGAGCTGGCCGACCTGGTGCTCCATGCGCAGCTCGGTGAACAGCTCGAACGCGTCCTCGAGCGTGTGCACATCGGCCGCGGGCAGCGTGCCCGCGTCGCCGGCCGCGCGCAGACGCTCGAGCGTCGACGCGCTCGTGACGCCAGCCGCCATCCCCGCCCAGCGGGCAAGATCGACGACGGGCAACAGGCCGCCGCTCTTGAGATCGAGCCGTCCGCGGTGCTCGCCGTCGTGCTCGACCACGAGCCCGCGCAGGAAGCCCGTCGGCGGCCTGTGCGAGAGCGCGAAGCGCGCCAGCAGGTGCAGCAGCTCCGGCCGCGAGGAGGCCGCACGAAACGTGTCCGACACCGGGGCGCCGCTGTGGATGCCCCACACCGGCCGGCTGTCCACCAGCACCGAGACGAGGATCAGCGCCTGCTCGCGAGTGGGATGCTCGATCCAGCTGCGCGCGACTTTCTGCCACGACTCGAGCGAGCGTACGAACAGCACGTCCGAGGCGGTGGCGCCGTGCTCATCGACGCGGATCCCGCACGCGGTGAGTCCCGCGGCAACCTCGCGGGCGAGCGTGTGCAGGTAGGGACGAACCGTCTCCTCGGCAACATCGCCGTACCAGACGATCGCGCTGTCGGCGTCGGAGCCGGGCGTGGCCTCGCGTCGCGATTGACTGCCGAGCGCGAGCCACGAGAACTGCGCAGGCGGCTCGCCGGCGGAGCGCAGCGCCAGCTCGATCAGCCGGCGCGTGAGCGCGTCGAGCACCACCGAGTAGATCGCGGCGACGCTTGCGGCGGCCACGCGCGCCTCGTGCAGCGCCACCACCTCCGGTCGCAGGCCGTGCGCCGCGCGCACGAGGTCGGCGACGCTCTCGGCGCGCGCGATCGCTCGGCGCAGGTAGAACGAGGACAGCGTCTCCACCGCCAGCAGGTCGACCGCTTCGACGACGCCGATCACCTCGCGGCTGGCGGTGATGACCGGGAAGTGACGAACCCCGCGGTCGAGCATCTCCAACAGCACCTCCCCGCCGAGCCTGTCCGGCCCGACGGTGTAGGCGGGCGCGCTCATAACCGAGGACACCGGGTCCTCATAGGAGACGCCGGCCGCGACCACGCGCGAGCGCAGGTCGCGGTCGGTGAGGATGCCGAGCGAGTCGCCGAGCTCGACGACGATCGACGTCGCCGGCGCGGCCGCCATCTTCGCGGCCGCGTCACGGATGCTCGTCGCTGGCGAGCACAGCAGCGGCGGATCGCGGATCAGCGCCGCCACCGGCTGGTTGGCGGGATCGGGCGCGGGCTTTCGCGGAGCGAGCACCGCGGCGGTACGCGCGTGCGTCTCCAGGAGCGAGCGCGCTACGAAGCCGACGCTCTCCGGTCGCGCGAGCATCGCGCGCGCGACCTCGGCGGGGATGCGATAGCAGAGCGTGTCCTCCTGCGCGCGCGCCGCGAACCCGGGCGGGAGCCCGGACAGCATCGACGCCTGCCCGAACAGCTCTCCGGGAGCGAGCAGGTCGAGCAGGCGGTCCTCGAGCACGATTTCGACCGCGCCGGTGCGCACGACGCGCAGGTGCTCGATCGGTTGCGTGCCCTGCGCGAAGATCGTCGCGCCAGCCAGGAAGAACTCGACCTCGGCGGAGGCCGCGGCACGTTCGACGTCGGCCGGCTCGAGCGCGTCGAACGGCGGGTGCGCGCGCAGGAAGTCGGTTATGTCGCTTAGCGCCGAGGGGGCACTCGACATGTGGTTCGGATCGCGTCGCCCACTGTCCACAGTCGTGATCGTACGTCGCGGCCACGGTTGTGAGACCCCAGCTGCGGCCGTGTCACACGTCGGGCGGCGTCCGTGTCACACGCTGCGCAGAGCCGCCGCGGGAGCGAGCCGGGCGGCGCGCACCGCCGGATATAGACCGGCGAGCGCGCCGAGCACGAGCGCGATCGCGATCGCACCGAGCACCGACAGGACGGGCACGACCACGATCCAGCCCTCGGCCGAGGCGTAGCCAGCGGTCGCGGCGGCGCCAAGCGCGACTCCCGCGCAGCCGCCGAGCAGCGACAGCAGCACCGACTCGCCGAGGAACTGCACGCCGATGTGCACCGCGCGCGCGCCGAGTGAGCGCCGCAGTCCGATCTCGGGGCGGCGCTCGAGCACCGAGATCACCATCACGTTCGCGATCCCCACGCCGCCCACGAGCAGCGCGACGGCGCCGAGCCCGAGGAACACGGCGGTCAGGGTGCTCTGGGCGTCGGCGCGGGCCTGCAACGCGTTCGAGGGCCTGCTGACCTTGGTCTGTTCGGGGTTCTGGGGGTTGGCGGCTGCGCCGAGCAGCGAGTCGGCTTCGGTCACACGTTCGGGGTCGGCGCGCACGTACAGCATGCTGGCGTGCTGGGTCGTGTCGAAAAGGCGTTTTGCGACCGGGTAGCCGATCAGCGCGGCGCGTTCGATTTCCGGTGCCAGCGGCAGCGACCCGATCACGCCGGCTACGGTGAACCAGGTGCTGTCGATCAGCACCTGCAGCGGCCGTCCGTCGGCGGACAGACGCTCCACGCCCAGCCGCTCGGCGGCGACGAGCCCGAGCACGACCAGGGGGGAGCGTTCGTCGCCGCCGTTCAGGAAGCGCCCGAGGACCATCTTCCCACCGAGAGTGGTGAGCAGTTGCGGATCGGCGGCCTGCACGCTGATGCCGTTGGTTTCGGCGGCTTCGATGAAAGGACTGCGCCGTGCGGTCGCCCCGGACACGCTCGTCACGGCGGCGGCGGAGCGCACGCTGCGCAGGTTGCGCACGTCCCTGACGGCGGCTTCGGGCAGCTTGGCCGCAACGCCTGAGAACGTTTCCCCGGGGGTGACGGTCAGCAGGTTGGTCCGAGTTCGTTCAGCTCGGCCACCAGGCCGGCCTTGCTCGAGTCGGAGATGCCGAGCACGGCGACCATCGCGGCGATGCCGATCGCCACTCCGAGCGCGGACAGCGCGGCGCGCAGGCGGCGCGTGCGCAGACCGACGCTGGCGACCCGCAGCACGTCAGCGGCCAGCAGGCGGCTGGGCGCGATGTCAAGCCCGCCATCGCGCCCGCGCCGCGGCCGCAGGTGCGGCGCGAGCGGCAGGCCCGGCAGGCCCGACCGGCGCGCGCGGATCAGGCTGGCGGCCCTCACTGCGCGACCGACTCGTCGTGGATCAGGCGGCCGTCGCGCAGCTCGACGCGCCTGGGCAGCGTGGCGGCGATCTCGCGGTCGTGGGTGATCACGAGCACGGTCGTGCCCTGGCCGTTGAGCGTCCGCAGCAGCTCGAGGATCTCGCGGCCGTTGCGGGTATCGAGGTTGCCGGTGGGCTCGTCGGCAAGCACGATCGCCGGCGAGCTGACGAGCGCTCGGGCGATCGCTACGCGCTGGCGCTCGCCCCCGGACAGCAGCGCCGTGGTCTGCCGCATCCGGTGGCCGAGCCCGACGCGGGCGAGCGCCGCAGCTGCCGCCCGCCGGCGCTCGCGGGCGGGGGTGCCGGTGTACAGCAGGCCGTTGGCGACGTTCTCGAGCGCGCTGTCGGCCTCCAGCAGGTGGAACTGCTGGAAGACGAAGCCGATGCGACGCGCCCTGAGGGCCGCGAGGTCACGGTCGGAGGCGCGGGCGACGTCGGCCCCGGCGATCCGCACGAGCCCGCTGGTGGCCCTTTCCAGGGTTCCCATGATGTGCAGCAGGGTCGACTTCCCCGAGCCGGAGGGTCCGACGATCGCGCACAGCTCCCCGTCCTGCACGCTCAGGTCGATGCCGCGCAGCGCCTGCACGCCGCCGTCGTAGCGCTTGACGACGTCCGACAGCTCCAGGACGGCGCTCACTGCGACTCGATCACGGTCAGGCCTTCGCGCACGCCCGCGCCTTCGATCTGGACGTAGCCGCCGGCGAAGATGCCCGGCGTCACGGGCACCGTC
>JBEKGK010000109.1:0-16420 GCA_050012835.1 Solirubrobacteraceae bacterium | reverse complement strand
CCTGGTCGGTGACCATGTAGGGCGAGATGTAGCCCTTGTCGAACTGCATGCCCTCGGTGAACTCGAGGTCCATGCCGAACGTCTGGCCCTCCTCGACGTTGACCACGCCGTCCTTGCCGACCTTCTCGATCGCGTCCGCGATCACGTCGCCGATCTCCTCATCGCCGGCCGAGATCGTCGCCACGCGAGCGATCTGGTCCTTGCCGGAGACCTCCTTGGACTGCGAGGCGATGTTCTTGACGACCTCGTCCACAGCCTTCTCGATGCCGCGCTTCAGCGCCAGCGGGTTCGCGCCCGCCGCCACGTTCTTCAGACCCTGGCGAACGATCGCCTGAGCCAGCACGGTCGCCGTGGTGGTGCCGTCGCCGGCGACGTCGTTGGTGGCGGTAGCCACCTCGCGCACCAGCTGCGCGCCCTGGTTCTCGAAGACGTCCTCGACCTCGATCTCCCTGGCGATGGTGACGCCGTCGTTGGTGATCGTCGGCGCGCCGAACTTCTTGTCGAGCACCACATAGCGGCCCTTGGGGCCGAGCGTGACCTTGACGGCGTTGGCGACCGCGTCGACACCCGCCTCAAGCGATTTGCGTGCCTCTGAGCCGTACTTCAGTTCCTTGTGAGCCATGTTTCCTCAGATCTCCTTAGGACTCGACGCGGGCGAGGACATCAGACTCGCGCAGCACGAGCAGATCCTCCCCGTCGACCTTGATCTCGGTCCCGCCGTACTTGCTGTAGAGGACCTCGTCGCCCTTCTTCACGTCCAGCGGGATGCGCTTGCCGTCCTCGTCCAGCTTGCCGTCGCCGACAGCGAGGACCTCGCCCTTCTGCGGCTTCTCCTTGGCGGTATCGGGAAGGACGAGGCCACTTGCAGTGGTCAGCTCCTCCTCGATCGCCCGCACGATCAGACGATCGCCCAGGGGCTTGAGCTTCATGTTGAAAAACCTCCGTCTTGAGAATGCGACCGGCGGCCCGCGACCCTCTATCTACTGGGCGAACCGCCTCTTTTTGGCACTCTCATGGGGAGAGTGCCAACGACTCCCTCAATATATAGAAGATCCAGCCGAGATCAAGGGGGATTTGGCAGTCGGGCGTCCAGACTGCCGAGAAGGCCCGACGCTCGGGTTCCATCCCCTACAGATGCGAACGTATGTTCTATGGCCTCCAAAGACCCTGTACTACCAAGCGGTCCGCAGCTCAGGCGATGGCGCGGCTGGCTCTTCTTGATCCCGGGCATCTGCATTGCCAGCTTTGTAGCCAGCCTGCTCTACGGCACACCAGCCAAGCTGCCAGGGGTGGCACTCGGCTTCCCGGTGCTTCTTCATTTCGAGCGGGCAGCCGCCGTGCTTGCCGTGATAGCCGTCGTATCGATCTTTGCGTACATGACCTCGCTCGGTCACCTGCCCAGCCAGCTTGGCAACATCGGGTACTCGGCAGTCGGCCGGCAGCATGAGCTCGACGGACATGTCGCTGAGCTTCGGCAGACGATCGAAGGCCGCCTCGGACCGCTGGAGCAAGGCAGGGACGCGAGCTACCAAGGGCTCACACTGATCCGCAGCGACCTCGCGGAGCTCGATCGTCGCCTCACCGCTCTCGAGACCAGGCAGGACCGATGACTACACTTGGATCAATGACCACACAGGCGCAACCGTCCCCGCTCGAGCAGTTGACCGCACTGCTCGATGAGTACGGGCGAGAAACAGCTGAATGGCGTGAGAAGCTGCCGATGCTGCGAGCGAAGACGGCCGCCATCGGCGCGGTGCTTGATAGGCTCGCTGAGACGTGGCCGACCGACCCTCCGCCGCGCCACAAATACGCCGACGTTGTGCTCGCTGCACCTGAAAGGGAGTGGGCAGAGCACGTCGCGACGCGGCTACGCAACGCACTTCCTTCCGGGGTTCAGATCGATCTCGGCGGGCCAGGCGAGAGCCCGCGAGATGGCCGACCGCCGACCGGGTTCACCGTCCGCTGCCAGGTGTCGCTGCCAGGCGTGTCGGGCGCGAAGGCGACCAAGCAGGTGCGCGCCGCGCTCGCGAATATGAGCGGCCTCGAGATCGACTACAGCGAGCCACTAAATCTCATAGTCGTGTCTCCGAGCGGCTGAGCACAGCGCCACCCGCCATAGCAGCCCACACCGTTCCGCTCTCGGTCGGCGCCAACCCAAATGTACGCGCTGAGCGAGTACAAACGTGCCCGCCCAGCACGTACGTCAATTCTGCGCGCCGCCGAAGCCCTTGATCGCCTCGGTCATCCCGGTGGGGTTCTCGAGGATCTGCGAGAAGCGCACGACCGTCACGGTGTCGTCCATCGACACGGCGCGGCCGTAGATCTGCTCGAGGAACTTGATCAGCTCCTCGTGGCGGCGGAACTCGGGGTTGTCGTGCTTGATGTCGCGCGGGGACAGGTCGGCGAGCTTCATCACCTCGACCTGGTCGATGACCGCTTCGAAGATGCGTTCGCGCGGCGAGTACTGGTAGCCGATCGTGACCAGCACCGCCTGGTTCTTGCGGTACTTGCCCGACTTGTCTCCAAGGCGGATCGTGGCGGTCTTGCGCCCCCGCTTGAGCTCGTCGGCGAAGATCGTGGAGTAGAAGTTGAGGACCTGCATCGCGCCCGGCAGGCTATCGGTCTTTGCCCAGATGGGCCAGCGCGAGCTCGACCATCTCGCGCTCGGCCGTGTGGCTGAGCGCCGTCAGGGCCTCCTGCAGGCCGATCCAGCGCACCTCCTCGACCTCGTCGTCGTGGTCGGCGGTGTCGCCTTCGACGTAGTCGAACAGGAAGAACGCGACCGCCTTTGAGATCGTGCGCCCGTCGCGCCGGTACCAGTAGCGCGACTCGCCCAGCTCGCGCACGGGCTCGGCCACGATCCCGGTCTCCTCGCGCACCTCGCGCGTGGCCGCCTCGATCGGGGTCTCCCCGGGGTCGACGTGGCCCTTGGGCAGCGCCAGCACGCGCGAGCCGTCGGCGGCGCGACGGGTGGGCACGATCACGACCACCTGCCCGTCGCGCACGACGACCCCGCCGGCGGAGAACTCGCGCGCCTGCTCCTTGCGGGCTTTGCTCGCGCGTCTGGGTGTGCGCTTGGACGACCGCGAGGCCCGCGAGGACTTGGAGCGCTTGGAGGGCTCACGCCTGGAGGGCTCAGAAGACATATTGCTCGAGCGCCCGCTCGAGCACGGCGAGAAAGCGGCTGGCGGACTCGCGCGAGGAGCCGGCGAGCTGCGCGAGGTCGGCCTGCGTGGCGGTCACGAGCACGTCCGCGGGACCCCTGCCGGCGGCGATCTCCTGCGCGACTAGCTCGGAGAGGATCACGGCGACGCGACTCTGCACGGTCTGGAAGGACTGACGCGAGAGGCGCTCGTTGGTCTCGCGCAGGCGCCTGCCGAGGGCGATCACCATGCGCGCGGCGATCTGCGGGTGCTCGTTCAGCAGCCTGCGCATGTCCGGGCCGAGCACGCCCACGACGCTCGTCGGCTCGATCGCCTCGACGGTGGCAGAGCGGCGCTCGTCCTCGAACATCGCCAGCTCGCCGAAGATGTCTCCGGGCCCGAACGTGGCGAGCGTGATCGTGCGCCCGTCGCCGTGGCTGCGCACCGCCCGCGCGTGCCCCTCGCGCACGACGTAGCAGGTGTCGCTCTGATCGCCCTCGCGAAAGACCGCCTGCCCGGGCTCGAAGCTCCTGGGCACGGCCATCTGCGCGATCCGCTCGAGGTCGCCGGGCTCGAGCGTCGAGAACACAGGCACCCGCCCGAGCAACTCGACCACGTCCGCTGAGCGCGTCGCCCCCATTCATGCAGGGAATACCACAACGGCCTCGGCGAAACGCTGCCGGCTCCCGGGGTGCGCGACCGGCGCTATCGTCCGTTGAATGGTCCCGTGCAAGCCACTGTTCGCCGGCCTGGCTGCCGCGGCGGCGTTGGCGCCGGCACCCGCGCTCGCCACGCCATCGGCGCTCGCCGCATCATCGGCGCTCGCCGCGACCGCCCCCGCGAAGGCGGGTACGCCGAGCGCGAGCGAACGCGCGCTGCTGCACTCGCACGAACTGTGGGCGACGATCGACGTGTGCGGTCCCGCCGACCAGCCGAACACGGTCGGCATCCGCGGCTCGATGCCCGGCGATGGCAAGGCGCACGACAAGATGTACATGAGCTTCCGCCTGCAGTACCTGAGCGCGGCCAAGCAGTGGGTCAACCTCGCAAGCGGCGCGAGCTCGGGCTTCGTGGCGGTCGGCAGCGGCGCCTCCGCGCGCCAGGGCGGCACGAGCTTCGAACTGATGAAGCCCGCGGCGGGGAAGGCCGCGGTGACGCTGCGCGGAGTGGTGGACTTCGAGTGGCGCCGCGGCAGGACCGTGACGGTGTCGGCGGTTGAGCCGACGGCCGCCGGCCACAAGAGCCTCGCCGGCGCGGACCCCGCGAACTACAGCGCGGCCACGTGCATCATCGGCTGATGCGCTGGAGCCAACCGATTTTCAACCAGAGCAGTCGACGGCGACGTCGAGCGCTGCGCAGACCTCGCGCATGCGGTCGTCGCTGAGCCGTCCAAGACGCTCCACAAGGACCACTCGGGCGGGCAGGGGGCTCACGATGCCGCGGCCGCCTCCCGGAACGACGCGAGATCGCCCCACGCGTCGGGCTCCTGCAGCGGGTGCTCTTCGTAGGCGGCATAGGCGGCGTCGATATCGGCGGCACGATGCCGGACGACGAGCGCTGCGAGAGTCTCATCGAGGAGCGCGGCGTCCGTCGAGGTCGAGCGCAGCCGCCGGGCGCTCGTCAGGAGTTCCTGTTCCACGGTGGTGCTCACCCTCATCCTGCTCATGCCAGGATTATGCCACGCATGTGTGGTCCGAATGGGGCTCGGACGCCCGATTGGCAGTGGTTGGCGTTGACTGGCATTGAAAGATATGGCATTTTGCATGGCGCTGGTTGGCATCGATAGGCATAGATAGGCGCCGCTATGACTCGGAGGGGTTGGCGGTGCGGACCTCCACCGCAGACATGCACGGTTACTTCTTGCGCTGGTAGAAGCCGCTCCGTCGCGGGCCCACGAACTCGACCAGTCCTGCGACGCGCAGCGCATCGAGATCGCGAGCGAGGGTTCTCGGGGGGATGCCCGTGCGCTCTTTGATGTCGCCCGCGTTTGGGCGATCGAGCTCATCTATCGCTGCGAGGATCAGGTCCCGCCGTTCTTGGGGCGTGAGCCGGCCGTGAGCCTGTTTAGCGGGTGTGTCAGCAGCGCGGCGTGTGATTGAACCGCCGCCAGGGTGTGGGCGGAGGACGACCTTGATTTGCGGACCGTTCTCGATCCACTCGGGTGGTGGATAGCCGCCTTCTTGGCAGGCGGCCGTTATGCGTTCGTAGCCGCTTCCATAGCCCTCGATGACCCTCAGGCGCATCAGGATTCGCGAGATAGCGCGGTTGCGGCGCAGGCTCACGCCTGATTCGAAGTCTTCCCGTGAGAAGCCCGGCGGCCATGTGCCAGGGCTTGAGATCTCAAGACGATCGGAGAAGACGGCGACGAAGATAGACGCTCCCTCCACGGCGTAATCGGTGTGCGCTACCGCGTTATTGAGAACCTCGCGGACCGCGATCAAGGGATATGGATCGACATCTTTGCGCTGAGTGTGACCCGTGATGATCGGGATCTGATCGGTATTGCGTTCGATAAATGCGCACGCCGCCTCGATCCCACCGAGCACAGTCCCGTCATCGTCGGCCGCCTTGCCGATCGGATGACTCTTGTTGGTGCCACGAAAGCGAGCGCATCGGATCTGAGCGTCGGGGAAGTGAATCTCGCGCTCTCTGCCGAACAGGATGATCCCGGCGCGGCTCGGTACGAGCTTGCCGCCATATTCCGTCAGAACGCCCAGGCCGCGCAGCTTCGCCTCGGTCCAGTGCTCGCCGATCGAATCTGTCCAGCGTCTGATCGCCTCCTCGTCCAGTGCATCTCGGGTCAGCCCCGGCGCCGGCTCTTGGTCCCAGGCAGCGCTCTGACGTGCCCTTTCGAGCTCGGCGATCTTCTCGGGGCTTGCTGGCATCGAGCTGCTGCCCACTCTGATGAACGTGCCCTTCTCCTTGCCCTTGCGTCTGATGAAGAACGGTCCGATCGCGTATGAGACCCGCAGCAGGAGTAGGTCCTTGCGCTCGTGAGTGACGATCTCGACTTGGAGAGTTGGCTGTGGCTCGATCGCACCGTTGACGACGTTGGCGAGCTTCTCCTCGGCCTTCTCCACGTCGGGCAGGCCGAGAACGGCTTTGGTGTCATCCTCGACTCCCACGACGATTGTGCCGCCGGCTGTGTTCAGGAAGGAGCAGGCGGTCTCCAGTACGCCGTTCATGCTCGAGAGGTCGCGCTTGAAGTCCAAGCGGGTCCCCTCGCGCTCGGCGAGCAGATCGGCAACTGACTTGGGCACCGCGAGAGACTATGCCTTTAGAGCGCCCGAGACGCTGGTCGAACCAATCTTCCGCATCGAGGCGGTCCGACCACCGTCAAGTCGAGTCGATCGCGTCAAGCAGGCTCGAACAGCCGCGGGTCGTTGGTGATGATGCCGTCGACGCCCATCGCGCTCAGCCGCTCGATCATGCGCGCGTCGTCGACGGTCCACACGTACAGCTCGCCGCCGCCTTCGGCGACGGCGCGCACGAGCGCGCGGGTGACCACGCGCCAGTGGGCCATGATCGCGTCGAAGCGGCCCTCGCTGAGGGCAGCGCGGGCGCGGCGCGGAAGCGTGGCGCGGTAGCCGGTGAGCATCGCCAGCGCGGGGATGGCGGTGAGCATGTCGGTGGTGTAGTCGCGGCGCACGCGCGGCACCGACCAGCCCAGGCGCAGCGCGGGCTCGGCGGCGCGGATGCGCGCGAGCGCGGAGGGGAACATGCCGCTGACGAGCGTGCGCTCCACGAGCCCGTGCTCGCGCAGGGCGTCCAGCACGCGCAGCTCGTAGCCGGGGAGCTTGACGTCGACATCGAGCTCGAGACCGGCGAAGCGCGGAGATGCGAGGTGCTCGAGCGCCTGCTCGAAGGTGATCGGCATACGAGCGCGGGCGTCCTCGTAGTCATGCGCCACTAGCAGGCGGCCGCCGCCGTCGGCGTGCTCGCTGAGCACGTCCAGCTCGATCATGTCGACGTCGTGGCGCAGCGCGGCGTCGAAGCTCGCGAGCGTGTTGCCCGGCTCGATGTGCGCGGCGCCCTTGTGACCGACGCGGCGGGGGCGCTTGGGCGATGACTCGATCATCGCCGCCCACGATCGCAGAGTCGCCTCAGACGGAGCGGAGCGGTCTGCGCGCGGCGTGGATCGATTCGACGGCGGCCTTCGGGCCGACGTAGGGCGCGAGCACGGTGAACGTGAGGTGATCGACCAGGCACGGCAGCCGCGACAGGCGACCGCCGGCCACATAGCCGGAGATGATCGCCCACAGCGCGCCGGTGACCGCTTCGAGCGCCACATTGGGCCCGCGGCGAGGCTCCGGGCCGTGTTCGGTGAGGAACTTGGTGAAGCCCTCGACCGAGCGGGTCATGCGCCCGACGACGCCGGGCCCGACCTCGAACAGGTCGATGAACGCGATCCGCAGCAGCGCCTCGTGGCCGACGAGGTACTCGACGAACTCGGCCATCGCCCGGTAGACGCCTTCGGGCCACGAGACGACGTCGTCGAAGCTGCCGGCGACCGAGTCGAGCGCTTCGCGGACGAATTCGTCGAGCACGGCGAGGAAGCAGTCCTCCTTGCTGGCGAACTGCTTGTGGAAGGCCTCGGTGGAGACGCCCGCGAACTGCGCGATCTGCGGATCGGTCAGGTGCGAGTAGCCCTCGTCGAGCGTCAGGTGTACGACCGAGCCGAGCACCCGCGCACGCTTGTCGTCGCGTGCGAGGAAGGCGGCGGGCGTGGGCGGCTGGTGCCCTTGAGCGCTCACCGCAGGCACGCCGAGGCGCGCGGCGGCGGGGATGCGGTAGGACTCGATCCAGTCGAGCACTTCGTCGGTCAGCCCGTACAGCTCGTGCTCGCGGTGCTCGAGCATGCGCGTGAACACCGCGTGGCGGACGCCGCCGACGATCCCGCGGGCGGTCAGCCGCGGGAAGCCGACGCCGTCGGGCGCCATCTGGAAGGCGCTGCCGACGAGCCGCTCGAACGTGAGGTTCGCCAGCTGCATGCGCTCCCGCGCCGGCGGCCCGACCCCGAGCGCGTCCACGAGCACGAGCCGCGGTCCCTTGGGGGACTCGGCGATGTCGTCGAGCAGCGCCTTGCAGGCCGCGTGCAGGCGGTTGGCCCAGCCGCGCTCCTGGCTCCAGGCGTCGAGCGCGATCTTGCGGGCGCGAGCGACGACGATGTCGTAGGTGGCCAGGAAGCACTGCTCCTTGTTCGAGAACAGTTCGTAGAAGGCCCTGCGCGAGACGCCCGCCAGGCCGATCACGTGCGCCACGGTTGTGCGCTGATAGCCGCGCTGGGAGACCGCCTCGATCATCCCGCCGTAGAGGCGCGTCCGCTGGTTGCGGGCGACCTCGTCGCGCTCCATACCGCTCGGCCCGTGGGGCAGCCTGCGGTACAGGGGTGCGGCTTGGCTCCCGGTTCGACTCATCCCCACCGTTCTACAAAGTAGACCAAAACGCCCTCCTTGTGCAAGTTCCCTCGACTTTTAATAACAAGACTTTTGAAGCGATTCCACCCGTGTCTCCCATAGGTGCAACCGTCCGACAGACAAAGCGATTCGGACCAGCGGTCAAAGACAGGCGCACGCTGGTAATTCTGCACATTTGAACGCGGAAGTGGGCGAGTGTCTCCGACCGTGCGCGAGCCTCTCCGGCCGTGAGCGGCCATCGAGGAGCCGGTACGAGTCGGATAGCGGCTCAGGCCGTGAGCGTGAGACGCCGCGGACCGGGATGGAATCCCAGCTCCACGAGCACGCCGGCAAGGCTCGATGCGATCGCGGGCTCGCCGTCGATGCGCTCGAGCGCAAGCTTGCCGAGGCGCCCGGCGCGGACGGCGTCCGCGAGCGCGACGAGCGCGTCGCGCAGCGGGTCGGCCTCGCGTCCGCCACTGGCGTCGTCGAGCGTGAGCAGGCTGCGCCCGCCGCGCTCGACGTACAGCATGGGCTCGTCGTCCACGAGCACCACGTGGGCGCCGGCCACGCGCGCGGGACGCGCGGGGCGCGCTGCCCTCGGCTCGATTCCCTCACGCTTGGGCCACGCCAACGCGGCGCCATAGGGCTGGGCCGGGTCGGCGGCGGCGATCACGAGCGTGCGCGGGCGGGCGCTCCCGGCATCCGCGCCCCCGCTCCCAGTGGCGCCCGCGAGTGCAAGCGCGGGCGAGGCTCGCAGCCGCTCGACGGCGCCGGGCAGCGCGAACTGGGCACCGCCCATGCCCTCGATGAAGTAGCCGCGCCGGCAGACGCCGAGCGTCTCGAGGTTGGCGAAGGTGTCGTAGAGCATCGCAAAGCCGCCCTTGACGCCCTCTGCGAGCACCTGCTCGCGGGTGACGATGCCGTAGCGCTCGAGCAGCAGCTCGGCGAGCGTGCGGCGTCGCTCGACTGCGCCCGACGGTCCCTCGGGCCCGCCGCTGAAGACACGCTCGGTGAGCGACCAGCGGCCCTGGACCTGCGACTGCGCGCCGCTGCGCCGCCGGCCGCTGAAGCGCGAGCGACCGACCGTCGGCTGGCGGCCGGCGGAGCGCTCGACGCCGCGGGCGAGAGCCAGGCGTGGAGCGCGCAGCGGCGCCCAGGCGTCGTTGGTGACCTCGCCGGCCCACACGAGGTCCCACAGCGCCTCGCGCAGCGCCTCGGCGGGGGCGTCGAGCTCGGCGAGCAGGTCGGTGAAGAAGGACGGGCCGGCGGCGAGGCGCGCGCGCAGGAGCTCGTGCTCGGGGCCGCTGGGCGGCTGTTGGCCGGAGCGTGCGGAGCCCCCGGCGGCGGGCGGTCCGATGGCGGGCGCGTCCTCGCGGAAGTACAGCGCGACGCGCCCTGAGCGTCCGAGCGCGCCGGCGCCGACCCACACGAGCTCGCCGCTCGCGCAGAGACTGTCCATCCAGGACTGCGAATAGGCGCCGGTGCGCCGCGGCAGCACGTCGCGCTCCCAGATCTCGACGGGCAGCGCGAGCCCCTGCAGCGGCACGAGCACTTCGCGCAGGCGGTCGATGCCGGCACCGGCAGCCGAGTGGCGATCGACGCCCTGCCAGGAGGGCAGGAAGGCGGCGAGGCGGCGCTGGTCGGCGGGCTCGATCTCCTTGCGCAGAGCGGCCAGCGACGCGCGCCGCAGGCGCCGCAGCACCTCGACGTCGCACCACTCGCGCTCGGTGCCGCCCGGCCTCAGCTCGCCTCGCACGAGATCGCCGGCGCGCTCGAGCTCCGGCAGCACCGCGCTTATGTCAATACAATGGCGCACATAAAGCTCGTCGTGAGTGAAAGTTCCCGACACCTGCGTGCTTCCTGACCCGCGCGCCCGCGCATAGCGCGCGACGAGCTCGTCGGTGGTGAACGGACCGTGCGTGCGCGCGTAGCGCGCGACGAACTCGCGCAGCGCATCGGGCACGTCGGCGAGGAACGCGTCGGGCAGCCCGCCGGGCGCGACTGCGCCGAGCGCGTCGCGATACAGCCCGGCCTCGTCGGCGGCGATCCAGCGCTCCTCGCCCCCCACGCGCAGCCGCACCGCGCGCCGTTCGCGCTCGAGCTGGGCGAGCAGGCCGTCGGCATCGACGCCCTCGAACACGCGCTCGGCGACCTCCGCGGCGCCCAGATCGCCGACGCGCCGCAGCACGTCGTGCAGCCCGTCGCGGCCGGTGGCGCGCGTGATCTCGGAGCGGTGCTGCAGGTCGTCTTCGACGCGCGCGAGCGCGCTGGCGTCGATCAGCTCGCGCAGCTCCTCCTGGCCGAGCAGCTCGCGCAGCAGGTCGCGGTCGAGCGACAGCGCGGCGGCGCGGCGCTCGGCGTTGGGGGTGTCGCCCTCGTACATGTAGGTGGCGACGTAGTCGAACAGCAGCGAGGAGGCAAACGGCGAGGCGGTCTGCGTCTCGACCTCGACGAGCGCGATCTCGCGGGTGTGCAGGCCGTGCAGCAGCTGCTGCAGCCCGGGCACGTCGAGCACGTCCTTGAGGCACTCGCGGTAGGTCTCGAGCACGATGGGGAAGTCGGCGTAGCGCTGTGCGACCTCGAGCAGGCTCTGGGCCTTCAGGCGCTGCTGCCACAGCGGCGTGCGCCGGCCGGGGAAGGCGCGGGGGATGAGCAGCGCGCGCGAGGCGTTCTCGCGAAAGCGCGCGCCGAACAGTGCGGAGCCGCCGAGCTCGGCGGTGACGGCGGCCTCGACCTCGTCGGGCTCGAGCAGGATCAGCTCGGCGGCGGATGGCAGCGACTCGGCCTCGTCGGCGTCGAGGTCTGGCAGGTGAAGGACGATGCCGTCGTCGGAGGAGATGGCGTCTGCCTCCAAGCCGAAGCGCTCGCGGATGCGCGCGGCGAGCGCGAGCCCCCAGGCGGTGTGCACGCGCCCGCCGTAGGGGGACAGCACGCACAGGCGCCAGTCGCCGATCTCGTCGCGGAAGCGCTCGAGCACGATGGTGCGCTCGCTGGGCAGCACGCGCGTGGCTGCCTGCTGCTCGCGCAGGTAGGCGAGCAGGTTGCGCGCGGCGCGCTCGTCGAGGTCGTAGTCGCGCTGCAGCACCTCGGCGTCCTGCTCGACGGCCCAGCGCGAGAACGCGCCGATCGCGCGGCCGAGCTCGATGGGTCGCCTTACCGAATCCCCCTTCCAGAACGGCACGGCGCCGGGGGCGCCGGGGGCGGGCGTGACGATCACGCGGTCGCGCCCGATCTCCTCGATGCGCCACGTTGATGCGCCGAGCAGGAACACCTGCCCGGGCCGCGCCTCGTAGACCATCTCCTCGTCGAGCTCGCCGACGCGCCGGCCGTCGGGCAGCGTGACGGCGTAGAGGCCGCGGTCGGGGATGGTGCCGGCGTTGGCGATCGCCAGCTGGCGCGAGCCCTTGCGCGCGCGAATGCTGCCGGCGAGCCGGTCCCAGACGATGCGCGCGCGCAGCTCGCCGAACTCCTTGGAGGGATAGCGCCCGTCGAGCATGTCGAGCACGTTCTCGAGCAGCTCGCGTGAGAGCGTTGAGTAGGAGTAGGTGCTGGTAATGAGGGCGTAGAGGTCCTCGACCGACACGCCTGCGTCCTCCGACTCGCCGGCGACGCCGGTTGGCTCGGCGCTGACGGCGATGGCGACGATCTGCTGGGCGAGCACGTCGAGCGCGTTGCGCGGCACGACGGTGGGCTCGATCAGGCCTTCGTGCATGCGCCGGGCGACGACCGCGCACTCGAGCAGGTCGCCGCGGAACTTGGGGAAGATGCGCCCGACGCTGACCTCGTCGACGCTGTGCCCGGCGCGCCCTATGCGCTGCAGCCCGCGGGCGACGGACTTGGGCGACTCGATCTGCACGACGAGGTCGACGGCGCCCATGTCGATGCCGAGCTCGAGCGAGCTGGTGGCGACCAGGCAGGGCAGCTGGCCGGCCTTGAGCAGCTCCTCGACCTTGGTGTGCTCCTCGCGCGCGAGCGAGCCGTGATGCGCGCGAGCGATGTCCGTGACGACAGCGCCCGGGTCCCCACTCCGCGACGCATCGCCAGCCCGCGACCCCGCCCGGCCGCCGGAGGCGGCCCTCTCATCCTCTTGAACGGCCTGCTCGCGTGCGGCGAGCTCGTTCAACCGCAGCGCGACGCGCTCGGCGGAGCGGCGGTTGTTGACGAAGACGATGGTGGAGTTGTGCTCGCGCACGAGCTTGAGCAGTTGGGGGTAGATCGCCGGCCAGATCGAACCCCGCGTGGACTCGCCACCGGCGACCGGGTCAAGAGCGGCCGGCGCCAGCGCGTCCTGCGACGGAACGGCGGGTCCCCCGGGTTCGGCCATCGACTCGACAGGCACCTCGATGCGCAGGTCGAGCCGCTTTTGCACACCGGCGTCGATGATCTTGACGCTGCGGTGCGGCCCGACGAGAAAGCGCCCGATCTCCTCGAGCGGGCTCTGGGTGGCGCTGAGACCGATCCGCTGCACGTCCGTGGGCGCGCCGCCCCTCACCCCGGCCGGCTGGCGCGAGCGCACGTGCCCTTCCGGCCGGCGCGAACACACATGCGCCTCCAGGCGCTCGAGCGTGAGAGCGAGGTGCGAGCCGCGCTTGGAGTGGGCGACGGCGTGGATCTCATCGACGATCACCGCCTCGACCCCGCTGAGCATCTCGCGCGCATTGGAGGTGAGGATCAGGTAGAGCGACTCGGGCGTGGTGACGAGGATGTCGGGCGGGTTGCGTGCCATCGCAGCGCGCTCGCGCTGGGGCGTGTCGCCGGTGCGGATGCCCACGCGCACATCCTCGGCGCCGATGCCCCGCAGCGGAGCGCGCAGGTTGCGCTCGATGTCGTAGGCAAGCGCCTTGAGCGGGCTGACGTACACGACGCGCGTGCCCCGGCGACCGACAGCGCCGTCGATACCGGCAGCCCCATCGATACCGGCAGCCCCATCGATACGGGCGGCGCCGTCGACAGGGGCGCGATTGACACCATCGGCGAGATCGACACCGGCAGCGCGATCGGTGCTCAGCCGGTCGAGCGCCCACAGGAACGCGGCGAGCGTCTTGCCCGATCCGGTGGGCGCCGACACGAGCACGTGCTCGCCGGCGGCGATCGCCGGCCACGCCTGCGCCTGGGCGGGCGTGGGAGCGGCGAAGGCCTGTTCGAACCACTCGCGAACGCGCGGGCTGAAGCTGGACAGGGGCACGTAAGACGGAGGCTAGCGCGCGGCTGAGGACTCGAGCTCGCGTGCCGCAGGCCCAATCTATGGAGTGCACTACTCCGGCTGCATGGCGTCCTAAGCGCGTGGTGGGGTCTGCGACCGAAATGATCGGACCACATGACTCTAAGGATGCAGAACCGCCGCGCAGACGTCGCTGGCGGCACTACGAGACAGCTGCGGGCAACCGGCCTGTTTTGGACTTCATCCGCAGAGTTCCGGACGAAGACAAGGCAGCGATTCTTGCCGCGATGAAAGAGGTTCGTCAGGAAGGTGTGCAGGCCGCCCGGCACCTGAGTGGGGAGATATTCGAGGTCCGCGCAGATGGAGACCTGGTCATCTACCGCGTACTCATCGCCAGAGTCGGTGCTCATAGCCAGGTGCTGCTGTCTTTGGTGGCCTTCAACAAGAAGACCCAGAAGACGCCGCCTGCCGAGATCCGGCTGGCTCAGCGTCGTCTCAGTGACTGGCGATCACGCGGCCGCAATGCTTGATGTGCGACCGGGAGCGACCACGACAGCAGCCGCCTTCGACGCCGAATCAGTCTCGATCGCTTGTTTGATATATCAAACACAGCATGATATCGTCCTTGCCCGTGGTCCGAAACGCTCGAGATAGGCGGAGAGACTCAGTAGAGCCTGACGCGCTCGACGAGATGATCGTCGAGTTCACCCAGGCCAACCCGGACTTTCCAAAGCTGCTTCGCGCGGCCGAGCGCCGCCGGACCCTTCTACGCACGCTCGCCGAACAGCGCAAGCGCCATAACCTCTCCCAAACGCTGGTGGCGGCAGCAATGCACACCTCGCAGCCGACCCTTGCCCGACTGGAGACGACTGCCGCCGACACCAAGCTCTCGACCGTAGAGCGTTTTGCCGGCGCCCTCGGCTACAGCGTCGAGTACCACCTGGTGCCCGCCAAGAAGTCCCAGCACCGGGCTGGCGTGGTCATCGAGAGCTGACCAAATCATCTGTCGGCGCTGCCGTTCGAGCTCGGCCTGAAACTCCGGATCATCACAGCGCCCGCCGGCAGCGTGTCAGCGAGGACGAGCGTCAATACGCAGCGGGACGCGGCGTGATGGGACGCGGCGGGGGAAGCGCCTACGCCGCGGTCGGCAGATCGACGCTAGCCGGCCTGCGGCGCGTGGCGATCACGGTCGCGCCCCCGTCGGGCACGAACGAGACTGAGCTCCTGGCGGCCCCCTCGGAGCGCGACTCGGCGGCACGCAGATCCACCTCACGGAGCACGGTCTGTATCACCCGCTTCATCTCCAGCTGCGCGAACACGACCGCCACACACCTGCGCACGCCGCCGCCAAACGGAATCCACGTGTAGGTACCGGCGGAGTCTCCGAGGAAGCGCTCGGGCTGGAAGCTACGCGGCTGCGGGTAGACGTCCGCGCGACGGTGCATCAGGTAGACGCACGGAGCGACGATCGTGTCAGCCGGGATCGTGTAGCCGCCCAGCTGCATCGGCTCGGTCAGCCGCCGCATGACCACTGGCACCGCCGGACACAGCCGCAGCGTCTCTTTTACCACTGCCTCGACATATTCCTCACTCTCGCCCGCCAGAACCTCCGCGCGCAGCCGCGCCAGCTTGTCGGGGTGGCGCAGCAGCCGCTCGAACGCCCACGCCAGCGACGTCGCGGTGGGACCGTCCGACAGGAACGTGACGAGTTCGTCGCGCATCTTCCGGTCGTCCATCGGCGCGCCGTCCTCGCCTTGGGTGCGCTCGAGCATCGCGAGGATGTCGTCGTGCTCGTCGCGGTCGGGTGCCGCGCGGCGCAGGCGCACCTCCTCGAGCACGAGCTCCTCCACCGGCCGCATGACCGCGCGGAAGCTGGGGTTGAGGGTCATCGAGCGTTCGCCGACGGCTGCCAGCAGCGCCAGCCGTCGCGGGCTGTTGACCCAGTTCGTAAGGTCGACCATGCGCTGACGCAGCTGCTCGAGGCGCTCGCCCTCGACGTCGCCGAAGACGGCTCGCATCACCACCTCGAGGCTGATCGCCTGCATGCGCGGCCACAGCTCGAACGGCTCTCCCAGCGGCCAGCGATCGATCTCGCGGCGTGCCACGTTGGCCATCATCTCGCCGTACTCCTGCATGCGCTGACCGTGGAACGACGGCAGTACTCGTTTGCGATCGGTCATGTGCGTCGGCTCGTCCTGCAGCATCATCGAACGAGATCCCAGCAGCGGCCCCAGCAGCGGGTTCGCTTCCCGGGCCCCCGAGCGCAGCAGCTCCGGCTCGGTGGTGAACACCTGCTTGACGTGCTCCGGGTTGGTGAGAAACACCCAGGGACGGCTGCGGCGAATTCTCAATGTGAATATCTCGCCGTAACGCTCGGCGCAGCGATCCATGAACCCGAGCGGGCGCAGCGCCCATCCAGCGGCCTGCAGCGCGCTCGGCATGTGCGGTCCCGGGGGCAGCGTCTCGTACTTTTTGGCGCGCGGAGACAGTTCCTTCCAGATACTCACGCTTTCCACCCCCAGTTCGTCTTGCGTGTCTCCCTCTCGCCGTCTGCCCGTCGCATACTGTTCTCCTTCGATTCCGTTTGCCCGAGCCGCTTCTCCGGCACTACGCCAAGAAAATACGCCTGGCATCCCAGAAGACGTGCTTGCTAGTCCTGCCGCTCAGAATTAGGATAGCCCGATATGGTTCGGATGCATTGATCCAGTCGGCGACAT
>JBEKGK010000108.1:0-13414 GCA_050012835.1 Solirubrobacteraceae bacterium | reverse complement strand
ACGCGAGCGAACGCGTAGGCCGCGGCGCCGCCGATGCTGCCGGCACCGGCGAGGACGGCGGCGAGACGATCCGGTGGCGGAAGCTCGACAGCGGCGAGCGGCTGCGAGTCGGCCTCGAAGGTCAGTGCGCTCCAGTAGGTCGGCGTGAGCTGCGAGACCACGGGGCCGCGGCCCGCTGTCGCGACTGCGAACGCTCGCGCGGCTGCGCGGCACGCGGCCGTCAGCGGGCCGACCGGGACGCAGTGATCGCCCTCTCCAGCGAGCTCGGACGGGCGCGGCCCGAGGTAGGACTGCCAGCCGTCGCCGTCGCAGTAGATGACCTCGCGGGCGCCGTCCCCGAGAGGCACGTCGGTTGCGCCGACGACGATCGTCACCGTCGCGGTGGCGCCGGGCACGCGTGGCTCGGTTCCGTGAGTCCTGGACTCTGCCAGGCGTTCGTGGAGTAGACGCTCGCCCGGCGGCAGCAGAGGGTCGGCCGGTTGCTGGCCACCGCCGAGGACGTGGATGCGTGGGAAGAGCCGTGCGAGCAGGTCGACGAGCGCGATCGCGAGCAGCTGGCGCCGCCACGGCACCCTTTCGGGCAGGAGCACGTTGATCGTCGTGTCGTCGAGGATCCCGAGGATCTCTTCGACGGCCTCGGGTGGTCCGGTGATGAGTCGGGCACGGCGGTCGGTCATGCGTGCACCTCGAAGCGCTCAAGGATCTCGGCGCGGCTGAGCTCGTGCCAACCGCTCCCGTATTGGAGTTCGTTGATCGAGCAGTCCGGGAGCACGATCGGCGAGCGGGCGTAGAACGGAACGACGATCGAGATCGCCCCAGGGTGGCTGATGATCATGTTCGTGTCGTCGAGCTCGGAGTGGTAGGCCTCACTTGGGTGCGAGTGCACGCGGCAGAGCACGAACATTCCCGGCGGCAGGGCGGAGATGAGCCCGCTCAAGCCCTCGTCGGTGACCTGCACCGCCACCCCCTCCTCGCCCTTAAACCCGACCTGCTCGGGCGCGTACGGCGCCAGGATCTCCGCGTGGTGCTCGTCGAGGGGCCAGCCGAGCCAGAGTACAACACCCTCGAGTCCGTGCTCGCCGCGCTCTTGCAGGAACTCCCGTGTCAGCGCGAGCGTGCGGGCGTCGACCGCGTAGTGGGTCAGGGTGGGTGGAACGCGCTCGAAGGTCATGCCAAGGTCCAGCGGTTGATGAGGTCCTCGAGCAGGCCGGCGACGATCCCGTCGAGCGTGTAGCCCTCGCGGTACCTGTCCCACGGGTCGTCCTCGTGGACTGGGTGGGAGTGGTACTCGCGCGTTCCCGGTCGACAGAAGAACGGTCGGGTGTAGATCGGATGACCCCGGACGATGCCCTGGCCCATCGGATCCTTCGGCCAGTCCTGCAGCTCGCTGCCGTCGGGCCGCCGCAGGTCGCACTCGGGCGGCTGGCCGTCCCAGTTCTCGCAGTTGACGAGGAGCGTCAGCGGCGTCTCCTCGACGGCGCCGAGGATCGGAACCCTCCGGCCCGCTTGCTGGAAGCCGCCGGGTACGGGCACGATCACGCCCTCGCCCACGACCTCCGACTGGTAGACGCGCGCGACGAACTCGACGGCGATCAGCGTCGGCTCGCGCAGCTCAGCGCGGCGGACCCTCGCGTCGGGTCGCGCCGCTATCCGCTCCCGGAGGTCGCCGAACTCGGCCGCGACGAGCGCGGCGACCTCCTGCGGGTGCATCAGCTAGCCGTCGGTGGGCTCGGCGGCCTGCACGAGAACGGTGTCGCCGTCGCGCACGTCCTGGCGAGCAAGCGTCTCGTTGGGATCCAGCACAGCGCCCGTGCGCTCCAGCCGCATCACATAAGGGCGTGGTGGGTTCGGGTTCAGCGGGATGTGCTTGATCGCGTACTCGAGCACCCGCTTCGCCCGCTCCTCTACACCGAAGCGGTGTTTGACGCTGCCCGACGTGCTCTTGATCGTTAGCTCGACGTGCTCCTCGGCCATCATGGCCTCCTTGTTCTTGACAGTGCTCGTTGGCGGCAGCGCGAAGCAACCGGCCAACCACAATATGTTGCAGATCCCTCCGGACGTGCCCAGCCGTGACGCCGACACCGGCGCGCCTCGAGTTCGGACGTATGTAGACGCGTCATCACGCCGCCGTGGCCTCATCCGGGGGTTGGTCCTCGTCGGCTCGAGTTGAGCGCTCGCGACGGTCAGACTGGCCATCGAAGCCCGCCAGCGCGTCAATGTTCCCCTCGTCGTCCTCGCTGACCACGAGCTGTTTTCTCCCTTCTGGAGTGCTACGAGGAATCGCATATCTGCATCCTGACTCCGGCAGCGGACAGATCACCGGGCGCGCCAGCGGTGCTACGCGGCAGGCGCTGAGCACGCGCGAGGCCACGAATTCGCCTGTGGACAGCGAATACGCCTGAAATCCGCGCTCACTCCGACAAAAACCTGAGGTTCTCCACAAGCCCGTCCACAGCTACGTACCTCTACGTGGGCACGGTGAGCCGCGTATGAACAGCTTCTCCACAGGGCATCATCACCCTCGTGCCACTTGCTCCTGTAGAAGTGGGTCGAGACGTGAAGAGCACCGACCTCAAGCCCTCAACGCGACTCCTGCGTGCGGCGGACGCCGAGCGCGAGGGAATCGAGCGCCAGCGCGCACGGCTCGCCGAGCAGCGCACGCGACTCGCCGCCGAGCTCGCGGGCGTCGAGGCATCGCTCGCGACCCTGGCTGAACGGGAGGCGCTGCTCGGTCGGCTCGTCGCCGAGCAGGCTGAGCCGGGCATGGAGCAGCGGCCCGCAGGGCTGGAAGGCGAGGACGCGGGTGTCGTCAACAGCAGAGGTGCTTCAGCAGCGCGCCGCGACGTCCTGCGCGGGCCGGAGATCCGCGAAACGGCGGTCGCCGTGCTCTGTGGCACCCGTGAGGCCGGCGCGATCCACTACCGGGCGTGGTACGAGATGATCGTCGCCGCCGGCTACGACGTGGCCGGGAAGGACCCGCTAGCCGTGTTCCTCACACAGATCAGCCGTTCGCCGGTCGTGAAGCGGAGCACCCAGGCCGGGGTCTACACACTCGACCTCGACGCGCCCACGCGCCTGCGGGGCGAGCTTGCCCGGCTCGAGTCGGGGTTGCGTGAGGTCGCCTCAGGAGGAGCCGCGGACCTCAGCGAGATCCGTGCGCGTCGGGAGCACGTGCTATCGGAGATCCGTAAAACAGAGCGTGCCCTCGCCGAGGCCGAACGAGTCCTCGGCTGCGCCCCGACGGACGAGAGGCACGCGGCGCGCGCTTAGCTCCTGAGTGCTCGCGCTGGCAACCGTGGTGGCCGTGCGGCTCCGCTCCGTTCGTGACGGGGCGCGCATCGCGAGAGCCAATTCGGTAGTGGCCGCATCGCACCAGGTTGGGTTGCGGCGGTCCCGCCATCAGGGCGGGGGGTCGGTGCCCACTAGACGATCCTAAGCGTCGGGCGTGGGCCAGTCGCCGTGCGGATGACCGGTGCGTCGGCCTGCTTTGCTCTCGTCACGACGAGGCCGAACACTGCGGCGTTGAGCTCGTCGACGCTGACCCGCAGTTGACGGGCAACGTCGCCTCGCGATATGCCCTCCTCGCGCAGCGTTCCGAAGACCTTCGCCCAAACTTGCGACGTCTCTCGCTGAATCCCGTGAGGCTCGCCGTCACGGAAGCCCATGCGTCCGAGCTGAATGTACGTCGACCGTGCCTGCCACTCGGTGAGTAGGCCGAGCTTAGCCATGCGGTAGGCGAGGTTCATCGCCGCAACACTCCAGAGCTTGCGAGCCTTGATGATCTGCGGGACTGTGGCACCACGAGGAACGTTGGCCAGCACGCCGCGGCGAGGCATCAGGAAGGCGGCGCCGAACGCTTGCGCCTCTTGCTCGGCGACTCGCCCCCCTGGGCCGCCCCAGAAATGAAGAACCAGATGCCCAAGCTCGTGAGCAGCATCCATGCGACTACGCTCGGCAGTCTTCATTCCGTTGAGGAAGACGTATGGAACGCCGCGATGCCAGAACGAGAACGCGTCGACCTCCGCGCACTCTTGTACTAGCGAGAAGACCCGCACGCCACGGGCCTCAAGCAGGTGGACCATGTTCGGCGCACCGAGTTGGCCCAGACCCCAGGCGACCCTCACCGCCTCGGCCGCAGCCTCGGGATCCTCGCCTCGGAGCCGGGGCACATCCACGCCAGGAAGATCGAACCGGTTGCGGACCCACTGGTCGAGTTCGACCGCGATGGCCGCCGCGCCGGTCGCTTGGTCGCGCTGGCGAGCGGTCATGCCGCTCAGCGCGCGGAAGCTGACGCCGTCGATCGATGGCTCCTCGACGTCCTCGCCTGCAAAAAACTGGACGGGGAAGTCGAGCGCAACCGCGAGACGCTGCACAGTTCGCTCAGAGGGATCGCGCTCACCGCGCTCATACGCCGTCAGGATTCGCGTGGAGACGCCAGCAGCCTCGGCGAGCATGCCCTTTGTGTAGCCTCGTCGCCGCCGAGCGAGGTCGAGCCGAGACGGGTTGAAGTCGTCCACGACGCCTAGTCTGCTCGACGTCTGACGTCCACGTCGATCTCGCCGTCCTCGTCCTCTTGGATAGACAGGTCAAAGTCGGTCGAGAACGGCACCGACTCAAGAATAATTCGCTCACTCCAGCCGGTCACCTGCTTGCCGGCCATCTCATCGGGACGCGCCAGCTCTAGTCGGATCTCGCCTGCTGCGGCATCGTAGAAGTGAAGGAGAAGCCACGTCTCGCGATCGTCGTCTACGCCCTCATCGCCGAAGGCCGGATGCTGTCCCGCGAAGCTCAGCTGCCGGTTCGCGGCCACCGCGCGGCTTGTAGCCGGACCCCGTGGTGTCTTGGTACGGGGTGGCGGCGCCTCGCTACGGCCGGTCTGAGAGGTGCCAGCCGCGAGCGCCAGGGCGCAGAGGTTCTCTGGATGAACGACCGTCTCAAAATTGGCGTTGCTGTTGGCCGTCCAGCCCTCCAGCTTGAGCGCGTCACGGAGGTTGCCGGTTCCCTTGCCCCACGCCAACGTTCCCGGAAGAGAGCGTGGATCGTGGTCGGTGCAACCAGCCGCGTGCCCGTACCCAATGCGAACGCACTCGCGAAGGACATCGGCCGTCAGCCCGAGTTCGCCCAAGCGCGGTACACCATCAGAATCGAGAAGGATGCTGCTCGGGACTGCCATTGAGATCGAAAGCTCCTTGTGTCGACGCCTGTTCTGATTCCGGTTCCTCACATGAGGAGGAAAAATCGGAACAGACCCTACAGGCTTACCCGGCAGAACAGGCTGACCACCATGCGGCTGTCGCCGACCCCAGCCCTTTAGATCGGTCGGGAACACTCCTCACCGGGCGGACGCGGTGCTCCCGCTGCTATGCCTAGCGGGGGTTTTTCGCCGGGTGTTTCCCGGGCGCGCTTAAGCGCCAGACTGACAGAACTTTCGCTGCGCGGCTGGATCGGAGAGAGCCGGTCGCCGTGCTCCGGCGCACAGAGACGCCGCCGCTTCGTACCTGCGAGCTCGCTTTCTGGATTGCTGCCCTGCGGGCCTGTAGGTCTGCCATGTCGTCTCCTCAAGGATCTCTTTTTTCGCTGCCGGTAGCTTCGCCGTTGCCCCGGACAGACCCTTATGGGGCCTCGGTGTACTCGGCAAGATGGTCGAGCGCGAGCAGCTCCTTGATCCGATACTCCCGGGGCTCAGGACGGAATTGCGGCAGTCCCGCGTCGACAAACACAGGGAAGGCTTGCTTCTTGACGAACTCCTGCTTGTGGCCAGTCTCGTCCTTACGCGCAAGGTGTCCGAGGCGCTGGCGGGCGGCAGCGTCGAACATTTCTAGATATCGGCGAGGGGCGACACCGACGAACGGCTCGAACGCGGCCTTCTCGGGATCCCGCTCCGAGCGAGCGATCGTCGCCGCGTCGGCGTGTAGCCGCTCGGCACGGCTCTTCGTATAGGGCTCGATGAAGACGACCCGCGCGATCCCGGCCCCGATGATGTGACGCGCGCAGTTGTGGCACGGGAAGGTCGTGCTGTGCAGCGTCGCTCCGGCGACGGGAACACCTCGTAGTGCTGCGTCGAGCAACGCATTCATCTCCGCGTGCACGGCGCGGCCGAACTCGGTCAGGTCTTTCAGCCCACCCGCCCAGAGCTCGCCCGGCAACGCGCCGCGCACCTGTGTTCTCAGCGCCTCCAGAGACGCCTCCGCTTGTTGATCCCCAGCACTATGGGTCGCGGCGAGCTCTCCGATCTTCTGATCGATCCGATGGGTGAGCTCCTCGGCCAGCTCGTCGAAATGCTTGCGGTTGGTGTCGATGTCGCCGATCTCGAAGTCGCGATTGCCGACACCGTCCTCCTCCCAGTGTGAGCCGCCGAGAGCCTTCGGCACCTCGTTCGAGCCGACGGCGATGATCGACCCAGCTGGCGTCGCGATCGCCGCCCCGACCTGTCGCCCGAACTCGGCCGAGCGCAGGGCGGCGCCGGCCGCGAGGAACTGGCCGTGCTCGTCGCGGGTGGGTGTGCGGAACGGCGAGCCGAACAGGATCTCCATCGTCCGCTGCAGGTCGTGGCGTGCGACCTCACGGCTCCAGCCGCGGACGAAGAAGTCAGCGCGATGAAAAGTACCGCTGACATCCTGACCCCGGGCGCGCTCCTCCTTCTCGTCTCGGTCGATCAGCTCCTTCGGCTGGTGCACCCACGTCGAGCGGTCCTTTGTGCCCCGCGACGCAGTGATCTGCGTCGCCAGGTGCTCAACGCGCTCGTCCTCTGGGCTGTACGCCGCGATCACAACCAGCCGTGGGCCGTAGATCGCCCGCAACGTCTCCAGCTCGTCCGGCGTCTTCAGCGAACGCAACACGAACGCATGGCGATCCAAGTAGCCCGGCTGCGCGTCCTCTCCAACAGCCGGAGAGATCTGCTCGCGCGTCGCGACGATGTCGCTGATCGCGTGCAGCGCCAAGGCATCGCTACGGTCCCACGATGCCCGCAGCTCGTCGCCGGCGGTCATCGCATCCCACAGCTGCTCGTCGAACTTCTTCTGCCTGAAGTCCTCGCCCGCCTCCTCAGCGAGGTATTCGCTGAGCCGCAGCTTGTGCACCTTATACCCGTACTCGGCCAGCTCGATGCCCACCTCCTCGCTGATCATGCCGACATCCGTGCCCACCGCGGCGACGAGCGCAACGAAAAGCTCAGTCTGATCGGCAAGGCCAGCCAAGTCCATCAGCGGATCCAATCAGATCGCGCTCTCCACACGCCCACCGTGTAGCCGGGCGCACGTCCCCGGTCGACCGCCCCTCCAAGTGCAGGTTCATGCCTGGGCTCGCCGCCCGACCGGGGCGCGCGTGACGCGCCACCTCAGTATCAAGGCCTGTTGCTGCTATCCGCTCGCCGCTCGTGGCGGAGCTCAAGCCGTAGAAGAATCGGGCCGATGCCGATATCGCTGATGCAGCCCTGGCTGAACCCATCAATTAGCACTCGTCCACGGCCTCGTTCATACGCAGCCCGGGTTCGCGCCAACTCTTAGGACGCTGCCCTGAAACCCCTCCGCCATGAGCCGCGATCCACAACAGCCGGATACTCCCCGGACGCCAAGGACCATAGGCACCGCGACCAGTGGCACACCTCCCGGAAACCCCGCGCGCAGCCGGAAGGCGCCCCTCCTCGACGCATTTCTAACCGAACTTGACGACGCCGAAGAAGCGGTGAAACAGGGGCTCGCCGACAGACTGCTCCCTTTCCTCGACGCGAGCCCCACGCAGCTGCTTAACGCATCAACGAAGGCGAAGCAGCTCGGCCTTCATCCCGAGACGCTGGTAAAGATGGCGCGTGCCGGCAGAATCGAGGGAGCAAGGAAGATTGGGCGAGAGTGGCGATTTCCAGCTGGAGTCTGCGAGATCCGACCGCTCGCTTATGTCCCCGGCCAGAACTCGCCGCCGCCCCCACGGCGTCGGCGAAAGGCCCAGCGTGCGTCGGTCTCGGCGATTCGCGGCGGTTCGCTTGCTGGCGCCACGCGATCAGCAGCTCGCGCGGGAGGCTAGCGTAGGCGGCCTAGGCGCATGAGCCCGAACCCGACTAGCGTGCAGGCCATGCCGCCGCGCCGCAGGAGAGACTCGAGCAGGGCCCGCAGGCAGTCTGCGCGACGGCGCCGGCGCCGGGGCCGCGACCGTCTTCGCGTGTCATGAGTATCGAGCGGTCCAGAAACAGCAACGGCTGGGTCGTGCGCTGGCGCGAGCAGGGGCGCCAGCGCTCGCGGCGGTTCGATCGAAAGCGCGACGCCGAGGCATTCGAGACCGATCTACGACGACGCCAGCAGCTCGGACCCCTGGCGGTGCAGCAGCTCACCACTCGCGGCGGTCCCACCCTGGACCAGTGGATCGAGCAGCGATGGGCAAGCGAGCACGCGCCGCACCTTGCACAGTCCACACGTGAGCGCTACGCGAACGTCTACGCGTGCCACATCTCCGATCCACTCGGCGACCTCCCCCTCGGCGAGCTCACGGTCGCGCGTCTGCGCGCGTGGCAAGCCGACCTGCTGAAAGAGGGCGTCAGCCCGGGGACCGTCAGCAAGTGCCGCACTTTCCTGTCAAGCGTCTTGCGCCACGCCGCGGAGAGCGAGGCGATCGCGGGCAACCCGCTCAGCCTCGTGCGGGCGCCGCGGGCGGAGCATCGGGACGCCGTACAGCCGCTCGCGCCAGCGACGGTCGAGAGGATCCGCCAGATGCTGATTGCCCCTCCTCCTCGCGAAGTCGAAGCCTCTGCTTCCGGGCAGCGGAAGCGTCGCCGCTATGAGCTGCCCGCCGTCGGGACGCCGCGCAGCCGGCAGCTAGACGCGCTGATCGTCGCGTTGCTTGCGTATGCAGGGCTACGCCCAGGTGAGCTCCGTGCGCTGCGCTGGGGCGACGTGCACGAGAACACAATCCACGTCCAGCGCGCCGCCAACCCCGATGGCTCGATCAAGGCCACGAAGACCGAGCACAGCCGCGCCGTGCGGCTGCTCTCCCCGCTCGCGCAGGACCTGCGTGAGTACCGGCTCATCGCCGGCCGACCGACTGCACAGTCGCTGGTCCTATCCAACGATCGCGGGGCGGCATGGGACAAGACGGCGTGGCAGATATGGCGCGTGGACCGCTGGACGCCGCTTGCCGCGCCGCCGGCGTCGAGCCTGTACCGCGACCGTACGACCTCCGGCACAGTTTCGTCTCGCTACTCCTCGCCGAGCCCCGCCAGCCCGTGATGGTCGCCAGGCAAGCCGGCCACTCGCTGCCGGTGCTGCTCTCCACGTACGCACACCTCATCGAGGAGTACGCCGACCGGGACCGCGTCGATCCGGAGCTCGAGATCGCGGATGCACGCGCCGCCGCGGCCGAATCTCGCCGGCCGCTGAGCGCGTCTGCCTCGATCTAATGTGCGCTAGATGTGCGTCTGCCGGGCTAGGCAGCGTCCCGACGCGTCTCGACGGGAACAAAAAAAGCCCCGCCTTAGCAGGGCTTTTTGTGAAGTACCGCTACCGGGATTCGAACCCGGGTTTCCGCCATGAGAGGGCGGCGTCCTAGTCCCCTGGACGATAGCGGCGCGAAATCAGTCGCCCCGAGGCTAGCAAAGCACGCAGAGCCACTCGCCGCCGGTCGGCCGGCTGGCGCGCGCGTAATGCCGGCGGCCCGGCGGCGGTCCCGCCCGCGGATCGCCTCTGCGATATCTTCGCATCCGCACGCGGATGTGGCGGAATTGGTAGACGCGCACGGTTCAGGTCCGTGTCCGGGAAACCGGGTGGAGGTTCGAGTCCTCTCATCCGCATCGCGAAGAGCCTGCAAATGAACATGTTCTGGCAGTTTGTGTGATGTTTGTGATCGTGTACGTGTGAATGCGACAACAGTCGTGACAAATGCGTCCGCCCGTACGTCCATCTGAAATGCGCCAAAGGTCACCCGGCATCCAACTCGACGAGCGTGTAGCCGAGAGCCCGATACGTCTTCAGCCGCTTGGCGAACATGCGGCGCAGCACGGGCAGCTCGGTGTCGACGTAGTCGTAGACGAGCGCGTCGTGCTTACCGGGGTGCGGGCGGTGCAGACGTCCGGCGTATTGCACGACAGTTCCCTTCCACGCGATCGGCATCGCGAGCAGGAGAGTGTCAAGGCGCGAGTCGTCGAAGCCCTCGCCGATGTAGCGGCCGGTGGCGAGCACCACGCGCGCCGTGTCCGCGCTCGTGGTCGTGAGCTGCTCGATCGCGGCCCGTCGTGCGCGGGGGCGCATGTCGCCGTGCAGTTCGATCAGCGCCGGGATGCGGTCGCGTAGGCGATCGGCAAGCTGCTGCAGGTGCTCGCGCCGCTCGGTGAGGACGATCGGCGAACGTCCTTCGGCGGTCAGCCGAATCGTGTCCCGGGCGATCAGCTCGGCGCGCTGCCCGTCTGTGGCGAGCGCACCGTAGATCTCCTGGATGCCGGCGTCGGTTGGGAGCACGGCCGGGTCGAAGGTTGTCTCGCGGCGGACGACTCGCAGGCTCAGATGCGCTCCCGAGCGGGCCGTATGCCGGTCGACCTCGTGGCGCATGGGGCCGCACTGCATAGCGATGATCGGATGGTGCCCGTCACGCCGGTAGGGAGTGGCGGTAAGGCCTGTCACGTGGCGCACCGGAGCGGACTGCAGCACCCGCTCGGTTGTGAGCGCCGGGACGTGGTGGCACTCGTCGACCACGATGTGCCCGTAATCGGCCAGCAGCTCCTGCAGGTGCTCCCGGCGTGCCAGGCTCTGCACGGTCGCGACATCCAAACGGCCCGTTGGTTTGCTCCTGCCCGCGCCGATAACCCCGATCTGCTTGACGTCGAGGTCGAGGAACTGGGTCAGCCGCTGGACCCACTGCTCGAGCAACGGCTTGCTGTGAACCACCACGAGCGTCGAGCGGCTGCAGGCGGCAATCAGGTGCGCCGCGATCACGGTCTTGCCGAACCCGGGAGGCGCACACAGCACCCCCATCTCGTGCACGAGCATCTCCTGCGCGGCCTCGGTCTGGGTGGCGGTCAGCTCGCCTGTGAACCGGGTATCGAGATCGACCCCGTCGGTGCGCTCATCGACCAGCTCCAGCCGTACGCCGAGTCCGTCAAGCAGCCCTTCCAGCGGTGCGAGGCTGCCGCGGGGAAGCACGAGGAACTGACCTTGCTGCTCGAAGCAGGCGATCACGCGCGGCGTGCGCGCCGTTGAGATCCGTAGCCGCTGGCGTTCCAGAAACAGGGGGTTGGAGAACGTCGCGAGCCTGCGCATCGCGTCCAGTAGAGCGGCGGGCAGCCCCTCGCTGCGCACGTACAGGCGCTGCGCGAGCGTCGCGCTGAGGACATCCGGCATCGCCGCCGCGGCGAGCCTGCTTGAGAGCGACCGCGCCGGACGCCAGGGCGCCTCGTTGTCAATCGACTCCCCGGCAACACCCAGAACCTGACCGGCAGCGTCAGCCTGCTCAACAAGGTCCTCCAGGCGGCTGGGCTCGATGCGCGGCAACGCCTCCAGATAAGACCACTGGTCCTCATGGGGCGCGAGCTCCTCGTCGAGAAACAGCGAGTTGCCGTGCCGGCGTGCCTCGTATTGCAGGGGCAGCGCGATCAGGTTCCCGAAACCGCCCTTCGGGAGCGTGTCCTGGCTCGGGAACAGACGATCGTAGGAGACCATGCCGAGCGTCGAGCAACACCCCATCGCGTCCGTCAGCAGCATCAGCCCGAAATGCCGGGCCAGAGCGGCCGGGACCGGAGCGCTGAAGAAGAACCAGATGTGCGCGCCCTCCCCCGAGCGCGAGCGCTCGACCGCCGGGAGCACGCCCAGCTCATTACATGCCTCGCGCAGTGCCGCGACATCGGTACGCCACGAGCCTCCGTCGAGATCGATCGCGAGCAGCCAGCACGTGTCATCTGCCAGCAGCGGGTAGACGCCCATCACCTGCCGGCCCTGCAGATGCGCGAGCAGCTCTGCCTCCACCGGCGCGACGAACGCCTGATGCGAGCACTCTCCGCATCTCACGCGCGGCTTGGCGCACACTCCGGGGACCCACTCGTTCGAGCAGCGGGGCGCCCACCCGCTGCGACCCTTCCCGGGTTTCTCCCAACGACGCGGGAACACATCCTCGCGTCCCCGGAAGAGACTCGCGAACAGCGCCACCTTGCGCCCCGGCGACCAAGTCGCCAATGCACTGGCGGCATGCGGGGCCTCAGCATCGTGAGCCGCGGCCCGCTCGCGCGCCGCATGCAGCTCCACGAGGCGCTTACGCGCGGCGTTGCTCAATCGGTCGAGCTCAGCGAGCCTCGACTCCTCGCTGGCGATCGCCGCATCGAACTCTGTCTCAGCGAGCATCACCGGATTCTCCAACCATCACCGGCGTGAACCCACATCATCATGCGCACTCGCCGACCGACGGGGCAGTTGCCACTCAGGCGATCGATACGCCGTCGTGTGAGCCGGCGAATACGGTGAAGCGGAAGTTTCCGGCTCCGACGGATTCTTCCAACGTACGCAGAACCACGACGGGATCGTCGTAAGGACCTTCGGTGAAGGTCGGCGTTCCTTCGCAGCCAAAGCGGATCGCACCCGGGCCATCCCACGCTCCTAGGTGCCCGCGTGCCTGCTCGAAGTCGGCGTGGGGCCGGAACCCAAGGGTACGAGCGTACTCAGCCACACCCAACACGAGCTCGCGCGCGAGCTCGATCGGGGCCGGCACGCCCCCCGAGGCCCATGCGCAGAAGAAGGACCGAGAGAAGGACGGCAGCTCGCCGCGACGCATAAGCTCCGGTCCGAGCACGTTCTTGACGCCCAGGCAGTAGACATCCAGGAGGTAGCCGCAGACCGTGACCTGCTGGTTGCGATCCTCACGCGCGAGAAGTACTCCGACCAGCCCGCCGGTCTCCGGATCCGCCGTCTCGCCGTCGGGCCACTCGTGGTGGCCCGACACGGTCAGCCCGGCACGCCAGCCTGGGCTCACCCAGCACCCCACCAGCTCGCGCTCGGTTTCGGCTGCTGTGCGCTCGGCCGCAATCAGCCGCACCAGCGGCGCCACCACCGCCGGGCGCACGCCGAGCGCCCGGGCGATCTCGTTCGGCGCATATCCCTGCGCTCGCAGCCTTCGCACCGCCTGCTCCAACTCTTCGTCGCGCATGCGCTGCTTTTACCCCGCCGGTCGGACATAACCGAAATGTCTACGGACAATCTCAAGCGGATGGATGAGCGCGTCGCGCGCGGCCGATCGGGGCGATGCTCGAGCATCGCCGATACATCACGCCAACCAAATGCCCGCAGCCGGATCCCAAGAATGACCTTCGGCGGCACCGACGATCGCTGGATCGGCGAAGTCGATGACGGCGGCTACGACATCGCCGAACTGCTCTGGCAACCGGTCCTCGAGCCGCTGCCTGCGGCGCCACGCTGCCCATCGCTGCTGGCCGATCTGCCCATAGCCGGCA
>JBEKGK010000107.1:0-13414 GCA_050012835.1 Solirubrobacteraceae bacterium | reverse complement strand
AGCGCCGAGACGATGCTCTGTGGCTCATCGACGCACGTCACCGTCACGGCGCGCGGGATGGCGTGGTAGTGACTGAAGCAGCGCTCGGCGGCATGGGCCATCGGCAGGTACGAGGCGATCCGCTCGCCGGCCACAACCGCTGGGATCAGCTCGTGGAGGGCGCGGATCTCCCACATCAGGTTTTCGTGGGTGAGCTCGACGCCCTTCGGCGGCCCGCTGGTGCCCGACGTGTAGACGAGGACCAGCAGGTCCTCGGGCTCGACGGCGCTCCAGGCGCCGACAAAGTCGAAGGAGTCCTCCCCGGCGCTTTCGAGCCCTCCCAGGGAGAGCGCCCCCTGCCGATCCTCGGCGCCGCCGTCCACCACCACCAGGTGCTCGATCGATGGGCAGTTCGGTAGCGCGTCGGCGAGCGTTGGCAGGAACGCCCGCTCGGTGATGAGCACGCGCGTGGCGGCGTCCTGCAGGAAGTACTCGATCTGCGCCGGCGAGGAGGTGTTATAGATCGAGAAACCGACAGCGCCGAGGTGCATCGCCGCCGTATCGCACAGGTGGAACTCGGGACGGTTGCGGAGCATGAGCCCGACCGTGTCGCCGTGTGCGACGCCCAGCGCGGACAGTCCCGCGGCGACGCGCTCGACGCGCTCGGCGTATTGCGCCCACGTGAGCTGCATGCCGTCGTGCGGTGTGCGCAGTGCGATCAGGTCGGGAAACGCCGCGGCGGTAGCCTGAAAGGCCGCGCACAGAGTCGGGGCGTGCACCCCGGGCAGCGTCTCTTGCGCCACCTTGCTCGAGGCGCTACTCATTGGCGTTACTCATTGTCACTCGCAAGTCTGACCGGCATTGCCCCCCGAGGCTAGCCAACCACGAACGCGATGACTAGCCTTGCCCGTGACGTGACCGACTCCACTCCCCGTGTGTGCATCATCGGCGCCGGCTCCTCGGGCATCACTGCGGCCAAGGCGCTGCACGAGCGTGGCATCCCGTTCACATGCTTCGAGGCCTCCGACGAGGTGGGCGGCAACTGGCTGTTCGGCAACAGCAACGGGATGTCCTCGGCCTATCGCAACCTGTTCATCAACAGCTCGCGCCGACGCATGTCCTTCAGCGACTTCCCGCTCCCAGACTCGCTGCCGGACTACGCGCACCACAGCGACATCGCCGATTACTTCCGCGAGTACGTCGAGCACTTCGGCTTTCGCCACCGAATCATGTTCCGCACATCGGTCGAGCGCGCCGAGCTGACCCCCGAGGATCATTGGAGGATCACGCTCAGCAACGGGGACGTGCAGGAATTCGACGCGCTGCTCGTCGCCAACGGCCATCACTGGGACCCGCGTTGGCCCGAACCGCCGTTCCCGGGCTCCGAGCGCTTCACCGGTCTGCAGCTGCACTCCCATCACTACGTGGACCCGACGATCTTCGAGGACAAGAGCGTCGTGGTCCTCGGGATGGGCAACAGCGCGATGGACATCGCTGTGGAGTCCTCCTACGTGGCGCGCCGGACCTACCTGGCTCACCGGCGCGGTGCCTGGATCGTTCCCAAGTACCTCTTTGGCCGCCCGATCGATGAGCTCTTCTTTCAGAATAGGTACCTGTCACGTATCCCGCTCGGCCCGCGCCGACGTCTCGCGCACTGGATGATTCGAATCATCGTGGGCTCACCCGAGCGTTACGGCCTGAAGCAGCCCGATCATCGACTGGGTGAGGCGCACCCGACCGTGTCCTCGCGCGTCCTCGACCGGCTTGCGCACGGGATGATCATCGCCAAGCCAAACATCGCCGAGCTTGGCGAGCGCTCTGTCCGGTTCGAGGACGGCAGCGAGGTGGACGCCGATGTGGTCGTCTACTGCACGGGCTACAAGATCACGTTCCCGTTCTTCGACGAGGACTTCCTGAGCGCGCCCGACAACGACATCCAGCCGTTCTTCCGCGTCTTTCACCCAGAGGTGCCGAACCTCGCGTTCATCGGGCTCGTGCAGCCGACGAGCGCGATCATGCCGATCGCCGAGGCGCAGGCGCGGTGGGTCGGTGACTGGCTTCTGGGCCGCTACGAGCTGCCTGCGACGGAGGCGATGCGCCGGGACGTCGAGCGCTTTGCCGAGGCGATGGCCAGCCGCTACGTGGCATCGAAGCGGCACACCATCCAGATCGACTTCGACGACTACCTCGTCGATCTGGCGAAGGAGGCGCGCGCCGGCGCGCGCCGTGCGAGTCGGTCTGCTTCTACGTCTGCTCCCGCTTGACCGACCGCGGGTCCGGGAGCATCTGCTCTACGCAGTGAGCGCCGCCATCGACGTGTAGCAACTCCCCGGTGATGGCGCGGGCCCGGTCTGAGAGCAGGAACACCACCGCGTCAGCGACAGGGCTCGCGTCGCGCTTGTCCCAGCCGAGCGGCGTCGCCGCCGCCCAGACGTCGGCGAACTCGCCGAACATCTCGAACCCGCTGGAGGCAGGGGTCGCAAGCAGGCCGCAAGAGACCAGGTTGACGCGTACGCGCTCAGGCCCGAGATAGACCGCGAGGTAGCGACCGACGGCCTCCAACGCCGCCTTGGACACGCCCATCCAGTCGTATCGCGGCCACACGCGCGAGGCGTCGAGATCGAGCGCAACCACGCTGCCGCCGCCGGCGGCGCGTAGGCATGGGAGCAGCGCAGCGGTCAGGGCCTTGAGGGAATACGCGCTAGTCGAAAACGCCGCCTCGGCGCTCTCTCGAGGGGTCTCGAGGAAGCGGCCGTTCAGCGCGTCCGGTGGTGCGTACCCGATCGCATGCAGCACACCATCAAGGCCGCCCCACCGGGATGTCACCTCTACGCAGATCGCGTCGAGATCCCGCACGGAGGTCACGTCGAGCTCGAGCACGTCCGCGGGCACGGGCAGCCGCGCGGCCGACCGTTCGGTCAGGCGGCGGGCTCGGCCGAAGCTCGTGAGCACGACCTCGGCGCCCGCTCGTTGGGCCGCCTCTGCCACGGCGAACGCGATCGAGTCTCTGGTGAGCACACCAGTGACGAGAATGCGCTTGCCGGCGAGCTCACTGGCCAGGGGGGACTCCGTTAGGCGGCGCGTGCAGCGACCATGTCAACGACCTCGCCCACCGTGCTCAGGTCCTTGAGATCCTCGGCCGACAACTCCACGCCGAACTCCTCACGCACGATCTGGCTGAGCTCGACGACGTCGAGTGAGTCGATGTCGAGGTCTTTGAGCTGCGCGTCGAGGCTGATGTCACTCGCCTCGATGCCGAACCGGACGAGTGCCTCGATCACGACCGAGGCCACCGTCTCCCGTGTCGTCTCCTCTATCTGCTTCATGACGTGCTCCTTTCGATGACACGGAAACCATTTACCGACAAATCTGTCCATCCACGACCGCGACGAACGCGGCGCCTGTCCTCGGTGTCGTTCACACCCCGACTGTGCGACTCGCGCGGATTCGCTTGGGCGGAAGTGGTACCACCTTCCCGCAGTGCGGACAAGTGAGTTCCTCGGCGAGCTTCTGGCTCTCATCCCCGCAGGCATCGGCAGCGGCCTCCTTGGGCCTTTTCCGAGACGTGCGTACCTCGAGGCGAAGATCAGACACGGAGAACCTTTGGGCGCAAGCCTTGTCGAGCCAATAGTCCTGCTCCTCGGGCTCCGCGGAGGCCACGGCCTCGTGATGGCTCCACGACAAAGTCTCCCGACGTCGGGAGACTTCAAATCGTGACGCGACGTACACCATGTTCATCAGCGTTTGTACGTCGTATCCCGTAATACGGGCAGCTCGAGCGTATCGTTCCCCGAACGCGCTGTTGCCGTAGCGAATCCAATCTCCAAGGGCCCATTGAACACAGCGTCCCGCCGCGCCGAGACGCTTTCCGGCGGCTGCCCACTCGGGATACTCCATCTCTGGGCTTGCGATCCATCCGATGGGGCTGATCACGGAGGCGGGCCGCTCTCGTCGAGTGCTCAGAGTGGGCGGTGGCGATTCAGCGGACATGCGTTAATCGATTGAGCCGGGCTACGAAGTCGACCTTCGCCGACTTGTGGACGGTCACTATAGCTGACAGTTCACCGATGCCAAGGGCACTTCACCCGGGTATCGGTGTTTTTCCGCATCAGTCACCAAACAGCAGGGCGTCGAGCGCGAGCATGCAAGGCGAGCCGAATGGGGCCTGCCTTCGCTACATATCGCACCCATTCACTCCGTATGCGCGGCGATGTGCGCCGTGCTCGCGCTTGACCTGCGGCACCGAACCCCGTCTCCGCGTTGGCGTTCCTGTTTCTATCCCCGACAGCTTGAACGGGATCATAGGGTTTGATCGAATGGCGGGTCAACGGATACCCTGCCCAAGAAACCACCGCTGCGCCTGTGTACCCTCCACAGGGAAATGCCGGCGCGGCTCGATGCATTGCGCTCCAGCGCCGCCCAGCTCGCGATCCGACCATGAAAATCGACCAAGCCGAAGATCGCCAGATAGCGCCCGAGATCGCGAGCGCCTTGCTCGACGACTACGAGCGGATCGCTTCGCAGACGGTGGAGGCGATCGGTCGCGGCGTCGCGGCATACGCGGACTCGGGCGACACACGGCAGGTCCTCGCCGATGTGCGTGCGCACTGCTGCGCCCATATCAGGAGCTTCCTGTCCAGCCTGTTGGAGCCAAGGCCGCCGAGCGAGCTGGATCTCGGGTTCGTCGAGGAGACGATCATGCGCAGGGTGCGCCAGGGCATACCGCTGGAAGCGATCCTGCAGTCCTTTCGCATCGGCCACCAGGTGCTCTGGGCCGCGGTGCTGCGCCACGCGGACGGCATTCCAGGGGGACGGGCGGGGGCGATCGTGATCGTCGAGCCATCGATTCGATACATCGACACCGTGAGTACGCGGGTGGCCGAGGTCTATCTGCGCGAGCAGCAGGGGGCGCTTGCCGACGCCCACCGCATCCGCAGGGACCTGCTCGAGCTCCTGCTCGCGGGCGGGTCGCGGGCAGGAGCTGCGGCCGAGGCGGCTGGGATCGCGCTCGGCGACGGCCCTCACCACCTGCTCGTGGCGACGCTGCGGCCATCGGAGGATCAGAACGCGCTGCGGGCGCTCGCGGAGGAGATAGGCGCGACCTTCTCGCCCTGGGCGGCGCTTGTGGCGATCCGTCATGACACCGTCACCGCTCTCGTGCGCGTAGACGGCGCCAATGCGGTCATGTGCGCCGGCCAGCTGGTCGAGCGCAGTCGCCACCGGCCGGGGCCCGTGCCCCACGTGGGCATCAGCCTGCCGGCTGTTGACCTCGTCGGAATAGGAGCGGCACTCGAGCAGGCCGAGAGCGCGCTCCGCCTGACATCGGAGGCCAGGCCGCTGATCGCCTTGGCTCAGATGCCTGCGCTCGACTATCTCGTGGTCGGCGCCGACCATGTCGCTCGCTCGCTCGTGCCCCCGGCAGTTCGAGCGCTCGCGCGCAGTTCCAAGGTCGCCGACAGGACACTCGTGCACACGCTCGGCGTCTACCTCGCCAGTGGTCTCAACGTCCGCCAGACTGCGGTCGCGCTCCCGGCACATCCGAACACCGTGCACGGCCGGCTGCTGCGCTTGGCCCAGCGAACCGGCTATGACCTGCGCGACGTCGAACAGCTCATGCGACTGGCCACCGAGCTTCGGCTGGGAGCCATTCAGTGAGGATGCACATCCCGCCGTTCGCGGCGTCGGCTGACCAGTCCCGCCGCGCTGAGGACGCCCGGATGCCGTGAGCCCCAGGGCATCCGCTCTCGGATCCAGGCCTTGGCTCGAGGCCCGGCGGCGCTGCGCCCACGGACTCCAAGACAGCTAAGGTTCAAGGCCAGGGCCGATCAGCAGGACACGTGCCGACGTAGCTCAGCTGGTAGAGCACTTCACTCGTAATGGCGCGGCCGGGGCGCACCGGATCTCGCTTGCTAGAGCCGTTTTTCGCACCCTAGAGCAGATTTCGCGGTGCACCGTCGGCGGACAAACGCGGACGAATGCGGACAAAAACGGTACCAGATCGTTGGTACGGTGGCGGTACAAGTTGACGGGTTTCTGGCTAAGCCGACGCGGGGATTCGAACCCCGGACCCCCGCTTTACGAGAGCGGTGCTCTGGCCATCTGAGCTACGTCGGCGCGGCCCCGAATGCTAGCGGCGTTGACTCGCCTCCGGGCGCTGGCTCGGTCGCGTGCGCATGACCCATGAGCCGGCTTGCGGGCGTTGATGCCGGTGCACACGAGCGCCGGCGCCGGCCCAGCCTCATGCGCGGCGCAGGAGCACGATCAGGATGCGGGTGAGCGACGCTAGGCCAGCCGCCCAAGTCGGGATGCCCAGGAGCGCGTGGGCCAACCAGGCGACGCCGATCAGCGGGATGCCGACCACGACGACACCAACCCCCAGCGGGAGGTAGCGCTCGATGCCCTTGGAAAGTCCTACGAGCAGCGCGTGCGAGACCTGCTGCAACGGGCTTGCGCGAGCGTGCGTGGACGTACTCGCCGCCGCCCTCCGGGCGACTGGACCGGCTGCACCGCTGCTCGCGCGGGTGGCCATCTCGAGGAGCATACCGAGCTTGGGAAGAAAACCAAGTCTAGTTGGTAGAACGTCTTGAGAACTCGTCCCGACCCCTATATTGTGGGTATCGATGACGCCCGAGGACGATGATGACCGCGTCGATCTGGAGCTCGGCTTGGCCCAAGCCGCCAACGAGCGAGTTCAGCGCGGGGAAGCCGCACTCGCCGCCCGCGATCAGCTAATCGCCGGTGCACTCGACGCGGGCACCCCGGTGGCCGAGGTCGCCAGGCACCTGAAGATGACCGAGCAAGCGATCTACCAGATCCGTGAGCGCCTGGAGGGCGGCGCGGCGCACGGCGGGCAACAGGCCGCGACTGCTCGCGAGCTCGAGCGGCTGAGTGATCATCGTGCCTTCGAGCTAGCCGCCGTCGAGCTTCTGCACGATCTCGACCCCAGCCTGCGGCATACAGGGGGACCGGGGGACCGGGCCCAGGATGGCGTTGGCGGGCTCAGCAGCGATCGTGGCGACTCGCTCGTCGTGATGGTGTCCCTTGAGGCGAAGTGGACCCAGAAGATTCGTAGAGAGCTCGAGCGCGTCGCGCGGAACGACGCCTCGACGTCTGAGATCTGGGCGGTCACAAACCGCCGCAGTACCCCTCGCTCCCGCGAAGCTCTCACCGAGCATGCCGCCAGACATGGGTGGCGGCTACGGATCTTTGACCAGACGTGGCTGGCCAGTCGACTCATGCGTCCCGAGCACCTCGCGTTGCGTGAGCAGCTCCTGAGCCTTGCCCCTCCACGGCCGCCTGCATTCCTGGAGAGTGCCGAGTACGGGGCGCTCCTTTCCCGTAGGCGGCGGACATGGCCCGCCTTCATCGGGCGTGACGACGCGCTGGTCGAGCTGCAGAGGAAGCTCGAGCAGAATCCCTGCGTAGTGGTGACAGGATCGGGTGGCGTTGGCAAGACGCGTTTGGCGCTAGAGCTTTCGCGTCAGCGCCCGGAGCGATGGGTGTTCATCGACGACCACGCAATGTTCGAGTCCCAGGACATCGGCGATGTCGCGGGCTCAGAGGATCTCGTGGTCGTGATCGACAACGCCCATAGGCGCACCGATCTCCGCGCATTGATCGGCCTGCTCGAGCGCCGCCAAGGCGAGCTGCGCGTAATCCTCATCACACGCCCTGGCTACGAGGATCAACTGAGGGATGCCGTCGCTGACACGCGGGTAGGTCCCCTCGTCGCGGGAGCGACAATGGATCTGAGGCCGCTCGATCCGAAAAGCATCGCCGAGATCTTGCGCGGAGCGCCACTTAGCCTCACCTATAGCGGCGCGATCGAAGCGATCATCGACCTCTCAGAAGGGAACCCCGAGATAGCACTCCTTGCCGGCGAGCTTTCCAAGAAAGGCACGCCCGTCGAAGCCGTCAGCCAGGGCGAGCTGCTCCAAAGCTACGTCGCGTCACTTCTGGCTTCGGTCACTGTGACACCCGCAGGGCACGACAAGCGGGTAATCCGCGAGATCCTCGCGATCACAGCAGCTCTCGACGGCATCTCCAGAGACGACGAGAGGTTGCTGGACATTGTCTGCGGGCTTGTCGAGCTCGGACGACGGGCGTTGCTGCGCGTGCTCGCTGACCTCGCTGACGCCGGACTCTTGGAGGAGCTGGGGGGCGCGTATCTCGTCAAGCCTGATCTGCTGGCAGAGCACGTGCTTTGGGCGACGTTCTTCTCGGATCGTTGGCAGCCGACGATCGCGTATCAAGAAGTCTGGAAGGCAGCGTCACATACCTATCTTCGCGACCTCGTACACGCGCTTGGTCGCCTGCCGGCGGGCGTCATGACGTCCGAGAGTCCCGAGTTGCGGACTACACGTAGCGACCTCATCGCCCAAGCGCAGAGCGTTGACCCAGAGCAAATCGGGAGCGTGCTGATCCACGCACGGCAGTTGGCGCGCGGCGTGCCTACGCTCGCGGTCGACATCGTCGACATCGCGCTCACACGGCTGCCACCGTCGGGTGAGGCACGCGACGGCGCACTTAGAAGCGCATGTGAAGCCATGGAACGTGTCGGGGATCTCTCAATCGGGTGGAAGCGGCAGCTAGCGATCGCGGCTGCCGTATTCGCGGAGACCGCCGAAGAGAAGACCATCACAGCCGTCACTAAGGCGCTCACCTCCGTGTATCAGCGCGTCCCAACGGACACCAGCGAGCATGACGGGGCACTTCTTGCGGGCGTTCAACAAATGCTCGCTCGGCTCACGCTTGAATACTGGAAAGCCAACCACACAGCTCCGGGAACAGCGCGAGCTATCGCGATCGCGTCGGGCACGCTGCTGACGGTCATCTTCGAGCGGACCTTCAGCACCGTGGAGGATCCCAACACGGTCGTTATGGCGACCTACGCCCTTCCGGGGAGCTCCCACACGATGGCGGCGCTGAGCGCGGGCGCCGAGCTCTATTGCGAGACCTTCCCCTCGCTCCCTGTCGAGGTACAGGTTCAGCAGCTCGAAGGGCTCGCACAGCTACGACGCCTAGCCGAGGGCCTTCCCGGCCCCTTCAACATGAAACCGTCCGAGGACACCCGCAAGTTGGCTCTCAAAGCTCTCAGGAGGATCGAACACTGGCTCAGAGAAAGTCTTCAAGAACTATCTCTGCCCGTGCGTGCCGAGGCAGTCGACATACTCGCGACGGTGACGGACAGCACCCTCTCTGAGTACATCATGATCGCTCACCCGCGAACGCTTCTGCGGCACGGAGGGTCGTGGCAGGACGCTGAGGTTGGTCGGACCGCGGACGTCGAGACTGCACTGCGCCATCTACGAGACTCCGAGAACCCGATTGCCCACCTTGACCTGTGGGCTGACTGGGTTCAACAAGGTGAAGCGGCGTTCGGTCGACGGACATTCTCGCCACTCATTGGGATGACTCTGGAGCGAGCAGCAACGACAAATCCACAGCAGGCGAGCCGTTGGATCAGCCATCTCATCGAGACCGATTCGGTTCTGCTCGCGAACGCCATGCCAGCGCTTATAGTCCTCTTTGGTCAGGAATCCTACGGCAGGTCGCTCGCCCAGGAATTGGCGTCGCACAGCTCTCCACGCATCCGCGCAATGACCGCACGGGCACTCCAAGCAGGGCCGGACGAGCGGACTCTGATCGAAGCTCTAGCCCAAGACCCAAACCCCGCCGTTCGCGATGCCGTGGTCGATGGCCTCCGCTACGCCGATGCCCTGGACGAGTGGCGCATCGACGTTGCGCTTCGCGCAACGCGTGATGAGAACCTCGCCGGCCTGTACCTCGTGCTAAGCAAGCTCGAGCTGGCCGCCGAGGACAGCGATATGCAACTCGCGCTCACAGACAGTCAGGTGCAGCGAATTTGCGAGATCACCCTCGCAAGCGCCAGCGACGCGCGCCTCCACAACGCGCACGAGCTCGTGAGCATCATTTCTCGTCTCGCGCCTCATCGACACCGGCTGGCTCTCGAATGGGTGTATGCTCGCCTCGACTCACTCTTCCAGCGCGATGAGGAACTCCGAGACCCGAGCATAGACACCCTGCTCGCTGTCCAAAGCGAACCAATCCCTCCAGAAATCCTGTCCCGGTTCGCGGACACCGCCGAGGAACTCGACCTAGAGGCGCTACTTCAAAGATTCGCAGACGCTCGCACCGGATCGTTCGCCTTCGGCGAACTCGCGAACCTCATCGCGATACTCGACGACGGCGGCGACTTGGTGACGACTCACATCGTGCGGCTGCTCGAGCGCAACGCTGACGGAGACTCCTACCGGGCTCACAAGCTGCTCGAAAGCGGCCTCGGGTGGGATGCGTTCACCCAACGAGCCCGCACCCTACTCAGCCGCATCGATGACCCCCGACTCGTTGAGAGCTTGACCGAGGTACGCGACCCCAACTGGTGGGCCGGCTCCGCCGTCCCGACCTATCAGGCGCTTCTAGCTCAATACTCGACATGGTGCGAAGACAGCGACACGAAACTCGCGGACGCCGGCGCCAAAGCCGTGGCTCGCCTGCAGCGAATGATCGAAGCCGAACGAGCACGAGAGGCGCAGGAACAGGACGGCTGGGACTGGAGGCGTCCTGCGGTGGCGTGACGAGCAGCTGGCCAAAGGAGGCAGCTATGACGGGCATAGAGCGTAAACTCACGCACAGGTCGAGAAGGCGATGCCTTGATGTTGCCTCGTGCCGCCGGCCCCCTCATCACAGAAGCCGTCCATGAGCGTCCAAAGTGAGGTTCTCGCTGAAGCTGTGCATCTTCTGTCGTCTCCCGTTTAGCCCGAGCCGCCCAAGTACGCAGGAGCACATCTGGTCCAAATGGATGCGCGAGCTGCTGCCCCGAGGGCCGGGCACGCAGCGTATATCCAGGTTCAACGACGGCGAGGCTGCCGAGCTGCTGGAGAGCCGCGAATACAGTGGGGTGCTGCAGAACAAATTCAAGCCGCGAGTCGTCTGTCGAGACTGCAATACCGGCTGGATGAGTGCTTTGGAGGATGCCACCAAGCCGATCCTGCATCCACTCATTCGTGAGGAGGCGCGACATTTGACGCGTGACGACCAGAAGACGCTCGCGACGTGGGCGTGCCTCAAGAACATGGTTGCGGAGTTCTCCGATTCCAAAACAAGAGCCACAGCGCCCGCTGACTTCGATCGGATGTACAAAGAGCACCTTCCACCCGAGCGCGCGACTGTCTGGCTCGGGCAGCACACGGGGGCGGATTGGACCATGCGCTATCGCCACCACGGGATGCGCATCATCCATGCCTCGGTCCGCCCGAGTGATCCCGAACGAGATCCGCCGATGAACGGCCAGGTAACGACATTCACGGCGGGTCCGGTCGTCCTCGTCTTGCTTACGCTTCCAGAGGGATTCCTTTACGGTGCGCCGATTGCCAACGGGCGCCTCGCGACCCGTATCAGGCAAATCTACCCTGCCCCGTCGCCCTTTGATTGGCCGCTCGGGCGGACTCTGACAGACCACGACGTCTTTGAGCTCGGTGATGGAATGGCCAGCATGTTTAGACGGTTGGTGGAGGGTCGGTAGCTCACCCAGCGATGAGCACATTCTCGCAGGCCTCGCTCGCGGTCGCCATATCCAGCATGTCGCCTGCCGCTAGGACGACCTCGTAGAAAACAGGTGCGCGCGTCGGGGGCGGCCCCGCAGAACGCGCTGGCAGAACCCCGGCCAATCTGGAAAGTGGGCGTGGCGAATGCGGAATCTGCTGCCGGCGAATGCGGACCGTCGGCACCCCGCTACTGACGCAGCGCTAGCGATCGCAACGGACCGTTGATGCACTGAGGCCGGGGCGCTGCTGGCTGGAGCCGGCTAGTCCTTCACGGCGCGGCGGGAAGGAATGTGGGCCACGCAGGAGTGGCCCTCGCAGGGCTTGAGGCCTCGTGATAGGGCTTATGGTCCGCGCCTTCGCTCCGCCGGATCGGACCATGCCGCGGCCGACATCGAGTGGCGGGCCGCAGAAGCAGACATGCACGAGCAGGCAAGCGTCACGCGACCGACGTGACGTAGAAAGATAAGGTAGCTGGCGTGGGCAAGCGGACGGTGTTGCTACTGGGAGCCGGCGCGAGTGTTGCCGACGTAGCTACCCGGCCGCAGAAGTCGCGACCGCCACTCGACGCCCTATTTTTTCGGATATCCGCTGCGGCCGATCCGGAGTCTTGGCGCGCCTACAAAGTCGCAGAATACATGAGACAAACCTACGGGATCGATATCTTCGCCCCCGAGCACGACTCTCTGGAGGGGATCATGAGTCGCCTGTATCCCGACATCTTCAACCACGCACTCGCGAAGGATGCGCAGCCAGCGTTCCGGGCACTACTCCAGCTGTTTAACCGGCGCCTAGCCAACACGACCAATGGGATACATGCGACACAGAAGAGGCTCCTGTACCGGATGATCGTTAGATTGCTGGATGAAGGTGGCGATCCAGGCGACATCGCGATCATTACGTTCAACCAAGACATCCAGGTCGAGAAGATCCTTGAGCACTTGGGCCAGGCAAAAAGGTGGGGATCGATCGCTTCAAGGCTGTTCGCGTTCCCGGATATGTACTCGATGGATGCGGGCGTTTGGCGGGGTGTGACCGGCGGCGGCAACGACTTGTTCACGAGGAGCACGGCAGAAGGAGACGTCCTCCGCGTTCTCAAGCTGCATGGCTCGCTGAACTGGTATTCGATCCATGGATCTTCCGAGCCGAGCCCGTCGGCGATGTTTAATCCGCACCGGCAGCTTTCGGTGACGCGAAGGCGGACGATCCTGACCGATATGGTCCTGCGTGGTAAGCGCAAGAGATACACCTTGCCGGTCATAGTCCCGCCTGTAAACCACAAGTCGGCTGTGCTTCCGGACGCGCTAAATTCCGTCTGGGGTCTCGCAGAGCGACTCATCGCAAATGCCGATGACGTCGTGATATTTGGATACTCGTGTCCGGCACTGGACTTCGAGAGCGCCAACCTCATAACGCGCGCGCACCGCGCTCGTGCAGAGAGCACCACGCTTTCGGTGATTGATCCAAATGGCTCGGTAGCGACCCGCTATATCGATCTTCTTGCGCCGAAGCGACTCAGCTACTACGCGACGGCGAGCGACTTCCTCGCATAACGACGCTCTCAAGCGCTCCGAGGCGCACATAGAGACGGCCAGCGGGTAGATTTTCCAGATGCCCGCGATCAACACCGAGCACATGAGCGAGCTCCTTGCCCCCGGCGATGCCGCGGGAGCCAGCAGCGCCGACAAGGGCCAGGCTCTAGAGAGGGCGATCAAGTATGCCTTCGAGCAGATCCCTGGGGTGACATGCTCCATGCGCGACCAGCGTGGGGCGTTTGAGACGGAAGAGGTCGATCTGTTGTTTGCCAACGTCGTGCACGAGGACGGCCTTGCACGCTTCGAGACTGAGGTCCTAGTCGAGGCGAAGAATTG
>JBEKGK010000106.1:0-13430 GCA_050012835.1 Solirubrobacteraceae bacterium | reverse complement strand
CGAAGGCGATCGTCGCGGTGTCGGAGGCGTGCCAGCCGAGCTTCTCGAGCTTCGCTGAGGTGACCCCCGCGGAGCGGTCGACGATCAGGAACGAGATGTCGTGGTGGCGGGCGGGCGGGTTCGTTTCCTTCGTCTTGACGGCGGTGACGATGAAGTGCGCGCGCACGCCGTTGGTGATGTAGGTCTTCTCGCCGTTGACCACCCAGCCGCCGTCCACGCGCTCGGCGCGCGTGACGATGGCGGCGACGTCGGAGCCGGCGCCGGGCTCGGTGATGCCGAGCGCGCCGATCGTCTCGCCGCGGATCGACGGCACGAGGTAGCGCTGCTTCTGCTCCTCTGTCCCGAACTTCCAGATTGGCGGCGTGGCGATGTTGATGTGTGCGCCGATGCCCGCCGCGGTGCCGCCCGAGCCCACGCGCGCCATCTCCTCGCACAGCACCGCCTCGTGCAGGTAGTCGCCGCCCTGCCCGCCGTAGGACTCGGGGTACTTCAGCCCGAGCAGGCCCTGCGCTGCGAGCTTCGGAAAGACGTCGTCGGGGAACCAGCGCTCGTCCTCCCAGCGCTGGGCGTGCGGCGCGAGCTCGCGCTCGATGAAGCCTCGGATCGACTGTCGCAGCTGTTCGTGCTCGTCGGAGAAGGGAGGAGAGGATGTCGTCATCGGAGTCGAGAAAGGGAGCTGTATGCCTGATATTGCCGCATCAGGCTATATTTATCGTGTGCGCAGGACAACATTGGATATCGACGAGGATATGCTCGCCAAAGCCAGAGAGATACTGGGGACGCGTGGCGTGAAGGACACGGTCGACGAGGCGCTGCGCGAGGTCGTGCGTCGCGAGGCGGGCAAGCGGCTGATCGTATGGTTCAAAGAGAACGAGGATCTGCACAATCCCGAGATCATGGACCGCGCGTGGCCGCCGCCACCCATCATCTCGTAGACAACAGCGTCTTGACCCGCACGGCGAAGGCGCCCGTGGCGGCGCGGATCGAGCCGATGATCTTGTCGGGGATGCTGGCGACCTGCTCGATGACGGACCTCGAGCTTCTGTTCAGCGCGCGTAACGGCGAGGAGCATCGCGCGCGACGTGACGATCTCGCGCTGCGTTTCGTCCGCGTTCCGCTTGACCAGCGGGACTTCGACCGAGCCGTCGAAGTCCAAGGGCTGCTCGCAGACAAGGCTCAGCATCGCGCGGCGAGCATCCCCGACCTGATTGTCGCGGCGGCCGCCGAGCGCGCCGGGCTCACGGTCCTCCACTACGACGCCGACTTCGAGCTGATCGCGACCGTCACGCAGCAGCCGACCGAGTGGGTCGTGCCGCGCGGCTCGGTCGACTGAACCGTCTGCGATCACAGCCCGTAGGAGCGGCCGATCACGTCGAGCATGATCTCGTCGGTGCCCGCGCCGATGCGGTTCAGGCGCGCGTCGCGCCACACGCGCTCGACGCCGTACTCGCGCATGTAGCCCGCGCCGCCGTGGATCTGGATGCATTCGTCGGCCACTTCGCACAGCACGCGCGAGGCGTGCAGCTTGGACATCGAGATCTCGCGCACGGGGTACTCGCCGTTGTTGAAGCGCCACGCCGTGATGTAGGTCATCTGCCGCGCGGACTCGATTTTGGTGGCCATCTCCGCGAACTTGTGGCGGATCACCTGGAACTTGCCGATTTCGCGGCCGAACGCCTTGCGCTCGTGCGCGTACTGGAGCGTGCGTTCGAAGCACTTCTGCGCGCCCGCCACCATGCCGGCGGCGCCGATCAGACGCTCTCCCTGGAGCTCCCACATGATGTGGTAGAAGCCCTTGCCCACCTGGCCGAGCGCGGCGGACGCCGGCACGCGCACGTCCTGGAACGCCAGCAGCGCCGTGTCCGAGGCGTGCATGCCGAGCTTCTCCAGGCGCTTCTCGCGGATCACGCCCGGCGCGTCCATCGGCACCAGGAACAGCGTGAAGCCGTCATAGCCGGCGTCCGTATCGGTCTTCGTCACGAGCACGATCACGTCGGCGCGGTGGCCGTTGGTGATGTAGGTCTTGGAGCCGTTGATGACGTAGTCGTCTCCGTCTTTGACCGCGCGTGTCTTGATCCCTTTCACGTCCGAGCCGGCGTCCGGCTCGGTGATGCCCAGGCACAGGATCTTCTCGCCCTTGATCGCCGGCACCACCCATTCCTGCTTCTGCTCCTCCGTGCCGAACGCCAGGATCGGCGGCATCGCCATGTCCGTGTGCACGGCCAGGCCCATCGCCAGCCCGCCCGAGTTCGCGTTCGTGATCTCCTCCGCGAGCACCAGGCTCGTGTAGTAGTCGCCGCCCTGGCCGCCGTACTGCTCCGGCTTGTCCAGGCCGAGGAAGCCGAGCTCGCCCATGCGCTTGAAGACCGAGTCCGGGAACGTCGTCTCCTCCCATTCCTCCGCATGCGGCGCCAGCTCTTTGATCGCGAAGCTGCGGATCGACTCGCGCAGCTGTTCGTGCTCGTCGGTGAAGATGAAGTGCTTGCGCTGGCTCTTGAAGTCGGGCTTGCGGACGCTCTCGGCGGTGGCGGCCATCTGGGTTCTCCTTGGTCTGGATGTGGCGTTGCGGTCGGATGCGGCGTTGTCTTGCGATCGGCGTCCGCGTCGGTCACGTTAACCGAGGCGTCCTGAAAAGTAAATAGTAGAGCTATCTACTCTTGACAGGATCGCAAGTACTGCCGCGCGCTGGCGCCGAAGCGATTTCTCCAGGAAGCGCCGTCGTCGGGTCGTGAACAGGTAAACAGTAGGACTGCGCCCTGTTCCTGCACTATCCACTGGTTGCTCGTGGCAATTGGTTAGCGTCACCGTCGACAGGCCTGGCGACGGGCCGGGCCGTGTGAGGGAAGGGGGTCGGCATGGCCGACCGAGTGCTGTTCATCGGCTGGGGTACGCCTGTTCGTGGACGCGAGGAGCACGGTCTGGAGGTGTTCAACGAGGCGATCGGGCTCTACGGGCGAATGCAGGAGGAGGGCCGCATCGAGAAGTTCGACGTGGTCCTGCTTGGCGCCAACACGGATCTCAACGGCTACATGGAGCTGTATGGCTCCGCCGCGCAGCTCGCCGCGGTACGCGAGAGCGAGGACTTTCGACGCACGCTCGTGGATGCGAGCCTCGTCGTGGACGGCCTGCGCCAGATCGAAGGCTTCGCCAACGAGGCGATCGCCGGGCAGATGGCGCTGTATCAGCAAAGCATCGCGCAGGTCCCACAGGCCGCGTGACGCCTGAACGGTCTCGCGGGCGCCTGCGCTACCTGCAAGGCGCCGCGGGCCCGGTCGCTAGACTCGTGCCGGGATGAGCACGGCGGCATATCCCGCGGCGGCGAGCCCGCTGGCGGCAAGCACCGTCTCGCGACTGCCACGCTGGTGGCCGCTGGCCGCGCTGACGCTCCTCGCGGCAGTGCTGCGGCTCTCGACGCTCGACCTGCAGAGCTTCTGGCTCGACGAGGCTTTCACGCCCGTGAACGTGCTGCACCCGAGCCTCTTCGCGACGATGCGCGCGATACCCCACACCGAGAACACGCCGCCGCTGTGGTACGTGCTCGTGTGGGCCGACTCGCGCGTGCTGGGCACGGGCGAGGTGGCGTTGCGCCTGCCCAGCGCGCTCGCCGGAATCGCTGCCGTGCCCGTCGCCTGGGCGATCGGGCGCGAGCTCTCCGGCAGGCGTGCGGCGATGGTTTGCGCCGCGCTCGTCGCGGTCAACCCGCTGTTCGTCTGGTACTCACAGGAGGCGCGCGCGTACGGGCTGTTCGTGCTCACCGCCGCCTTGGCGATGCTGTGCTTCCTGCGCGCCCAGCGCGAGCCCACGCGCGGGCGCATGGCGGCGTTCGCACTGACCGGCTCGCTGGCGCTGCTCAGCGAGTACTTCGCCGTCTTCCTGCTCGTCCCGATGGTGCTCTGGCTGCTGTGGGAGCGGCGCACGCGCGTGGCGGCGCTGCCGGCGGCTGCCGTGCTCGCGATCGTCGGGGCGGCGCTGGTGCCGCTGATCGTGGCGCAGGGCGGGCGCGACACGCAGTGGATCGCCGAATGGCCGCTGAAACAGCGACTGCAGGTGAGCGCCCAGTACTACCTCACCGGCTACTCCGGGCTGCGGCAGGGCACAGGCGTCGGCGAAGTGCCGAAACCGCTGAGCCACGCGATCGAGCTGCTGGTCGCGCTGCTCATCATTGCCGGGCTCGGGCTCGGGCTGCGGCGAATGCTCGCGCGCCCGCACGCCCTTCGCGCCGCGCTCGCGCCGCTGTCGATCGCGGCCTGCGGGGTCCTGATCCCGACCCTGCTGGCGGCGGGCGGCGCCGACTACCTCGCGCCTCGCAACCTGGTCGGGGCGATGATCCCGCTGACCGCGCTGATCGCCGTGATGGTGGTCTGGCCGGGCACCGGTCGTGCCGGGATCGCGATCGCCGCGACGATCGCGCTGGCGTTCCTCGCGATCTCGATCGACGTCAACCTGAGCCCGAGCCTGCAACGCGAAAACTGGCGGGGCCTCGTCAACGACCTCGCTCACGGCTCGAGCGAGCGCGCGATCACCGCCGTCCACTTCTATGGCTCGACTTCGATCGAATACTACCTGCCAAGCTTTCACCGTCTACGCGACAACGGCTCGGTCGTGGTGAAGGAGATCGACGAGACCAACAGTGGACCGATACGCGTCGCGAGCGTGGCGCCACCCGCGCCGGGCTTTCACCTGCTCGCACGCGTGGACGTCGACGGCATGGTCGCCTACCGCTTCGTCTCGCCGGTGGCGCAGCGGCTGTCCGAGGCGGCGCTCGCCCGCGCCGGCCACTCGCTCACGCTCGCCTCGAACGAAGTGTTCGTGCCCGCGGGCGCGCGCGGCTAAAGGCCAGGGAGCTTCCCCGTCGATGTAGGTGTCATGGGGGCCCATCCGGGCGATCCGGGGATCGCGGCGCACATCGAGTCAGTGTCGAGGAGAGCCGAGCCGGATACAGATCGGCTGGTTTCGACGATGCTCAGCTTCTGCTGGCCGGGCGGCACGGGCGACCGGACGGAGGTCGTGGCAGTCGAGTGGGTGCGCCGCTGGGGCCCGCGACGCGCCGGTCCGATCCCGGCTGCGTGCGGCTGTGCGGTGGGACGCTGTCGCGTGTGTAACTGACCGTCACGCGGGGGTAGGATGCGCCGGTGCCAACGGACAAGGTTCTCTACGACGCCGCCGAGTCGGGCATCGCGACGATCACGCTCAACGACCCGGACACGCGCAACGCGCTCTCGCCGGAGCTGCTGGGCGGCCTGATCGCGGCGTTCGAGCGCGCGCGCGACGACGCGGACGTGCGCTGCGTGGTGCTCGCGTCCTCGCACGAGAAGACGTTCTCATCGGGCGCGAGCCTGGGAGGGTTCGGGGCCGACGCGCCGCTCGTGCAGAAGCACTTCGGCTCGGAGCGCTTCGTGGGCCTGTTCAAGCTGATCGGCGAGCTCGGCAAGCCGACCGTGTGCGCGGTGCGCGGCCATGTGCTCGCGGGCGCGCTTGGGATCGCGCTGGCGTGCGATCTGATCCTGGCCTCCGAGCGCGCCACGTTCGGCACGCCGGAGATCAACGTGGGCACGTTCCCGTTCATGATCATGGCGCTGATCTACCGCAACGTGCCGCGCAAGAAGGCCAACGAGCTGCTGCTGCTGGGTGAGCGCTGGAGCGCGCAGGAGGCGCTTGCGGCGGGCATCGTCAATCGTGTCGTGCCGGACGCGGAGCTGGACGCGCTCGTGGCCGAGTGGTCGGGCAAGCTGGCGGGCAGATCGCCGGTGATCATGCGACTAGGCAAGGAGGCGATGCGCCGCCAGCTGGACATGCCGCTCGACGACGCTCTGGACTACCTGCGCGCGCAGCTCAGCCTGGCGCTGTCCACCGAGGACATCGTCGAGGGCGTGACCGCGTTCTTCGAGAAGCGCGAGCCGCAGTGGAAGGGCCGCTGACTTACCGACGCGGTGTAGCGCGGGCACCGGCACGGCGTGATGGCGCATCCCCTGACGGTATGCTTTTTGCATGTCACAGATCGCGGTGCGCTTGACGGAGGAGCAGTTGCGTTTGCTCGACGCCGCCGTCGCACAGGGAGCGTTTGGCTCGCGAGCGGAGGCTGTTCGTGTCGCCATCGGGCTACTTGAAGACGAGCTGCGGGAGACGCGGGTGGCGGACTCCTACCGCGCCGCCTACACGGCGACGCCGCTCACCGCCGAGGAGACGCGCGTGCTCGATGCTGCGGCTGCTCTGGCCGGCGACGCGATGTCGTGATCGCGCGCGGCGAGGTGTGGGACGCCGATCTCGGCCCCATCGTTCGGCCGGTCGTCATCGCCACACGCGAAACGGCGATCCCCGTCCTGGCTCGCCTCAATTGTGTGGTGGTGACGAGCACGGTGCGCGGTCACGTCGCCGAGGTTGAGTTGACCCGATCGCACGGCGTTCGCGAGCCGAGCGTCGCCAACTGCGATTGGCTCATCAACGTCGCCAAGGATCGTCTCGTCCGTCGCCGCGGCTCGCTCGATCCGTTCACGCTGCGACGACTCAACGCCGCGCTCGTGCTCGCGCTGGGCCTCGACGTGTAGGCACCCAAAGTAAGAAGTAGGGCTCTTCACTTCCCACGCCCAGTGGATACGGTTAGGATGGCGAATGTGGCCAGCTCCTCCACAGAGCCTTCCCTGCTGCGCCCGCTCGTCGAGGACCTGGAAGCCCGCCGCGCGCAGATCCGACTCGGCGGCGGCGAGGCGAAGATCGCCGAGCAGCACCAGCGCGAGAAGCTGACGGCGCGCGAGCGCATCGCGCTGCTGATCGACGACGGCACGTTCGTGGAGATGGGCATCCACGGCACCCCGCACTCCTCCCAGCGCGCGATGGACGGCGTGGAGGCGCCGGCGGACGGCGTGATCACCGGCTACGGCAAGGTCGACGGACGCCTGACGGCGGTGTGTGCGTACGACTTCACGGTGATGGCCGGCTCGATGGGCATGACCGGCGAGTTCAAGGTCACGCGCCTGCGCGAGCTGGCGCTGACGAAGCGCATGCCGTTCGTGTGGCTGCTGGACTCGGCGGGCGCGCGCGTGCAGGAGGCGGCGGGTGCGATGTTCGCCGGCTCGGGGCACCTGTTCCGCGAGGAGGTGGTGATGAGCGGCGTGATCCCGCAGGTGGCGGCGCTGATGGGCCCGTGCGCGGCGGGCACCGCGTACATCCCCGGGCTGGCGGACTTCGTGCCGATGGTCAAGGGCCGCGGCTCGATGGCGCTGGCCGGGCCGCACCTGGTGCGCGCGGCGGTCGGCGAGGAGGTCACCCAGGAGGAGCTGGGCGGCTCGCGCGTGCACTGCCGCAAGTCGGGCGTCGGCGACATGGAGGTGGCCGACGACGAGCAGTGCATCGAGCGGATCAAGCAGTACCTCTCCTACATGCCCCAGAACTGCGAACAGCAGCCCCCGATCCTGCCGGTGAGCGACCCGATCGACAGGCGCGAGGAGGACCTGCTGGACGTGCTGCCGGAGTCCAACCGCAAGCCGTATGACATGTACGAGGTGATCCGCCGGATCGTCGACGACGGCGAGTACTTCGACATGAAGGGCCAGTGGGCGAAGACGATCATCACGTGCTTCGCGCGCTTCGGCGGGCGCCCCGTTGGGATCGTGGCCAACCAGCCCAAGCAGCTGGGCGGCATCCTCGACAACGACTCCGCCGACAAGGCCGCGCGCTTCGTGAACCTGTGCAACGCGTTCGCGATCCCGCTGGTGTTCATCCAGGACGTGCCGGGCTTCATGGTCGGCTCGAAGATCGAGGCCGAAGGCATCATCCGCCACGGCGCCAAGATGCTGTATGCGGTGGCCAACGCGACGGTGCCGAAGATCACCGTGATCACGCGCAAGGCCTACGGCGCGGGCTACTACGTGATGAACGGCCGCGCGTACGAGCCGGACCTGATCGTGGCGTGGCCGAGCGCTGAGATCAGCGTGATGGGCGCCGAGGGCGTCGTGGAGATCGCTTTCCGCAAACAGGTCGACGCCGCCGATGACCCGGCGGCGAAGAAGGCGGAGCTGATCGAGGGCTTCCGCAAGATCTTCGACGTGTACATAGCCGCCGGCAATGACCTGATCGACGACGTGATCGACCCGCGCGAGACGCGCGAGACGATCTGCCGCGCGCTGGAGATGTCCGCTGGCAAGAAGATCGAGCGGCCGTGGAAGCGCCACGGTGTGGTCCCCGTATGACGTCTTTCGTTGGCCGTAGAACCATGGTTATACAGCTCCTCCTGTCTCTTATCACTTCTCTCGCGGGCCGTATCACCATGGCTATACAGCCCTCGTCTCGAGCAACAAAGTAAGGAGCACCGATGAGCCTCGACGACCCGGTCGTGATCACGTGCTCGATCTCGGGCGCGATCGCCAACCGCGAGCAGTGCCCGGCGATTCCGTACACCCCCGCGGAGTACGCGGCGGAGGCGCGGCGGATCGTGGACGAGGGCGGCGTGCACATCCACATCCACGCGCGCAAACCGGACGGCACGCCGAGCTATGAGATCGAGGACTTCCAGGCGATCACCGACGCGATCCGCGCGGAGGTGGGCGACGCGGCGATCGTCAACTACTCGACGGGCACGATCGGGATACCGGTTGCAAAGCGCATCGAATACCTGAGGGCTTGCCGCCCGGAGGTGGCGGCGCTGAACATGGGCTCGATGAACTACGCCAAGTACTCGAAGTCGAAAAAGCAGTTCGTCTTCAACATGGTCTTCGCGAACCCGTTCGGCGAGATCATCGAGCTGCTGGAGGCGATGAACGAGCTTCACATCAAACCCGAGCACGAGTGCTTCGACGTCGGCCACGTGGGCAGCCTCGCGCCGCTGATCGACATGGGCGTGCTGAAAGAGCCGCTGCACGTGGACTGCGTGATGGGCGTCGTCGGGGGGATCCCGCCGACCGCGCGCAACCTCGCGGCGATGGTCGACAACATCCCTGCGGGCTCGCATTGGGGCGTGATCGGGATCTCGCGCGACCAGTGGATGCTCGTGTCGGCGGCGCTGACACTCGGCGGCTCGATCCGCGTCGGCCTGGAGGACAACCTGTACCTGCCGGGCGGCGAGATGGCCAAATCCAACGGCGAGCTGATCGCGAAGGCGAGGCAGATGACCGAGGACGTGGGACGCCGCCCCGCCACCGTGCACGAGGCGCGCGCGATGCTGGCGATCCCGCAACGCGGGGGGAGCTCGGCGTGAGCCTCCCGCTCGAGGGCATCCGCGTCCTCGACCTGTCGCGCCTTCTGCCCGGCGGCTTCTGCTCGCTGCTGCTGGCGGACTTCGGCGCGGACGTGGTGAAGGTGGAGGACACGGGCATGGGCGACTACATCCGCTGGTCGCCGCCCTTTTACGAGGGCGCCCACAAGACCGCCGCATCGGCTCTGTTCCTGTCGCTGAACCGCAACAAGCGCTCGATTCGCCTCGACCTCAAGAGCGACGCCGGGCGCGAGGCGCTGCTGGCGCTGGTGCGCGAATACGACGTGGTGCTCGAGTCGTTCCGCCCGGGCGTGCTCGAGCGCCTGGGCGTCGGCTATGAGCGGATGCGCGAGCAGAACCCCGGCATCGTGTACTGCGCGATCAGCGGCTACGGCCAGGACGGTCCCAAGCGGGGCGCCTCCGGCCACGACATGAACTACCTGGGCCTGGTCGGCCTGCTGGGGCTCACCGGCGAGCACCGCGGCGAGCCCGTCCAGGCCGCTGGGCAGATCGCCGATCTCGGCGGCGGCGCGCTGATGGCGGCGTTCGGGATCATGGCCGCGCTGCGTGAGCGCGACGGGTCGGCTGCCCGGCCCGGCTCGGGCGAGGGCCAGCTCGTGGACGTCTCGATGACCGACGGAGCGCTCTCGTGGCTGGCGATGGTGGCGGCGGCGTACTTCGCCGAGGACATGGTTCCCCGTCGCGGCGATCTTCCGCTCGCCGGATCGCTGATCTGCTACCGGCCGTATGAGTGCGCCGACGGCTGGATGTCGCTGGGTGCGCTGGAGCCCAAGTTCTGGCAGGCGTGGTGCAGGGGCGTGGGCCACGAGCAGCTGATCGCCGCCCAGTTCGAACACCCTGGCTCGGAGGCGCACCGCAAGGTGCAGGAGATCTTCAAGGCACGCACGCGCGAGCAATGGGAGGCCTTCGCCCGCGAGCACGACTGCTGCCTGGAGCCGATCCTCGAGCTGGACGAGGCGCTCTCCTCAGAGCTCGTGCGCGAGCGGGAGATGGTGGTCGAGCTCGACCAGCCGGGGGCCGAGCGGCCCGTGCGCCAGCTGGGCGTGCCGGTCAAGCTGACGCGCACTCCGGGCGAGCACGCGCGGCTGCCGGGCCCGGCGCTCGGCGAGCACACCGAGGAGGTGCTGCTCGCGGCGGGATACACGCAGGAGCAGGTCGCCGAGCTGCTCGCATCGGGCGCGGCGGCTGGGCCGGCGGAGGCGACCGATGGGTCCCCACCCGCCCCGACGTTCCGAGCATGAGCCGCGCCGCTGAGGGCTCCGCGGAGCGGGAGCTGCTGAGGATGAGTGAGCTGGCCGAGCGCTCGGGTGTGAGCGCGGGCACGATCCGCTACTACCTGCGCGAGGGCCTGCTGGGCGCGGGCGAGGACGTGGTCAGGACCAGCCGCAACATGGCCTACTACCCGCCCGAGTATGTGCGGCGGATCGCGCTCATCAAGCGCCTGCAGGAGGAGCGGTTCATGCCGTTGCGCGTGATCAGGTCCGCTCTGCGGGAGGACCCCGACCGCCTGCGCGCGCTGATCGAGCTCGAGGACCGCATCCTCGAGCGGGCGCTGATCACCGCCGAGGACCGCAGCCGCGTCTCGCGCAAGCTCGTGCACGAGCGCTACGGCGTCCCGCGCAACGTGCTCGCGCGCCTGGCCGACCTGGGCGTGCTGACGCCCAACCAGCGGGGATACGACCGCGACGACGTGAAGATCATCGAGGCGATCGCGAACTTCCGCGCCGGCGGCTACGACGAGGCGCTGGGCTTCACCGTGTACGACACGCTGCGCTACCGCAAGGCGCTGGAGCCGCTGGTGGAGGAGGAGGTGCGCGCGCTGCTGGAGCGGCTGGCGGGCGAGGTGGAGGTCGAGCGGGCGATGGAGATCGTCGCTGCGGGCGCGGAACCGCTGCGCGAGCTGATCGGCGCGATGCACTCCAAGCTGCTGCTGGCGGCGCTCCGCCGTCATCGCGCGGGCGCAGCCGACTGACCGAGCGGGCGTTATGCTCTGAGCTGTTGACTGACCAGTCAATCTACTCTTTGGTCAAGCCTTCGCGGGATCTGCGGGGACGATGCCCAGGGGAGGGAATGCGCTTGTGAGGGTCGCGGCAGTTCAGCTCAACTCGACGGCCGACCAGGTCGCGAACCTGGCGCACGCGGACCGTCTCACGCGCGCGGCGGCGGCCGAGGGCGCGAAGCTGGTCGTACTGCCCGAGAAGTGGACGGCGATGGGCTCGGAGCAGGAGCTGCGCGCGGGCGCCGAGACGCTCGACGGCGCGGCCGTCGGCTGGGCGCGCGCGATCGCACGCGAGCTGGGCGTCGACCTGGTGGCGGGCTCGATCCTCGAGCGCGTTCCCGGCCAGTCCAAGCTGGCGAACACGTCCGTGCACGTCGGCCCGCGCGGGGAGGTGCTGGCGACGTACCGAAAGATCCATATGTTCGACGTCGAAGTGGGCGGGCGCGCGTATCGAGAGTCAGAGCTGGAGGAGCCTGGCGATGAGATCGTCTCCTCGCAGACGGCCGACGGCGTCGAGCTGGGGCTGTCGATCTGCTACGACCTGCGCTTCCCGGAGCTCTACCGGATCCTCGCGCTGCGCGGCGCGCGCATCCTCACGCTGCCGGCGGCGTTCACGCTGACGACGACGCGCGATCACTGGGAGGTGCTGGTGCGCGCCCGCGCGATCGAGAACCAGGCGTTCGTGATCGCCGCCAACCAGGTCGGCGAGCACCCGGACTCCCAGCATTCGGGTGGGCGCTCGATGATCGTGGACCCGTGGGGGTTGGTGCTGGCGCAGGCGCCCGACAGCGAGGGATACATCGTCGCCGAGCTCGACCTCGAGCGTCAGCTCGAGATCCGCGCGCGCCTGCCCTCGCTCGCCAACCGCCGCCCCGAGGCCTACCGCTGGCCGGTCGCGGAGACCGTATGAGCGCCGGTCGCGCATCTGCCTCCGGCGCGAAGGCGCCGGACAAGCGCCGCCTGATCCTCGACGCGGCGGTGCGGGTGTTCGCCCGTCAGGGCTTTCACGCGTGCCGCGTGTCTGACATCGCGGATGAGGCCGGCGTGGCCTACGGCCTCGTCTACCACTACTTCGCCTCCAAGGACGAGGTGCTCGACACGCTGTTCCTCGAGCGCTGGAACGTGATGCTCGAGCTGATCCGCGAGGTCGACGCGGAGGCGCTCCCGGTGCGGGACAAGCTCGCGGCGATCGCGTCGTTCATCATCGACAGCTACCAGCACGACCCCGACCTGATGAAGGTGATCATCGTCGAGGTCACGCGGGCGGCGAACTCGTTCGGCAACACCCACATCGCCACGATCCGCGAAGCCTACGATCTGATCGGTGGGATGATCGCGCAGGCGCAGGAGCAGGGCGTGTTCAAGGCGGAGATCGAACCACGGTTTGCCGCGATGGCGTTCTACGGCGCGATCGAGCAGCTGCTCACGGGTTGGATCTTCGACCTGCTGCCGCAGGACGACGAGTACTTCGAGCGCGCCAAGTGGCTGGTCGTGGAGACGGTCTGCGGCGGCCTGGAGCAATAGACTGCGCGAGCATGCAGAACGAGATGGTCAAGCGGTTGATGTGGCAGGGCCTGCTGGCGGGCGTGAGCGTGCTCGTGGGCATCATTGCCAACCGCGCCGCCGCAGCCGTATGGAGGCGCGTGTTCGACGAGGAGCCGCCGGAGTGAACGGCGCTCAACCACCGCCGGCGGAGGATCGATCGGGGATCGGTCAGGGCAAGGAGGAGACCCAGAACATCGCGACGGCGATCGCCGAGGTGTCCGAGCGCGCCACGCTGCTGGTGCGCGAGGAGATCGAGCTGGCCAAGGCGGAGATGAGCGAAAAGGCGACCAAGCTCGTCAAGGGCGCGGTCGTGGGCGCGGCCGCAGGCGTGTTCTTCTTCACGGCGCTCGTGTTCGCGCTGGTCGGGTGTGCGTGGCTGCTCTACTACTACCTGCCGATCGGCAACAAATTCACCTACTTCTGGGGCTTCTTCGCGATGTCGGTGATCCTGGTCGTGCTGGGCCTGCTCGCTGGGCTGATCGCCGCGAGGGCGGTCAAAAAAGGCTCGCCGCCGGTGCCCAGCATGGCGATCGACGAGGCCCGCAAGATCCGCGAGAGCATGGGCCCTGCCGCCACGCCCGCCGAGCCCGCCGTGGGCAGCGTCCCGTATCCGGCCGCGGGGAGTGAGGGCTGATGGCCCAGCGCACGCCGGCAGAGATCCGCAGCTCGATCGAGGCA
>JBEKGK010000105.1:0-13483 GCA_050012835.1 Solirubrobacteraceae bacterium | reverse complement strand
CGGCTCGTGCAGCAGCTCCGCCACGCCGCGGTGCACCGAGAACTCCGTCGTGCACGCGCTGCAGCGCAGGCGGCCCTCGCGCACCTCGCGCTCGTCGGTCTCCTGCACGCTCAGCTCGAGTGTGCCGTCACGTCTGCAGGCCGGGCAGCGCAGCCGCCCGGCGAGCTCGGCCTTCAAGGTCGTGTCCCCGGATCGCGGCGCATTCTCAGCCGGCGCTCCGCTGCGTGCCTGGCACGGCACCGCTGTCGAGATCGACCCGCGTGGGACGCGCGATCCCCTCCAGGAACTCGACCAGCGCGTCGATGCGCAGCTCCCACGCATAGTCCTTCGCCGTCTCGATGCCCGCGCGTCCAAGCCGCTCGCGCAGCTCGGGGTCGCCGAGCAGCCTTGCAAGCGCCGCGCTGACCGCCGCGGGCTCCGGCTCGGGCATCAGGCAGTTCTCGCCGTCCACGCAGAAGTCGCGGTTGCCGTGCGCATCGGTGCACACGACCGCGCCGCCGGTCGCCATCGCCTCCAGCGGCGGCAGCGCGAAGCCCTCGTGAGTGGAGGTCTGGACGAACACCGTCGCCTGGTTGAACAGCTCGTTGACCTGCTCGTCCGAGGGCGACTCCACGTAGCCCATGCCCTCATCCTCGGCGAGCTCGGGCTCGATCCCGAAGAGGCACAGCTCAGGGCGCTCGCCGGTCTCCGCGTCCCCATCGAGAGCGCGCCACGCATCGATCGTCAGCGGCAGGTTCTTGAGGGGGTTGGAGCGCCCGAGCGCAAGCACCATGTCATCCCGACGCTGGACGCCCTCGAGAGGCCGGAAGGTCTCCAGATCGATTCCCGGCGGGATCAGCTCCGCGTCCAGACCCAGCTCGCGCAGGCGATCGCGATTCCACGAGGAGATCGTCATGTAGCGGAACTCCTGGCGATAGGAGTCGAGCACCGCGTGGCGCGTACGCTCGTCGTCGGGGTAGTAGGACGTCTCGATGTCCTGCACGAAGTACACGGGTATTCCACGCAGCACGCTCGCCTGCCAGACAGGCGCGGCGGTGTTCCACCACGTCGCCACCTTGATCGCGTCGAGCCCGGACAGCGCGTCCACGAGCTCGTCGTAGAGCTCGAAGCTGTGCACCGGCGCGCGCAGCTCAAACCAGTCGGGGGGGTCGCCGAGCGTGTACAGCGCGACCTCGTGACCGCGGTCCTGGAGACGGTTGAGGTGCTCGAAGATATCCCGATGCCCGCCGCCGATGCCGGTTCCCTCGGTCACGTACACCACGCGCAGCCTTCCCTCGGGGGTATGGACCTCGCGCGCGTCGAAGAAGTCGCCCCACAGCTCCCAGAAGAGACGCTGAGAGGCACGCTCGCGCTCCCCCACATCCGTGCCACGTGTGACCGACTCGTGGTGGTAGAGGCTCGCCGCTGGGAAGTACAGCACGCGGAATCCTGCCTGCCACGCGCGCAGGCACCAGTCGACGTCCTCGTAGGCCATCGGGTAGCGCTCATCGAGCAATCCGACCTGCTCGATGAGCTCGCGACGCACGTACATGCACGCGCCGGTCACCGCCAGCACGGGCGCCGCCAATCCGGCCGGCCCCCAGTCCGCGGGCTTGAACCGGTAGCGATGGTCAAACCACTCGGGAGCCCCGAGATTGCGAACGGTGCCGGCGAACTGGATGCGCCCGTCCGGATACAGCAGCCGCGCGCCCACGATCCCGATGTGCTCATCCCGGGAGGTCGCGTATTGCAGACACGCGAGCCAGCCGGGGCGGGCCTCGACGTCGGAGTTCAGCACGACCACGTCCCGCTCTGGACGCGACGCGCGCAGACCACGGTTGACGTTGGCGGCGAAGCCGCGGTTGTCCTCCCCCGCCAGCACCTCGATGCCCTCGATCTCGCGCAGCGCCGTCAGGTGCTCAGGCCCGCTCGCGTCGTCGGCGACGATGATGCGAGCCATCTCGCGCGGAACCGTCCTGCGGATGCTCTCCACGAGCGCGGCCACTCGCTCGGCATCGCGGTAGCTGGGAATGACTATGTCGACGGGCTCGCCGTGCTCGCGATACCAGGCCAGAGCGCGACGGTAGGCATCGTCGCCGGCGACAGAGCGCAGTCGCAGCCGCCGCTTCAGAGGGGTAAAGCGCAAGGGAAACGTGACCGCGCGGAACAGCAGCGTGCGCCAGCCGTGGTAGCGGACTGTCAGGTAGATCCGCCGGCGCACACCGGCGAGCGGTCCACTGAGCGTGCCGTCGAGGGCGCTCGATGCGATCGACTCCGGCAGGGCGATCGGCGGTCTCGGGTCTGGCGTGTCGTTCTCGTCGGTCAAGGAGCCTCGTCCTCTACTGGGGTCTGATGGTATGCGCGTCGAGATCGAGCGCCGCGAAGCCCGCGCGCCGCTCGAGCGACAGCAGGCGCCGGATGCGGGAGGGGAGCAGATCGGCTCGTGAGCCGATCACTGCCCCCGCCAGGCGCGCCATATGGTGACGGCTGACCGCTGCGAGCGTCGCCCGCCGCTGCGCCGGCGAGGCGCCGGCCGACGTGAGCTCGCCGCTCGCCTGGCCGAGCTGACCGCGGAGCTGGCGGACGATGTACGCCGGTCCGGCCGGCTCGCGCCAGCCGTAGACCTCGCGCAGGCCGCGCCACTCGTCGAAGCAGCGACGCAGTTCCTGCAGGGTGGTGTACTCGTGTGAGTGCAGCACCGGGGCCTCCGGTACGTACGCCTTGGCGTAGCCCGCGCGCAGCATGTCGATCGCCAGAACGCGGTCCTCGGCGTAGGCGACCTCGCGAAACGGCACTCTCTCCCAGGCGGCTCGTGCCAGGCATGCGTTTGCGTCGGTGAAGAAGCCCCGCCTGCCGATCAGCGCCCGCGCGGGCAGCGTCTCGCGCTCGCGCGCCGTCAGGCGCTCGACGCTCGGCTGGCCGTCGGGGGACAGCGAGGAGAACCAGCGCTCCAGTTCCATGCGCACCGCCGCGGAGGCGTCGGGACGCGCCCGATAGGGCCCGCACACGATGCCTACGTCGGGGGCGAGCTCCAATCCGCCGATGAGCCGCTCCAGCCAGCGCTCGTCGGCGGGCTCGGCGTCCTGTGTGAGCAGGGCCACGCTGGCGCCCGAGGCCTCGCGCATCAGCAGGTTGCGCGTCGCGCCGTGGCTGAACTGCGACGGCGCGATCCGCAGCACGCGCGCCCCGTGCGCCTGCGCCAGCTCCCCCGACCCGTCGATCGAGCCCGAGTCACACACCAGCAGCTCGTGCTCGACGGTCTGGGCGGACAGCGCCGCAAGCGTGCGCGCCAGCAGCTCGCCGCCGTCGCGCACGGGGATCGCCACCGTCACGGTCATGGCCGCACGAGCTCCACCCAGTCGGCCTGCGTCCCGCACAGCGACCTCCAGTCGGCGAGCGGAACCGCGCGCATGCGCTCGGGGGCCTCCCGCTGCAGGGTCACCGCCCCGATCGTGCCGGCGTCCCCGCGCGGCCATTCGCCGGGACCGAAGTGGCGATGACCCCCGTCCGCGTAGATGCGCACGCGGTGGCGCCCGGGCCGAAGGCGCAGTGAGGCCGCCTGCAGCCACTGCCCGGGCGTGTTCGATCCAGCGACCCATCCAACGTCCCGCCCGTCGACCTGTACGTACACCTTGCGGGGGAAGTCGCCCTGCACCCACACGGCGTAGCGCGCGCCGCCGGCGACGATGAGCGTGCCTTCGGCCTGCCCGGCGGTGACTGTGGTGACCGCGCCGGCCTGCGCGGGGTCGGGCACCCAGCCACCCGAGCGGTGCGGGTCGGAGAGCACTTCGAAGGAGGCGACTTCCGGTGCCGTGGCGAGCATCAGCTCGGTGCCGGCGGGCGCGCCGGAGACGATCGGCTGCAGCGCCGGGCAGGTGACGGTGGCGGACGGCGAGTACAGCTGCTGCTCGGGCAGGTGGCGCAGCACCTGCGGCTGGGAGGTTCGCCGCCAGCCCAGGTAGTACTTGTTTTCGTAGACCAGCCGGTAGTTGGCCGGCGGGCGGCTGGCCGCGGGGGAGCGCCGGGTGACGATGATCGGATAGCCCTCGACGAACGACAGCAGCTCTTCGTCGAGGTCGAAGTAGTGCCCGTAGAAGTACGTCGGGTTGCGCAGCTGGACCTGCTGCGGCGTGATCGCCTCGAACGGCACGCTGATCCTGGCTTCGTTGGCCAAGTACTTCGAGTACTCCTCGAACTCGTTCCACAGCACCAGGCCCTGCCCGGCGAAGCGCCGGCCGACCTGCCGGATCGCTTCCATGCGCGCCGTCGGCGCGATGCGATCGTGGCCGTAGGCGAACCCGTCGGAGGCGAAGATCGCGAGCGCCAGCGCGCCGCCGAGCACCAGCGCCGGCGACGAGAGGCGGCCGCGCACGCCGGCGAGGAGCATCAGCGCGACGAGCACCACGCCGGGGCCAGCGATCGCAAGCAGCTTGCCCTGCGCGTACGGGCTGGCGCGGGGGAAGACGATCAGCATCACCAGGCCCATGACCCCCAGCATCAGCAGCATGCCCACGTCCTTCACCCGCAGCGCCCACAGCAGCGCCGCAACGAGCAGCAAGAGAATGACGGCGCTCGCCACCGCCGTCAGCGTCCCGTCGAGACTGCTGGCGACCGGCAGCCGGTATTCGCCCGCGAGCCACACGCCGCTCAGCTGGCTGAGCGGCAGTTTGCGCAACAGCTGGCCGAACTGCGTCGCCCCCAGCCCGGTCGAGCCCTGGCCCGACTGGGCCACGCCGAGAAACGTCCCGAAGGTCGTCAGTGAGGGGATCGCGAGCAGCGCCGTCAGACCGCCACCCGCCGCCAGCGGCAGGAGCCAGCGCGGGCGCGGCCAGCTGCGCCGGGCGAGCATCACGCCGACGCCGACGAACAGCACGAGCGCGCCGAGATACGGCAGCGCCACGGCGTTGTAGGTCGCGAGCGCTGCCGCTGCCGCGACGGCCACGAGCGCACCACCGGCATAGGGGCGCTCCAGCGAGATCGCGGCGCACGCGAGCGCCACCGCAGCGCAGACCGCTGCCAGCAGGCCGATCTCCTTGATCGCTCCCTGCAGCGCGTACTGGTACGTGAGGTTGGCGCAGATCGCGGCCAGCGCGACCGCGGCCGCGCGCCAGCCGGCGAGCCGGCGCTCGGCGACGCTGCACAGCGCGACCGCGCCGAGCGCGGCCAGGCTCGAGATGTAGCCCTGGTAGAGGACGGCCACCGGGGTGTCGATCAGGCCGCTGAACGTGCCGAGCAGCGCCTGCGTGCCGAGCGGGTAGCCGTTGTTCAGGTACTGGACCAGGAACTGGCGCTCGCTGGATTCGGAGATGTGGCCGAGCGTCGTCCCGAAGCCCTTGACGTGGTTGGCGAGCAGCATCTCGAAGGACGAGTCGTTGACGAAGTCATAGCCCGACCACGTCCAGTGCCCGTAAGCGATCACCGGCAGCATGTAGATGACGTAGGCGCCCAGCCCGGCCGCGCCCGCCCAGCCCGGGTTCAGGCGCGCGCGCAGCCCGTCGCGGGCGAAGACCATGCCGGCGAGCGTGACCACGGCCAGCAGCGCGATCGCCAGCGCGTCGCCTGCGCCCGCGGTGTACCCGGGCATGATCAGCACGTACGCCACGCACAGGCCAAGCGGAAGCACCAGCCCGTTGGACAGACGTACGCGCAGCACGCGCTCCAGCGCCAGGCCGCAGCCGAGGCACACCGCCCACACGAGCACCGGCGTGGCGATCACGCCGACTAGGTAGTCAAGAATTGCGCCGCAGCCCGAGGATCGACAGCAGGAACGAGGAGAAGAAGATCTGCATGCCGACGATGATCGCCGACGCCGCTACCACCGCGAGGCGTTCGTCGGACAGCGACCCGAAGCCGTGCGAGATCCAGGTTGCGAGGATGAAGCCGCCGACGGCCAGCCCCGCGGCGACGAACAGCCCGCCGAGCAGCAGCCCGTGCTCGAGCCGGAAGCGGGCGCGCATGCGGTCGAACCAGGGGTCGCGCTCGCCCATGTAATAGGTCCCGTAGGCGTGCGCGCACAGCCCGAGCGCGAGGATCTGGGTGCCGACGATCATCAGCAGAGCGCCGCCGATGATCGCGTGCACGCCCCAGGCGCGGCCGAACAGCTCCAGCCCCGACTCCACCAGCACCAGGAACAGGCCGCCGAGCCCGGCCAGCACGGCGCCGGGCAGGATGAACAGGTGGTTGGGGCTGTGCACGAGCAGGAAGCGCAGGTGGCGCCAGCCGTCGCGGAAGCTCGACAGTTTGCTCTCGCCGCCGCGGGGGTGGTATTCGATCGGGAACTCGGCGATCCGCAGGTTCTCCTTGGAGGCCCTGATCACCATCTCCGAGGCGAACTCCATGCCGGTCGTACGCAGGTCCAGGCGGGGCAGGACGTCGCGGCGCAGCGCGCGCATGCCGCAGTGGGCGTCATTGATCCCGGTGCGGAAGAACAGGTTCAGCAGCCCCGTCAGGACCGGGTTGCCGACGTACTGGTGAAGCCATGGCATCGCGCCGGGCTGGATGTTGTCCATGCGGTCGCCCATCACCAGCTCTGCCCCCGCCTCCAGCTCGGCGACGAAGCGGGGGATCTCCTTGAAGTCATACGTCAGGTCCGCGTCGGCCATCACGATGTAGCGACCGCGCGAGGCCTCGAACCCGGCGAGGTAGGCGCTGCCGTAGCCACGCCTGTGCTCGACCACCACGCGGGCGCCCGCCTCCTTCGCCAGCTGGGCGGAGTCGTCCTCGGAGTTGTTGTCAGCCACGACCACCTCGCCGCGCACGCCCATGCCCTCGATCGCCTGCAGCGCGGCGGCCACGCACTCGACGATGTTCTCGGCCTCGTTCAGGCAGGGGATCACCACCGACACCAGCGGTGCGTCGCTGTCCTGGGAGTCGGGCGCGACGGGAAGGTCGCTTGTCGGGGCGAGTGTGGTCATCGGCTGAGGCGCGGCGTACCCGCGATTCGAGGAGTCGGGCACCACGCTCTGCGGTTATAACGCCCGAGCGGGCGGAAAGTGGCGCACGCAGGTGGCCGCACGGATGAGATGAGATGCTAGCGGCATGCGCGTGTGCGTCGTCTACGACTGCCTGTTCCCCTACACGATCGGCGGCGGCGAGCGCTGGTATCGCAACCTGGCCGAGCGCCTGGCGGGCGCGGGACACGAGGTCACCTACCTGACGCTGCGCCAGTGGGAGCGCGGCGAGCCGGTGCGGCTGGAGGGAGGTGTGCGGGTGCTCGCGGCGGGGCCGCGCATGGCCTTGTACACGGCGAGCGGACGCAGGCGCATCCTGCCGCCGCTCGTGTTCGGCGCCGGCGTGTTCGTGCACCTGCTTGCCCACGGACGCCGCTACGACGTGGTCGAGACCTCCGCCTTCCCGTACTTCTCGCTTCTCGCCGCCGCCGCGGTGCGCCCGCTGGGCGGCTTCGAGCTGGTCGTGGACTGGTTCGAGGTCTGGAGCCGCTCCTACTGGCGCGAATACCTCGGCGCGGCCGGCGGGCGTGTGGGCGCGCTCGTGCAGCGGCTGTGCGCGCTCGTCCCCCAGCGCGCGTTCTGCATCTCCGAGCTGCACGCGGCTCGCCTGCGCGAGGAGGGCTTGAAAGGCCCGGTGACCGTGCTGCGCGGGCTCTACGACGCGAGCAGCGAGCCGCCCGCCACCCGGCCGGCGGCGCCCGCGCAGCCGCTCGTGCTGTTCGCCGGGCGGCTGATCCCCGAGAAGAACGTGACGCTGGCGGTGGCCGCGATCGCGCTGGCGGCCAGGCGGATCGAGGGCCTGACGGGGGAGATCCTCGGCGAAGGGCCCGAGCGCGCGGCGCTGGACGCCGCGATCGTCGAGCACGGGCTCGCAGAGACCGTCTCAGCGCCCGGGTTCGTGGACAGCGACACGCTCGCCGGCGAGATGGCCCGGGCGATGTGCATGCTGCTGACCTCGCGCCGCGAGGGCTACGGGCTGGTCGTCGTCGAGGCCGCCGCTCGCGGCACGCCGAGCGTGGTGGTCGCCGGCGAGGACAACGCCGCCACCGAGCTGATCGTCGAGGGCGTCAACGGCACGATCGCCCACAGCGCCGACCCGCAGGCGGTCGCCGAGGCGATCGTCCGCGTGCACGAGGGAGGGACCGCCCTGCGCCAGAGCACCGCCGCGTGGTTCGCCGAGAACGCCGAGCGCCTGTCGCTCGAGTCCTCGCTGCAGACGGTGCTCGCGAGCTACTCGCCGAGCGCGCGCCGATAGCTCTCGAGCGTCAGCCGCGCGGTGCGCTCCCAGGTGAACTCGCGCACGCGCTCGAGGCCGGCGGCGCGCAGGCGCTCGACCTCGGCGGTGTCGCCGAGCAGCCGCTCGACGGCGGCCGCGATCGCGGCCTCGTCGCCCGGGTCGAACATCAGCGCCGCCCCGCCCGCCACCTCGGGCAGCGAGGAGGCGTTCGAGCACGCCACCGGCACGCCTCGCGCCATGGCCTCCAGCACCGGCAGCCCGAAGCCCTCGTATAGCGAAGGGAACACGAACGCCGCGGCGAGCTCCCACAGGCCCTCGATCTCCGTCTCCGAGACCCAGCTTGGGAAGCGCACGTCCGCTGCGACCCCCGCGCTGGACGCCCGCTCGCGCAGCTCCTGCTCGTGCGGGGTCGGGTAGCCGGGCAGCACCAGCACCGGCCGGCGCTCGAAGGGGATCCGTGCGAGCGCGTCGATCAGCGCGCCGAGGTTCTTGTGAGGACGCTTCGCCGAGAGGCTCAGCAGCACGCGCCGTGCGCCAAGGTCAAAGCGCGCCCGTGTCTCAGCCTCGCTCAGAGGCTGAGCGCGTCTGAGCGCACCGAGCCCGAGCGGCACGACGTCGACGCGCTCACCGCTGATGCCCAGCAGTGAGATCAGGTCCTCCCGCGTGCTCTGGGAGTCGGCCATCACGCGATGAGAGCGGCGCACAGCCGCGGGGACGAGCACCCTCATGCCCTTGTCGCGGATGCCCGCGTGGGTTTCGGGAAAGCGCGCGTAGATCAGGTCATGCACGGTGGTCACACGGCGGAAGGGGCCCCACAGCGGCGCCGTCGACGCGAGGCTGTGCAGGACATCGACGCGGGCGCGGGCGGCCAACGGCGCCAGCAGCGCCTGCTCGCCCGCCACCCACTGCACGCGGTTGCGTGCGTGCACGGGCACGGTGACAGCAGGGATCAGCTCGCCCCAGGGGCCACCGCCGGCCGCGGTCGCCTCACGATTGACGAATGCAGTGAAGCGAGTGCCGGCAGGCGCCTGGGTGAGCAGCGCGGGGATCAGCTCGCGCGCCACGACCTCCATGCCTCCGGTCTCGCCCGGGACCAGGAAGATCAGGTTCAGTCCAACGTGGGGCGCCCGCTTGCTCATCGCGCCGTACCGGCGAGCACCCGCTCGTAGACCTCGTGCGTGGCCCGCGCCGCCGCGTCCCAGGTGAAGCGCGCCACCTGAGCCGGACCGAGCTGCGAGGCGCGCGTGTCCTGCAGCGCCGCTCTGATCGCGCGCCCGGCATCGGCGGGGCTGTGGGGGTCGAAGTAGTGCGGCACGTCTCCCCCGATCTCCCGTAGCACGGGGAGGTCGGAGGCCGCCACCGGAACCCCGTGTCCCAACGCCTCGATGATGGGAATCCCGAAGCCCTCTCCCAGCGTGGGGAACGCAGCGCACGACGCGACGCTCCACAATCCCTCGAGGTCCGCGTCGGGCACGTAGCCGACAAAGCGGACCCTGTCGTCCAGGTCAAGCTCACGGACCAGTGCGCGGAGCTCCAGCTCGTATGGCTCGACGTGCCCTGCCAGTACGATCGCGGTGTCGGCATCGAGCGTGCGCGCGGCGCGGACCAGAAGCTCCTGATTCTTGTGCGGACGCTTTGCGGCCACGCACAGCACGACCTGCTGTCCGTCCAGGCCGTAGCGCGCGCGCAGCACCTCGGCGGGCGTCTCCTGGGCCGCGCGCTTGAGCTCATGTCCGTGATGCACCACGGTCATGCGCGCGGGATCGAGTCCGAGCATGGTGCAGATTTCCTCGCGAGCAGCCTCCGTCCCGGCGATCAGGCCGTCCGCGCGCCGAGCGACGATCCGTACGAGCGCACCCATGCCCAACGTGGTCAGCCGGCCGAACGTGGGCGTGCGCAGGAATGTCACGTCGTGAAGCGTCACCACCGAGCGCGCGCCCGGGAAGACGGGGGCGATGCTGGCGAGGCTGTGCACGATGTCCGCCCGCGAGGCGCGGACCAGGCGCGGCAGCAGCACCTGTTCGGCCCACTGGCGCTTGACGCGCTGGCCATCCTCACACCGAAGCGCTCGCAGCGCGGCGAACTCCTCCCAGCCGTCCGCGCGCAGCGCGGCCGCACCGGAGCGCGTCGTGACGACCGTGAGGCGCATGCCGGGGTACCCCGCGGCGAGCGCCGGCGCCAGCCCGCGCAGGTAGGTCTCGGGCCCGCCGGAGACGCCGGGGGCGAGATACAGCGCGTTGAGGAGCACATGCCGGGGGGCTGTCATTGGCGTTCGATGCTACGAGCGCGGCCGCCAGGTTCTACCGGTCCGAGCGTCCGCATGCCCTGCCGGCGCGCGCCATTTCATAGAGTGGCGGCATGGCTCGCACGATCGCCTCCCGCGCAGCGCCCGGCGCCTACGCCGAGGCGAAGCCCGCCGGCTACTACGGCAACGCACGCGAGGATCTCGTGGCGGCGCTGCCGCGACCGCTCGGTCGCGTGCTCGACATCGGCTGCGGCGAGGGCGCCGTCGGTCGCCTGCTGCGCGCCGAAGGGGCGACGCATGTGACCGGGATCGAGCTCAACCCCGAGGCGGCCGAGCGCGCCCGCGAGGTGCTCGACGAGGTGGCGGTCGGTCCCGTCGAGCAGGTGCTGCCGACGCTCTCGGGGCCGTGGGACACGATCTGCTGCTACGACGTGCTCGAGCACCTGGTCGACCCCGGCGCGGTGCTGGCGTCGCTGCGCGACGCCGCGGCGCCCGGGGGCCATCTGCACATCTCGATCCCCAACGCGCGCCACTTCTCGCTGCTCGCCGACCTGGTGCTGCGCGGCACCTTCGGCTACACCGAGTGGGGCCACCGCGACGCGACGCACCTGCGCTGGTTCACACGACGCGACATCGTGGCGGCGGTGCAGGCGGCTGGCTGGCGCGTGCTCGCGACCTCGCATCCGCAGCTGCACCGCGCGCGCCTGCTTGACGCGCTCACGCGCGGGCGCTCGACCGAGTTCCTCGTCGCTCAGTGGTACGTGCTCGCGGAGGCGGGGCGGGGCGGCTCGGAGGCGGGATCGCCGTCCAGCCCGAGATAGAGGTATTTGGCGACGTACAGCTGTGTCATGCCGGCCAGCAGCCCGTGGTAGAAGGAGATCTTGAGGTTCACGCGCAGGCCGTACGTGGAGCGCGAGCTGAGCAGGTTCTGCACGAACGCGCCCGGCACGTACACCGGGAACAGCAGTGGCGAGAGGCGGTTGAGGACCCGCCGCCGGCGCGGCCAGGACGGTGTGCCCTCCCAGTTGAAGCGCGGCAGCTCGGCCAGATCGCGCAAGTACTCGCGGGCCTGGATGCGTGCCCAGCGGCGCCACTTGCTGAAGACGAGCGCCAGGGTGAAGTTGTTGTACAGCGGCCGATGCTCGAGGTGCAGCTCGGTGCGCACGACGGGCGGGTCGACCTGCTCGACGGCGTGGACCATGCCGAGCACGTGCACGCGCGCGCGACGGAACAGCGCGAGCTTGTGCGGGCCCTTCTCGCTGATGTAGCGGCGCCCGTCCCACATCTTCCACACGAGCTCGTAGCCGTTGACGGCGGGGTCGGCGACCAGCCGCGGCAGCTGCCGGCGCAGCTCCTCGGAGAGGAACTCGTCGGCGTCGAGCGACAGGATCCACTCGCTGCGGGCCTGTTCGAAGGCGAACACGGTCGCCGCCTCCGCGTGGCCCACGAGCGGGCGCACGAACACGCGGGCGCCGTGGCGCTCGGCGATCTCGAGGGTTCGATCCTGGCAGTCGCCGTCGTGCACGAGCACGATCTCGTCGACGACCCCCGCGAGGCTGCTCAGGCAGCGCTCGATCACCGCCTCCTCGTTGCGAACCACCACGCAGGCCGATACAGAGCTCGGGGAACGAGCCGGCGACGGTGACCCCGACGGGGTGCGGGACGCGGAGGTCATGGGGGCTCGATGCTACGGTGCGCGTCGCCATGGCGCACAACCCGGCCACGGGCATTCCGGCGTGAGCGCCCGCATCGTGCTTCTCCGCGGCCACAGCGTCGCGCCGTGGGATCTGCGCCCGCACGAGCGGCTGGCGCCGGACTACCGGGTGAGCGTGCTGGTGGGACGGCGCAACCTGTACGCGACCGACGGGCTCGACATCGAACGGCGCCCCGCGCGCGCGCTCAGCGACGTGCTTCCCGGCGGGCCGCTGGGGCGAGCGGCGACGCGCGCCGCCGGTGAGCGCTTTCTGGCGCTGGAGGCGCAGCTGCGGGACGCCGACATCGTGCACGCGGCCGAGCTCGGCAACTGGTACAGCGCGCAGGCGGCGAGGTTGAAGCCGCGCCTTGGCTTCCGGCTGGTGATCACCACCTGGGAGACGCTGCCGCTGCGCGACGCCTACCGCAACGTGCGCACCCGCCCATACGCCCGCAGTGTGCTGGCGGCCGCCGACCGGTTCCTGCCCACCACGGCGCGAGCGCGCGACGCGCTGCTGCTCGAGGGCGCGGCGGCGGAGCGCATCGTCGTGTGCCCGCCGGGCATCGACGTGGATCGCTTTGCGCTCGCGCGCTCGCCGCGCCCGCCGGCAGACGGCTCGCACCTGGTGCTCTCCGCCGGGCGGCTCGTGTGGGAGAAGGGCCACCAGGACCTGCTCAGGGCGCTGGCGCTGCTCCGCCTGCGCGGACGCGAGGACGTGCGCGCCCTGATCGTCGGCGACGGACCGGAGGCCGGGCGCCTGCGGGCGCTCGCCGGCGACCTCGGGCTGGCGGGGGTGGTCGAGTTCCGAGCTGCGGTGCCCTATGAGGAGATGCCCGCCCTGTATGCGCAGGCGTCGTGCCTGGTGCTGGCGAGCCTGCCGGTGCGCTTCTGGGAGGAGCAGTTCGGGATGGTGCTCGCCGAGGCGATGGCGGGCCATCTGCCGATCGTCGCGAGCGCCAGCGGCGCGATCCCCGAGGTCGTCGGCGCCGGCGCGCGCTACGTCCCTCCAGGCGACTGGGTGGGCCTGGCGGACGCGCTCCAGGAGGGACCGCTGGCGGCAGCGCCCGGCGCACGCCTGGCGCCGGAGGAGGGGCGCCTGGAGCGCTTCTCGGCGGCGGCCGCCGCCGAGCGGCTGCGCTCGATCTATGACGAGCTGCTGCCGGGATGACCGCGGACGTGGTGGTGGTGACGTGGCGATCGGGCGAGCGCGTGCTGCGCTGCCTGCAGAGCCTGGCGGGCCAGCATCCGGCGGAGCGCACGTTCGTCGTCGACAACGCCTCACACGACGGTACCGTCGAGGGCGTGCGCGAGCGCTTTCCCGGCGTGCGCGTGCTCGAGCTGGGGGAGAACAGCGGCTTTGGGGCGGGCGCCAACGCCGG
>JBEKGK010000104.1:0-13544 GCA_050012835.1 Solirubrobacteraceae bacterium | reverse complement strand
CTCGTGGAGGTCTACTACCGGGTAGCGCGCGATCAGGGGCGCGCCGCGGCCGACGAGACGCTGGGGGACCTACGGGCTGCGCTCGCGCTGGACCTTCCAGGGACAGCCAGGATGATTGAGGTCGCGCGCCTGAAGACCCGAGCACCGATCGCGCTCGGGGACTGCTTCGCGGTTACGACCGCCGCGGCCCACGATCTACTCCTCCTCACCGGAGATCCCGAGATAATCGGTCTCGCAGATTGCCCTTGCCAGGTCGAGGATCTTCGATCTCTCTAGACAGCCGAATGCTTGACCGGCCCAGGAGCCCGGTGCGATCGCCTGCAGACGATCGAGCAGCTCTGGCGGGTAGACCACGTGCGCTCGTGTCGGCTATCAGACGAACGCGCCGTCGCGTAGCTGGGCGATGAGCGCGAGTACGTCATCGAGGTTGCCCTGCTGGATGCAGTCGGCGGGACGTTTACCGTCAAGCAGGCGGTGTGGAGCGAACAGCCACAGGTGGGCCTCTTGGGGCTCGTAGAACTCGGCGAGCTCCCCGAGCAGCCACTCGAGCGTGAGTAGCCGCTGCAGGCGGTCAGGTTGCGGTTCGACCTTGCCGGTGCGCCAGCGCGAAACGGTCTGGGGGGTCGTATCGAGCAGCTGAGCGACCTCACGGTACTTGACCCCGCCACGGTCGCGGATCGAGTCAAGACGGCTGGCTACGGCGCTGGCCACGGGCATCTCCCTACGTAGACATATTCATGAACAATACCATAAACACGCACGCGCGGTACAGCAGTCCTGCTTTACGCCGCAAGTGCGCCAGGCCGCCCCGTAGTACACCCAGATGACGACATCCTCGCTGCCGCGCTCGCCGACCGGGGATGCGCCGTACCCGAGGAGCTCGTGCTGTCGAATCTCGTTGACGATCTCAGGTCGAGATCGGTACGCGGAGGCCGAGCCGGCGAGCCGGTCACGACAAGATCGATGATGTCCGTCGCCAGCGGCAAGATGCGCTCGTGATCGCTCTGCACGCCGTCTGGTCGCGGGACTCGAGACTTTGCGTGTGGGGAGAGGGCTCGGCCTTGCCCGCGCGGGCTCCGAGGCGTCGTGGCGGTAGGCCGTCGAAGCCGCGGCCGCGCAAACATCCGTTTGCCTGTGCGGTGCCAGACCTGACCGGCGCGCTGGATGCCTTGGGTGCTTCGCTCGAATCCGATGAGCCCTACGAGCGCGATCTTCACCTGATGCTGCCCTCATTCGAGGAGGGTCCTCAACGCTCCCCACAGCTGTTGCGGGGAGCGCAGGAGCGGCGCCCCGGCTGGCCGGAGCTGCTCGATCCCTGGGTGGTTCCGTCGATCGGGCTGGGGCCAATGGCCGCGCTCGATCTGCTGCTCGGCCTTCCCGCCGCCGGCAGCGCGGACGATTCCCGGCAGCGCGCGGGCGTCGCGATCGGCGATTCATTGCGGTTCTTCGCCGAGGCGGGCAAGCTCGCGCTCGAGCTGGTCGCGCGCGGTCGCCTGCTCCCCGGGTTGGCGCGGCGCGAGCAGGAGTGGGTCGCATGGTGGCGGGCGATGCCAGGCGATCCCGAGGATCTGGAGCGGGTGGGGATACTGGTGGCGGCGATGCCGCCACTGGCCCGCGCGGAGGTCTCGTTCTCAGAGCAGAGCAACGCCGCCCAGGTGCTCGTGGGCGACCTGCTGGGGGCAGTCGTCGATGCCTGCGCGCGGAGCTTTCTCGCGGGCGGTCTGACCGGGCGCCAAATGCGCCGACGTTCCAAGCGCCAACATTCGGTCGTCGATGGGTGGGTCGCGGCGTTGACTCACCCCGATCCGGTCATCGATGGGAACGAGCGGGAGCTGGCGGTGCTCGCCGAGGAGCTCGACGAGTGGCGCCAGGCTGGGGAGCGTTATGCGGAGCACCGCATGTTCCGGACGTGCTTCCGTCTGTGCGAGCCCGATGAGCCGGCGGAGTGGCCTGGCGGCGAGCTCGATGTCGACTCCCACGGTGGGGTCGGGGCAAACGGCGATGGCGAGTGCAACGGCGGGTCTGGCCCACTGGGAATTGACGGCGAGCGCCCGCCCGCCGATCCCTGGCGTGTCGAGTTTCTGCTGCAGGCGAAGGACGATCCAAGTGTGCTCGTCCCGGCCGAGGAGGTGTGGAGCTCGAACGGAAGCGGACTGAAGGCGCTTGGCCACCGACTGGCCGATCCGCAGGAGCGGTTGCTCGGCGGGCTCGGTCATGCTTTGCGGTTGTGGCCCGCTCTCGAGCCGGCGCTGCGCGAGGCCGCCCCGACCAGCGTCGATCTGATGCCGCAGGACGCGATCGCCTTCGTGCGCGATGCCGCTCCGGCGCTCGAGCAGGCCGGCTTCGGGGTGCTCGCGCCGCCGTGGTGGAACAAGCGTTTGCGTCTCAAGCTGAAAGTGGAGCCGTTCGATGAGATCGAGGAAGGAAGCGGGCTGTTCAGCCTGGGCGGCCTGTGCGCGTACGAGTGGAGGATCGCGGTCGGCGACGCGACGCTCTCGCTGGCGGAGCTGCGCGAGCTGGCGGCGCTGAAGTTGCCGCTGGTGATGGCCCGCGGGCGCTGGATCGTGCTGCGCCCGGAGGACGTCGAGGCGGCGCTCACGTTCTTCGAGCGCCGCGCCGAGCAAGGCCAGGCGCCGGCGGGGGAGCTCATCCGTGAGGGCTTGGGTGCCGGCGCCGAGGCCGACTTGCCGCCTGTCGAGATCGAGGGCGGGGGTTGGCTGAAGGAGTTGCTCTCCACGAATGGCGATCGCAAGCTGCGGGAGGTCTCCACCCCGACGAGCTTCGAGGGCGAGCTTCGTCCCTACCAGCAGCGTGGGCTCGCTTGGCTGTGCTTCCTGTCGAGCCTCGGCCTCGGGGCTTGCCTGGCCGACGACATGGGCCTCGGCAAGACCGTGCAGATGCTGGCGCTCCTGCTCGCCGAGCGCGAGCACGCCGACCGGCAGTCGAACGGGGGACAGTCCGATGGGTCAACCCAAAGGACTGCGACCCAGGTCCAATCCGGCGCCGGCAGACATCGCCGCAAACGCCTCGAGCCAACGCTCCTTGTCTGTCCGATGTCGGTGGCCGGCAACTGGGAGCGCGAGGCGCTGCGGTTCGCGCCGGGCTTGCGAGTTCACATGCATCACGGTCCCGAACGCCTGGCGGACAAGCGGTTCGCGCGCGCCGCAAGCGCGAGCGATCTCGTGATCACGACATACGCGCTCGCGACCCGCGACCGCGACACGCTCGCCGCAGTGAAGTGGGCGCGGATCGCTCTGGATGAGGCACAGAACATCAAGACGATCGACACTAAGCAGACGCGCGCGATCCGCTCGCTTCCGGCCCGTCACCGCGTGGCGCTCACGGGCACGCCAGTGGAGAATCGCCTGAGCGAGCTTCACTCGATCATGGACTTTCTCAATCCCGGCCTGCTCGGCCCGGCCGCGACGTTCAAGCGTTGCTACGCGACGCCGATCGAGCGCTATCGCGACGAGCGCGCCACCGCGCGTCTGCGCCGGGCGACCGGCCCGTTCATCTTGCGTCGCCTGAAGACCGACAGGCAGATCATCGACGACCTGCCCGAGAAGATCGAGATGCGTGTCGACTGCCATCTCACCAAGGAGCAGGCGAGTCTGTATGAGGCGGTCGTCGAGGAGATGCTCCAGAAGGCGGCGCAGGTCGACGGGATCGAGCGCTCCGGGGTGATCCTGGGGGCGCTGATGAAGCTCAAGCAGGTCTGCAACCACCCCGCGCACCTGCTCAAGGACCGCTCCGATCTGGATGGGCGCTCGGGCAAGCTCGCGCGCTTGGAGGAGATTCTCGCCGAAGCGCTCGCCGAGGGCGACCGCGCGCTCTGCTTCACCCAGTTCGCGGAGTTCGGGCACATGCTGCGCGCCCACCTGCAGGAGCGCCTCGGCCGTGAGGTCATGTTCCTGCACGGCGGCACCTCCAAGGGCGCTCGGGATGAGATGGTGCAGCGGTTTCAGTCCGGCGACGGCCCGTCTGTGTTCGTGCTCTCGCTGAAGGCGGGCGGTACCGGGCTCAACCTGACCGCCGCCAACCACGTGGTTCACTTCGACCGCTGGTGGAACCCCGCGGTCGAGGACCAGGCAACCGACCGCGCGTTCCGCATCGGGCAGAAGAAGAACGTGCAGGTGCGCAAGCTCACGTGTGTGGGTACGCTCGAGGAGCGAATCGACACTCTGATCAACCGCAAGAAGGATCTGGCGGATCGCATCGTGGGCACCGGCGAGGCGTGGATCACCGAGCTCGACACGGCTCAACTGCGCGAGCTGGTGACGCTCTCGGCTGGCGCGGTGGCGGATTGAAGATGGCCTCGTTCGACCATTACCCCTTCTATGAGTCATCGCGGCCACTGCCCGCGGAGGGCATCGAGGCGCGCAGCCGGCGCGGAGCGATCGGCGAGGCGTGGTGGTCGAGGCGGTTCATCGAGCTGCTCGAGTCCTTCGGCGTCGGCTCGCGGCTGAAGCGCGGGCGCAACTACGCCCGCTCTGGCCAGGTCGTCGAGCTCGATGTCGAGCACGGGGTGGTGCTGGCGAAGGTTCAAGGGTCGCGCTACTCGCCCTATCGCGTGCGCATCCGCTTCAAGGCGCTCACCGAGCATCAGTGGCGTCGAGTCGAGAAGGCGATGGCTTCGCAAGCGCTGCCGCTCGCGAAGCTGCTCGCGGGAGAGATGCCCCACGACATCGAGGAGCTGTTTGACTCGTGCAAGCTCACGCTGTTTCCGCGCTCGAGGAGCGAGTTGACCGCGACCTGCACCTGCCCTGACGGGGTGAACCCGTGCAAGCACATCGCAGCTGCCTACTACATTCTCGCCGAGCACTTCGACCAGGATCCGTTCCTGATCTTCACGTGGAGAGGTCGCGACCAGGACGAGCTCGTGGAGCGCCTGCGCGCGCGGCGCGCAGGCGCTCGGCGTGGCGCAAAGGTGGGCACGACTTCGGCCGGGGCGACTGATGTGCCCGAGCCAAGTGCGTCACTGTCCACCGTGCTCGACTCATTCTGGTCGTGCGGGCCCGAGTTGGAGGCCTTCCACGTCAGCGCGCTCGCCGGCGAGGTGCCCGATGCGTTGCTGCGCCAGCTCGGCCCCGCCCCGGTCGAGGTCGGGGAGCGCAACCTCGCCGAGGTCCTCGCGGGCGTCTACGCGAGACTGGCACAGGCGGCGGAGCAAAGAGCGCTGTGCGAGTTGCAAGCGATTCGCCTTCCCCTTCGGCTGTCGGCGGGAGCCGAAGATCGCTGAACGGCGATATTCGCGCATCTGTGCGTGGCTCGCCCGACCGGCGGCGAGCCGCGCCTGAGAGGGCTACTCGGCGCCCACCCAGGAACCGCGTGCACAAAGCACCTACTCTCGTGCAACCATGCCGCTCTGTGGGCGTTCCACAATTCGCGCGTGGCGCTCGCTGGCGGCAACGAAGCGGGCCACCCCGCGCTGCAGGCGCCCCTCTGGGTGGAGCGGCGCCCCACGTCGGGTCCCGGGTCCTGACCGCTGCCCGTCGGCATTGACAGTTCGCGCAGCGAGCGTTCAAGACCGCACAAACCCTCAAGTAGTATTCTGCGGCAACGGGCGCACAGACGGGCGCACAGTAGCGATCTTTGGCTTGCTAGAGCGGATTCTTAAGGGTCTCGAAAACCGTTGTGCGCCTGATTGGCGTACCGAGAGTTCGAATCTCCCCCCCTCCGTTTTTGGCCTGTATGAAGTCGTTGCTCGAACTCTGGACAAGCTCGGGGCTCGGGGTATTTCTGTAGTCGAGGCGGAGCAGACGAGATGGAAGCGCCAAGTGATCATCAGAAGCCGGTGCGGTAGCCCGGAGCGGCGTCAGCCCGATGTGCGCAGGCTCATGATCGGCCCGAGCGATAGCACTCGAGTCCCTGATTATCGTGATCGAGGAGACGATCGAGCCGACTAGGTGGCTTGCTTCCGAGATCACGAGCCGTAGGTCCGGGTTGAGGATGTCTCGCGCGACCGCCACCGCCACCGAAAACCGTGACCCCGACGGCTCTCCCATCAAGGCCCGGATGGCAGCCTCCATCTCTCGGCCAGACCTATTCGTCCGGATTACCTAGCTGTTTCGTCGGGGTCGCACGGCAAATCTTGGGAGCCTCGTAGTTTCTTAAGGTAGTAGGAGCGGCACACGGAACAGCGCTCGAGATGCGTCATCGCCAGCGCATAGCGATGACCATCCCGCGCGAGCATGCCGGCAGCCAAAGCTCGGATCTTGCTCATCTGATGGCTGCACCATTCATCCTCCATGATTAGCTCGACTGGCCCGGCCAGCTTCGAGGTTGCCCCATCCATGATCTTCTGGATGCGTCGATCCGAGACCCCGAGGATGACCGCCGCTTCAGGTCTGCTGAGGCCCTCAACATGGCACAGGGCGACGGCGGCGAGCTCGACACCGGACAGATACTCGCGCATCGCCTCGAGGTAGTGGTGGATGCGGGCCCTGTTGTCCATCGCCGTCGCCCAATCTGCTTCCTCGTTCGCCGCAAGGAGATCGACGTCAGTGGCAAGCCGGCGGGCTGGTCCGTTGCGCCGCAGCTCGTCAATTGCGCGCCGGCAGGCAATAGTGACCAGGTAGGGCTCAACGCAAATAATGCGCTCTCCTCGTGCTGCTTTCTTATGTAGTTCCTCCCATGCCTGGCTGTTACCATGGCGTCCCTTACGTGGTCGTGCGTATTGCCGGCGTCTCACACCATCGACACAGGTTCAAGGATGATAGTACCCGAAGGACTGTGGGGTCAGGCACTTGTAGGTGACAAGGGCCGGCCAGCCTACGGCTTTTCGAGTGATTACTAGCGCAGTGGCTTCTTGGTCTGATCTGCAACGCCTCTTCGTCCTGATCAGCCACGATGACCTGGAGAGCCTCGAGGAAACCCTCTCGATCCTGTCCGACCCTGCGCTCATGGAACAGATCCACGAGAGCGAGCAAGCACTCGCGGATGGAGCGCAGGCCACCACACTCGCCGAACTTCGCGCCGGGCTCGAGAACCGCCGCAACGCAGCAGCGTGAGCGAGGCACCATGGAAGGTGCTGGTGATGCCACCCGCGCGTCGCCAGATCGACCGCCTGCCCATCTCGGTCGCCGCAGCAGTCATCGAGACACTCGACGCGATCGCATCCAACCCTCGGCGTCTCAGTAAGCCTCTGCGTTTCGGAGGAGAGGGGCAAAGTCTCGGACATGACCAATATTATAGTCATCGTTGTGGTCGGCGTCAAGGGTTCATTGGCCCAAATCGTTCCTAATGCAGCGCGGCCCGCCGACGCGCTTGCCTGCAGCATCGGTATCGTCGGCGTATGGCGGGCAGCCCTCGCGTCGTGTGGATGCCGGGTGGCGTTCGTACCGAGATCCACCTTGCTGGCCAAGACACCGCGGGCGCGTTCTGCCTGCTCGTTGACCAGCCGCCGGTGGGCTGGTCTTTGCCGCCTCATCGTCACGCCAACGAGGCCGAGACCATCCACATCGTCGAAGGCGACTTCGAGATGGAGCTGGAAGGCGCATCAACCCAGCTATCCGCCGGCGAGACCATCCATATCCCCCAAGGCGTAGCGCACTCCGGCGGCAACGTCGGCCAGAAAGCCGGGCGACGGATCGTGCTCTTCAGCCCGGCGGGTATGGAGCGCTTCTTCCTGGAGGCCGGAGCGCCCACAGCAGACAGCGAGCCGGACCTCGCCGCTGTGCTCGCGTGCGCCACTCGACATGGCTGGCAATTCCTCCCCCGGCGCTGACTCGCTCAGGTCAAGCGAGCCGTTCAGCGATCGAGCTTGATCAGCGCAGTCAGCCACGTGGTCAGGCCAACGAGCGGCAGCACCACACCGCGTGGCACGCAGATCCTTGTCTACTGCAGGTAGTCGGACTTATGGAATTGGTGCTGACAGCCGATCTGTCGAGGTGAGATGCCTGTTCAACGCCCGAGCTCGGGAAGGGATGAGATGCGAGTCCCGGTGCCGCCGTCCCCTGATGTGGGGCAGCCCGGGGAGGGTCTGCGGCGTCTCGGCGAGGCGCTGCAGGCGCGGGCTGAGGATGTGCTCAGCCTGACGGCCGCGCGAACCGCAGGTCCGGGCCATGAGGTCGACGCGCTGGTTCAGGACAGCTTCCAACGGATCAGCAGGAGCTCTACGATCACGGTAGCCGGGTGGATGGCCGGGGAGAGTCTGGCGGTGGTTCGGGAGGCCGGCCAGGAAACGTGGGAGATCTTCGGCGAGCTGGCGGCCCGTCGCGCAGCGGCACTGAACGAGGTGACCAGGCGCTGTTTGTTCTGGCGCGACTCGATGGCCGAGGTGCTGCGCGAGAGCGCCACGCAGCTGGACGTCTCGCCCGAGGCGCTCGCGGAAGCCGTGAACATACTGCAGCTGAGTCTCGAGTTCAGCCTTGTGCAGATGGGCGAGTGCTATGAGGCTGAGCGCCAGCGAAATGACGAGGAGCTCACGCGGCGCGGGGAGGAGCTCGCGTTCCTGGCGACGCACGACGGGTTGACGGGCCTGCCGAATCGGACGTTGATCCTGGATCGCATCGAGCAGATGCTCGCGCGCTCGCGTCGCAGCCAAACGCCGGTGGCGGCGCTGTTCGTCGACTTGGACAACTTCAAGAGCATCAACGACACGCTCGGCCACGCGGTCGGCGATGAACTGTTGCGGGCGGTCGCCGCGAGGCTCGAGGGAGTGGTCCGCGACATCGACGCGCTGGGGCGCCTCGGTGGGGACGAGTTCGTCGTGATCGCCGAGGAGCTCTCGCTGGCAGCGGGCCCCGAGCTGATCGCCGAGCGCCTGCTCGACGCGCTCGCCCAGCCATTCAAGCTCGGGGCAGACAAGCAGACTCGTGTGACCGTCGCGGCCAGCATCGGTATCGCAGCCGCGGACGGAGCCTCGACCGACGCAGACGGAGCGTCGGCCGATGAGCTCCTGCGCGAGGCTGACATCGCGATGTATCGCGCGAAGTGGGACGGCAAGAATCGCTACGCCGTGTTCGAGACCGGCATGCACGACACCATGCAGCACCGCATGGAACTCGAGATGGACCTCCGCGAAGCACTCGAGAAAGACGAGTTCTTCCTCGCCTACCAGCCCACATTCGACCTGAGCGACATGACGCCCACCGGAGTGGAGGCCCTGATCCGCTGGCGCCACCCACTGCGCGGCGTCGTTCAACCCAACGACTTCATCCCACTGCTCGAGGAGACAGGGCTGATCACAGACGTCGGCAGGTGGGTCCTGCGAGAGGCCTGCGCTCAAGGCGCCACGTGGCGCCAGGCGGGGTACCCGCTCGCGATGGCCGTCAACGTCTCCGCACGCCAGCTCGACAGCGACCAGATCCTCACCGACATAGAAGGCGCGCTCTGCGACAGCGGCCTTGACCCGCAGGCGCTGACGATCGAGATCACCGAGACCACGCTCATGCGCAACATCGAGGACACCTCCCGCCGGCTCGCCCAGGTCAAGCAGCTCGGCGTACGCATAGCGATCGACGACTTCGGCACCGGCTACTCATCCATCGCTCACCTCCAACGCTTCCCCGTCGACGCGCTCAAGATCGACCGGTCCTTCATCACCGGGCTCGCACACAACCAGGAGGGCGGGACGCTCATCCACACCCTCGTGCAACTCGGCAAGGCACTCTCGATCGAGACCTTCGCCGAGGGCATCGAGCAACAACACGAGCTCTCGCTACTCAGAGACGAGGACTGCGACAGCGGCCAGGGCTTCCTGTTCGCCCACCCCCTCGACGTGCCCGCCACCGAGACGTTCCTTCAGAACTGGGCCAACAACGTCACTCCCACCCCGACGCCTCGGTCCGCGTCGCAGGCGACGATCACGCAAGGGCACTAGCCAACGCGGGGGAGCTCCGCGCCCACGAGTGAGCGACATGCCAGCTCGCTCCCGGACGTCTTCACTCATGGGAGGTCGAGCACCAACAGCAGAGCATCCTCGACGGTGCGCAGTTCCTCGTGGGACAGGTGCTCGATCTGCTCGCCGAGCGCGCGGGCGTCGACGGCGCCGACCATCTCGCAGAGCACCTGCGTTGGCTGGCCTGCAATCGTGATCTCTGGATGAAAGCTGGCTGCGAACGCTGAGCGTGACGTCGGGCAGATGACGACGGTGGAAAGGGCGAGCAGGTCGTGGGCTTGGACTATCACCGCGTGGCGGCGGCCCTCCTGAACGTGACCACGCTTGCCGGGAAGCTTGATTCGGTGGACATCACCAGGGACCACGCAGCGTCTCCATGAGGTCCGCGACATCTCGCGCTTCTCGCACGTATCGCTCGTCCTGCATGAGGCGCCTCGCCTCCGCTGCGAGCCCGCTGTGCCTACGCTCGCGCTCGGCTGTCTCGGTGATCGCCTGCCTCGCTGCCTCGGCACGGCTCAAGCCTCGTCGCCTTGCAATCTCGTCGAGCGCGCTCAGCCCGTCGCGTCCGAGACGCAGCGAGATCAGATGGGGAGCTGACGCCACGCCAGAAATGTAGTTCGAAGCGCACTACGCTCACAGAAGTTCAGTCAGCCACGACCGTCAAGAAGTCGCGCGTGTACGGTTCGAGCAGCTCGCCGGCGATACCGTGCTGTCCGGGCACGACCGGCACGGGCAGGGGACCGCCGGGGCGGTGCAGGTACACGTAGCCGGCGACCCAGAAGGGGTTGATGTCGAGCTCGAGCGCGCGCACGGCGCCGGCATCGAGGAGCGCGGCGGCGAGTTCGCTGGGCAGCAGCTGCTCACCGGCTGCCCACACGAGCTGCCCGTTTGAGGTGATGCCGAGGCCGGAGCGAGGCACCGCCGTTCGCCCTCCGACGGTTCCTCCCCAGCATGCGGTCACGCAGCCCGCCGCGCTCACGGCTGCGAGGCCGTGATCGACGAGCAGCTGCTGGTTCTGCAGCGCGGAGTAGACCGCCTCGTGAGCGCTCGGCACGCCCGCGCCCCAGGCTCCGATGTCGGTGGTCCCGTCGGTGTAGGTCACGATCGACGCGAGTCCCGGCTTGAGCGGCGCCGCGACGTGGCCGCCGGACATGAACCCGGTGTTGGGGTAGGTGAGCTTGAAGCCGCCGTTGAACGCCGCAACCACGAGGTGAATCTCGCGCGGCGTGATCTGGTTCCCATACCTCCAGCCGCTCGCTCCGCCATCGAGCGAGCCGGCGTGGAGGTCGAGGTGAAGGAATCTCTGGTCGAAGCGCATGAGCGTGACCCCAGAGCGCTGTGCGAGCCACGCGGCGGGCTGCCCGTGGACCTTCACGATCGTCCTCCAGCCGACCGTCGCGTGCGTCGGCGCGCTCACGAGCAGCCTCGGAACCGGGCGCGCGGGCGCCGAGCGCGGAGCGTTGAGCGTCGAGGCATGTCCGCGCGTGGAGGCATGTCCGGCCGCGTGCGCGGAGCGGGCGGCGGCGCTCACCGAGTCCGCTCCGCTCGATTCGGATCGGCCGAGGGCTGGGCCGAGAATGGCTGTCGCAGCGACCAGCACGGCGACGGCGGCGAGCGCTCCCACAAGCTTTCGCGTGTTCACCGCAGTGCGCATCTCGACCGCCGCGCTCAGGACACGGGCGTCAGGAAGTAGATCCGCGCCGGCGGGACCGGTTCCCAGGAGAAGACCGACCATGAGCGCCCGCCGTAGCTCACGATCCCGCGGCTGGGGATGTGCGCCGGCACCGCACCTCCCGCGATTCGCTTGGAGCCGGCGCGCACGTAGGCGGGGCCGCCGGTCGTGCCGTGCAACACGTCCACGAGCGCCTGGTAGTGCGTCTGCAGCGGCTGCAGGCGGGCCGCGATGTGCATCGCGAAGCTGCCCCACGCCCCGAGCCGCACCGATGCACAGCTCGTGGCCGAGACGCTGCTCGAGGGCACTGGGACGAACAGCGCCACACGAAGCGGGCCGGTGGGAAACGCGCTGGCGCTCACGAGCTGCACCTGGTAGGAGACGCCGCGGACGCGGACCGGCGCACCGGCGCTCACGGTGGACGGTGCGGGTTGAAGCGTTCCCATCACGAACGCGCCGTTGCGGTAGAGGTCGACCGGAACGCCGATGAACCGGCTGACGAGCTTGACGTAGCCGGCGTCGTCCTGCACCGACATCACGTAGGTCCCCAGCGTCCTGCCCTTCGACCGCAGCGCGCCGGAGACAGGGGCGATGATGTCCGGTCCGCCGACGTCCGCCATGACGTGGCCCGCCTTCACCACGCGCAGCCGCACGATGTGCCAGTGCGGGGTGTAGACGATCGTGTGCACAGCCGAGTACACCGCCGCTTCGTTGTTGCTCGCCAGAGCGCTCAGCAGAGCCTGCGAGCTCGTGATGTGCGCGATGTCAGCGCTCACCTCCTTGCTGCGCACCTCGGACGCGTAGATCCCCTGCGCGACGGTGGCGTCGACGCTCGCGATCGTGGCTGTGCTCGCGGCCGCGCACGGCGTAGCGGCGGCGCTGGATGCTGCGCCGGGGACAGCCGTCGCCGTTTCGAGGCTCGTTGCGGCGGTCAGGCGCGCGGCTGTGGGCGGTGTCGGGCCGGGGCCGGCATTGAGCGTGGCGCCGATGATCACGCCGGCGATGACCAAGACGGCGATGAGCAACACCAGCCGTCGGGCGTTCGGTCGCTTTGCTGCCCCGGACATGGCTCAGAGTGTCTCGCATGGGGCTAAGGGCCACATCAGCAGGATGTGAGAGCGGTCACATGTGTTGCAGGCTGCTGCGCGCACGGACCGCCGAGATGTTTCTCCGCTACCTGTGAAGGCGCGCGCCGCCGAGGTGGTGCGCGAGCTGGCGCGCGGCGCGTTCGCCGGTGGTGACGGCGCCCTCGAGGAACCCCTGGAACTTGATCGAGGTGTGCTCGCCGGCGAAGTGCACGCGGCCTTCCGGCGCGGCGGCGAGCCGACCATATGTGGAGGCCTGTCCGACCCTGTAGTAGGAGTAGGCGCCCATCACCCACGGGTCCACGGCCCAGTGGTCCTCGTATGCGCGGCCCGTGTAGGCGGCGGTCGTGCCGGGGTACACGGGCTCGATTTCACCGAGGAACCAGTCGACGTCGGCGCCCGGCGCGCTCCCGTGCGCGGCCCCGGTGAGCTGGCTGGCGCCGACCTCGGCGCCGGGGAAGCCGACAAACAGCGCGGGGCTGGCGTCGGGTCCGCGTGGGACGGAGTCGTCCCACGCGCAGCAGAAGCGGTCCCATTCGCCATACGCTGCGCCCGCGAATCCGAGCGCCGGCCAGGTCTTGCGCTCGAGCTCCACGTGTACCTTGGCGTTCGATCCCATGCCGAGCGTTTGGATCACTTGCTGCTTGGCCTGCGACAGACCCGACTGCGACAGCTCGACGTCGCGCAGCGTGCTGAACGGCAGCGCCAGCACGACGTAGTCGGCGACGACTTCGACGGTGCTCGCACCCGTGTCGAAGCTGAGCGTGCTCGTCAGATCGGCGTTCTGGCGCAGCGCCACGAGCTTGTAGCCGTGCCGCACGGCGCCCGCGGGAAGCTCGGCGATCATGCCGGAGACGAGCTGGTCGTTGCCGCCCACGACGTGGTAGCGCTCGTCATCGCCGGGAAGCAGTTCGAGCGGTGTGCGGGGGCTCCCGGCGGTGATTTC
>JBEKGK010000103.1:0-13657 GCA_050012835.1 Solirubrobacteraceae bacterium | reverse complement strand
CGCGACCTCCCTGACAGCGAGCTGTGGGAGCGCGCGCTCGCCGGCGCGAGCACCGTGATCGCGCATGCCGCGTTCCTGACGGACGGCATCCGTGAGCACGCGACCGTCGTCTTCCCGGCCGAGGCGTACCCCGAGAAGGAAGGCACGATCGTCCACCCGGATGGCCGCATGCAGCGACTGCGGCCCGCGATCGCGCGTCCTGGCTCCGTGCGCGCGGAGTGGCAGGTGCTTGCCGAGCTCGCGGGCAGGGTCGGGCTCGACCTCGAGGTCCTCACCGGTTCGATGGCCTCGCAGCGCCTGTTCGAGGCGGTGCCCTACTACGCCGGCATGCAGCTCGAGGAGATCGGCGGCCGCGGCGTGCGCTGGCAGGAGCGCGAGGCCGCGTCGAGCTTCCCCGCGAGCCGGGCCGAGCCCCAACCCCGGCCGCAGCTGGCCGAGACGCCCGCCGACGCGCTGGATCTCGCGGGCTTCCGCTCGGTGTGGGATGCGCCCGAGGTCGAGTTCTCGCCGGCGCTCGAGTTCCTGTTTCCCCGTACGAACGCCGTATTGCCATTGTCATACAGCGGCGGAGGGAAGACATGACCGTCGTGCCCAGTGTGTGTCTCCCCAAGAAGCCTGTATCACCATTGCTATACGCCGTCGGTGAGCGAACATGACCCTCGCGGTCGTCGGCTACTACGAATCGTGGTGGGTCCAGATCCTGAAGGCGATCGTGATCTTCGCGGTCGGGCTGCAGCTCGTGCCGGTCGTGCTGATCGCCGAGCGCAAGATCATGGGCCGCATGCAGGGCCGCTATGGCCCCAACCGCGTCGGTCCGTACGGCGCGCTGCAGCCGCTCGCAGACATCCTCAAGCTGCTCACCAAGGAGCAGTTCCGGCCGACGACGTCGGTGGGCTTCCTGTTCGCGGTGGCCCCGCTGATCTCGATCCTCACGGCGGTGGCGGCGTTCGCGATCATCCCCTTCGGCGACGTGCAGCACATCTTCGGCGAACGCGTGGGCCTGTACGGCATCGACGTGTCGATCGGGCCGCTGTACCTGTTCGCGTTCGGCGCGATCGCGTTCTACGGGATCATGCTCGGCGGCTGGTCATCCGGCTCGAAGTACTCGTTCCTGGGCGCGATGCGTGGCGCCGCCCAGCTGATCTCCTACGAGGTCTCCCAGGGCCTCGCGCTGGTGGGCGTGATCATGACCGCGCAGACGCTGTCGCTGACGGGCATCGTCACGGCCCAGAAAGGCATGTGGTACATCGTGCCGCAGTTCGTCGGCTTCCTGATCTTCCTCACCGCGAGCTTCGCCGAGACGAACCGCGCGCCGTTCGACCTCACCGAGGCCGACGCCGAGCTCGTGGGCGGCTACAACACCGAGTACGGTGGCGGGCGCTTTGCGTCCTACTACTTCGCCGAGTACCTCAACGTGCTGGTCGTCTCGGGCATCGTCACCACGGTCTTCCTCGGCGGCTGGCTGCTGCCGTTCGGGATCCACCCCCCCGGCTGGGTCGATCCGATCGTCGTGCTGTTCAAGATGTCGCTCATCACGTTCTTCTTCATCTGGGTGCGCGCCACGCTCCCGCGCCTGCGCTACGACCAGCTGATGAGCTTCGGCTGGAAGGTGCTGCTGCCGCTGGCCACCCTCAACACGCTCGTCACCGCGGTCCTCGTGGTGGTCACACACTGATGAGCGACGAGCTCCCCGTGTCCGACACCGCCGCCCCGCCGCCGACGTCGACGGCGACCGCGACGCTGCCCCTGAGCCGCTGGAGCCCGGGCGAGGACGTGATCGAGGTCCAGCGCCCGCCCGCGCCCGGCGCGGCGCGCGGCGCGTGGCGCACCTTCGTGGAGACGGCGCGCGGCCTGAAGACGACGTTCGGGCGCATCGCCGAGGGGACCAACACGATCCAGTACCCCGAGGAGAAGGTGCCCGTGTACCCGCGCTTTCGCGGGCGGCACAAGCTGCACCGCTTCGAGGACACCGGCCTCGAGAAGTGCGTCGGCTGCTCGCTGTGTGCAGCGGCATGCCCGGCGGACTGCATCCGCGTGGTCGCCGCCGAGAACACGCCCGAGAACCGCGTCTCCGCCGGAGAGAGGTATGCCGCCGTCTATGAGATCAACCTCTCCCGCTGCATCTTCTGCGGCTACTGCGAGGTCGCGTGCCCGTTCGACGCGATCACGATGGGGCACGACTACGAGCTCTCCGACTACGACCGCATGGACCTGATCTTCACCAAGGAGATGCTGCTCGCTGAGCCGCTGGAGCGCACGCCGCTGAGGAACGAGGGCGAGTGAGAGCCGGGGGGGCAAGATGAGCTCAGTCCTGTTCTTCCTCGCCGCGATCGGCGTGATCTCGGGCGCGGTCGGCGTGGTCGTGCTGCGCAACCCGTTCTTCAGCGTGCTCGCGCTCGTCGCGCACCTGGTCTCGCTGGCGGTGCTGTTCCTGCTGCTGCGCGCCGAGTTCGTGGCGGCCGTGCAGGTGGTCGTGTACGCGGGCGCGGTGATGGTGCTGTACGTGTTCGTGGTCGCCTACGTGGGCGGCGAGAGCGACTCGATCGGCGAGCGCCTGCGCAGCTACAACGGGTCCGCGGGCGGGAGTGGCTCGGTCGGCTCCGCCCTGCGCCTCGGCGGCGCGATCCTCGGCGGCGCGCTGCTCGTGGAGCTGCTGATCGCACTGCTCGGCACGGGCCTGGAGGCGACGAGCGGCTACGGCGCGGGCTACGTCCCCGGACCGAAGACGTACGGCACACCGGCCTACATCGGCAACCTGCTGCTGACCCGCTTCCTGCTGGTGTTCGAGCTCGCGTCCTTCCTGCTGCTGATCGCGGCCGTCGGCGGGGTCGTGCTCGCCCGCCGTCGCGGCGGCATCGGCGAGGCTGATGAGCACGAGACGTTCGTGCCGCTCGACGCGCTGCGCCCGCGCGGGACGGGCACGACTGCCGAGGGCGTCGGCGCGCGGAGGCAGCCGTCGTGAGCATCGCCTGGTACCTGGCGGTCTCGGCGATCGTCTTCTCGCTCGGCGCGCTCGGCGTGATGACCCGTCGCAACCCGCTCGTGGTGCTGCTGTGCCTCGAGCTGATGCTCAACGGCGGCAACCTCGCGCTGATCGCGTTCTCGCGCATGTGGGGCAACGGCGATGGTCAGATCCTGGCGATCGTCGTGATGACCGTCGCCGCCTGCGAGGTGTGCATCGGCCTCGGCATGATCGTGGCGATCTACCGCCGCCAGCTGCCGATCGACGTCGATGAGCTGCGGGAGCTGCAGGGCTGATGGCGACCACGTACGGCTGGCTGGTGCTGGCGTTCCCGCTTCTCGGCACGCTCGTCACCGCTTTCGGCTTCCGCCACCTGCCTGGCCGTTCCGCCGGCTGGATCGGCACGGGCGCGATCTTCCTCGCGTTCCTGGCGGCGCTGGGCGCGCTGATCTCGCTGCAGGGCCACGCGCCCGAGCACCGCCAGCTCGTCTCCTCGCTGTGGAGCTACGCCTCGACGGCGGGCATCGACGCGCAGATGTCGATCCTCGTCGACCCCCTGTCGGTGTTCATGATCCTCGTCGTCAGCGGCGTGTCGACGCTGATCCACCTGTACTCGATCTCCTACATGGAGAAGGACCGCGGCTTCGTCCGCTACTTCTCCTACCTGAACTTCTTCGTGTTCTCGATGCTGCTGCTGGTGCTGGCGGGCAACTTCCTGCTGCTGATCGTCGGCTGGGCGTTCGTGGGCGCGGCCTCGTATCTGTTGATCTCCTTCTGGTACCGGCGCACGACGGCGACGAAGGCGGGCATCAAGGCGTTCGTGATCAACGTGGTCGGCGACGCGGGCCTGGTGCTGGGGACGTACTTCATCTTCAAGCACACCGGCACGCTGGACCTCCTGAAGAGCTTCCACGCGGTTGAATCGCCCGCCCACCCCGCGTTCGGACACGGCACGAACAACGGCGACCTCGTCGCGGGCTGCGTGCTGCTGCTGGTGGGCGCGTTCGCGAAGTCGGCGCAGATCCCGCTGCACACATGGCTGCCGGACGCGATGGAGGGCCCCACGCCGGTCAGCTCGCTGATCCACGCGGCGACGATGGTCACCGCGGGCGTGTACCTGATCGCGCGCATGCACCCGCTGTTCGAACGCGCGCCGGCGGCGCAGGACGTGGGCGCGGTGATCGGCGCGGCGACGCTGCTTATCGCGGGCACGATCGGCCTGGCGCAGACGGACATCAAGCGCGTGATCGCCTACTCGACGATGTCGCAGATCGGCTACATGATCATGGGCGTGTCCGTGGGCGCGTACGCGGCCGGGCTGTTCCACCTGATGACGCACGCGTTCTTCAAGGCGCTGCTGTTCATGGCGGCGGGCTCGCTGATCGGCGCGATGGGCGGCGAGCAGTCGCTGGAGAGGATGGGCGGCTTTCGCAAGGCGCTGCCGTTCACCTACGTCTGCTTCATCATCGGCGGCCTCGCGCTGTCCGGGATCCCGCCGTTCTCGGGCTTCTTCTCCAAGGACGAGATCCTGCTCGTCACGGGCGAGCGCGGCGGCTGGCACTGGATCCTGTACGTGGCCGGCTACGTCGGCGCGCTGCTCACCGCGATCTACACGTTCCGCATGATCTTCCGCGCGTTCCACGGCGAGCCGGTGGCGGAGGCGCGCGAGCTGGAAGGGGGCCACCTGCACCACGCGGAGGTGCCGCGCAACCCCGCCACGGGCGAGGCGGAGGACACCGACGTCGGCTTCCCCGGCCCGGTGCACGCGATCGCCGAGCGCGCGCTGCCGATGCGGATCGCGATGGGCCTGCTCGCGCTCGGGGCGGTCGGTGCCGGCCTGATCCAGATCCCGAAAGTGGACTTCGTGATCGACGACTTCCTGCGCCCGTCGTTCGCGACGGCGAGCGGCTATGAACCGCACACGAAGACGGGGCTGCTGGTGATCGGGCTGACGCTCGGCACGCTGATCGGCCTTGCGGGCATCGCGCTCGCGTACCGCATCTGGGTGACCCGCCCCGGCATGTCCGAGGCAATCCGCTTGCGCACGCGGCCGTTGTATGAGCTGTTCGTGAACAAGTGGTACTTCGACGAGCTGACCGACCTGCTGGTCGTGCGCCCGGCCGCCGCGGCGGGCGCGTTCGCGCGCGACACGTTCGAGCGCGTGTTCGTCGATGACACGCTGATCGGCGGGACCACGGGCATCGTGCGCGCCGGGTCGGCCGCGGTGCGGGCGGCACAGAGCGGCTTCGTGCGCTACTACGCCGCGCTGCTGGTGCTCGGCGTCACGGGCGTGGGCTTCTACTTCCTGCTGCAGGCCTGATGCCGGCGCTCTCGATCCTCATCTGGCTACCCCTCGCCTGCGGCCTGCTGGGCGCGCTGTTGGGCGCGGTGACCAATTCCGGACGCGCTGTGGGCGGGGGATCGGATGGCGATGAGCGCGACGCCCCTGCTCGCGCGGGCTGGAGCGCGCCGGGGGTGATGGCGCTGCTCGGCTCGCTCGCGGCGCTGGCGCTGGCGATCGGCTACATCGCCGACTACAAAGCGGGCGGCGGCCTGCAGCACGTGACCGACGTCGTGTGGATCGCAACGCTCGGGATCCACTACAAGCTCGCGGTCACGGGGCTGAACGTGTTCCTGCTGGGCCTGACCACGCTGCTGTTCGCCGCGGCGACGCTGGCGGCGAACCTGCGCAGCGGGAGCCCGGCGGTCGATCGTCCGCGCCTCTTCTACTTCAACTTCATGCTCGCCGAGTCGGCCGTGCTCGGCGCGTTCCTCGCGCAGGACCTGGCGCTGTTCGTCGCGTTCTTCGACCTGATGCTGATGCCCTTCTACTTCCTGATCGGAGGCTGGGGCCAGGGACCGGATCGGGTGAAGGCGACGATCAAGCTCGTGATCTACACGCTCGTCGGCTCGCTGCTGATGCTCGCGGCGGCGATCGCCACCGGCGTGCTGGCAGCGCAGCAGGGAGGCGGCCACATCACGTTCGTGCTCTCGGCGCTGCAGAGCCTGCCGCTGAGCACCGGCTCGCAGGAGTGGATCTTCCTGTTCTTCGCGGCCGCGTTCCTGGTCAAGATGCCGGCGTTCCCGCTGCACGGCTGGATGCCAGACGGCTACCGGGCGATGCCGATCGAGGTGCTGATGGTGTTCTCGGGCGTGCTCTCGAAGGTCGGCGCGTACGGATTCCTGGCGATCGTGCTGCCGCTGTTCCCGCGCGCGGCCGCGCACTTCCAGACGCTGATGCTGCTGATCGCGCTCGTGTCGATCGTGTACGGCTCCGCGCAGGCGTTCAGCCAGACCAACGCGCGACTGATCCTCGGATACTCCTCGGTGGCGCAGCTGGGGTTCATCCTGCTGGGGATCTTCGCGCTGAACCCGCAGGGCGCGCAGGGCGCGCTGCTGCAGATGGTCAACCACGGGCTGGTGGTGGCGCCGGCGCTGTTCATCGTCGCACTGCTCGCGCAGCGCGCGGGCGGCTCGGAAGACATTCGCGAGATGGGCGGGATCGCTTTCCGCGCGCCGGTGCTGGCGAGCATCTTCCTGATCGTGTCGCTGGCGACGCTCGCGATGCCGGGCTCGTCGAACTTCGTGGGCGAGTTCCTGATCCTGCTGGGCGTGTTCAAAGCGAAGCTCGTGATCGCGATCATCGCGTTCAGCGGCGTGGTGCTGGCGAGCGTGTACGCGCTGCGCATGTTCATCCGCGCGATGCACAACCGCGTCGGCTCGGGCGTTAGCTCCCGCGAGATCTCGATCAGCGACGGCGCCGTGCTCGTGCCGCTGGTGCTCGTGATCCTGTTCCTGGCGCTGTATCCGCAGCTGGCGCTGCACCGCAGCGAAAGCTCGGTCAAGACGGCCGTGTTCCCGGCGGAAGCCTTCGCCGCCAACCCGGACGCCCAACTCCACTATTTCACCGGCACGGCCGAAGCGATCACGCGATGAGCTACGTGCCCCTGTACTCGCCCGCGGTCGCGACGACGCACCTGAAAGGCCCGCATGTGGACTTCGCGGGGCTCTCGCCGCTGATCGCGCTGCTGGGCGGCGCGGTGATCGTGCTGCTGGTGGGCCTGCTGGGCTCGCGCTGGGTGCGCGCGCAGGTGGTGCCGGCGCTGAGCCTGGTGGCGCTGGGCGCGGCGCTGGGCCTGACGATCTGGCAGTGGAACGCGGACAAGTCGATCGTGTCCGGAGCACTGCGCATCGATGACCTGTCGCTGGCGCTGAACCTGATTCTGATCGCGGGCGGCGCGTGCACGGTGCTGCTGGCGTGGCGCTCGCTGGCGGCGCGCGAAGCGGCGCATGGCGAGTTCCATGCGCTGCTGCTGACGTCGGTGGGCGGCATGTCGGTGCTGGCGAGCGCGCAGAACACGATCGCGCTGTTCGTGGGCCTGGAGCTCTTGTCGATCCCGCTGTACGTGCTGTGCGCGACCGAACTGCGCCGCGAGCACTCGCTGGAGTCGGGCCTGAAGTACCTGATCGTGGGCTCGGTCGGCTCGGCGACGCTGCTGTACGGGCTGGCGATGATCTACGGCGCGACCGGCTCCACCGACTTCGCCACGATCGCCACCGCCCTGTCGAGCGGCAGCCTGGCGACCGACCCGCTGACGCTGACGGGGATCGCGCTGTGCGTGGCGGGCCTGTGCTTCAAGGCGTCGGTGGCGCCGTTTCACCAGTGGACGCCGGACGTGTACGAGGGCGCGCCGACGCCGGTGACGGCGTTCATGGCGGTCACCACGAAGGTGGCGGCGCTGGGCGTGTTCCTGCGCTTCTTCGACGTGGCGCTGATCGGCGCGCAGCCGAGCTGGGGCCCGGCGCTGGCGGTGCTCGCGACGATCACGATCCTCGTCGGCAACGTCGGCGCGCTGGGGCAGTCCTCGCTGGAGCGCATGCTGGCGTACTCGTCGGTGGGGCAGGCGGGCTACATGCTGGCGGGCGTCGTCGTGGCAACACAGCTGGGCGTCGCGGCGACGGTGTTCTACCTGGCGGTGTACCTGCTGATGAACATGGCGTCGTTCGCGGTGATCGTGGCGCGCGAACGCGAAACGGGCCTCGGCGACTCGCTCGACGCGGTCGCGGGGCTGGGCCGCGAGCGCCCGTGGCTTGCGTGGCCGATGACTATCTCGATGCTGGCGCTGGCGGGCATCCCGGCGACGGCGGGCTTCATCGGCAAGTTCTATTTGATCGACGCGGCCGTCTCGGGCGGATACACATGGTTGGGCGTGGCGATCGTGATCGGCTCGATGATCTCGCTCGGCTACTACCTGCCGGTGATCGCCGCGATGTGGATGCGCGAGGCGCCGGGCGGCGCGGCGCGGCCGGGCCGCACCCCCCTCCCCGCGACCGCCCCCACCGGCGGTCCGCTACCGGCGCTGGCCGGCGGATCGCCCGAGCTCGACGAGCAGGGCGGCCTGGCGCCGGCAGACGGCGACGCCGCCGTTCTCGCACCGCCGGCGGGCGGCCTTCAGCCGGAGGTCGTGTTCGTAGCCGTCCTCGCCGGCGCGGCGACGATCTTCTTCGGCATCATCCCCCAGCCGCTGTTCGACCTGGTGCACCAGGCGGGCGGGGCGCTCAGCGGGCTTTTCTAGCCGCACAGGCGCGTCGCTCTGCCGCCGAGACGCGCCGGGCTTCACCCGAGGTCAGCGTTCGAGCGCGTGCGCGACATCGGCGAGACGTCGCCAGAGACGCCGCTCATCGAGATCGCGGAAGCCGAAGTGGCGGTAGAAGTCGCCGGCCTCCGGTGAGATGGCATCGACGACGACGGCTCGCGCGCCAAACTCCCTGCCACCTCGAACGCAGCGAACAAGCGCGTCGACGAGCAGGTAGCCGCCGAGCGACCGTCCGTGCTCAGAGCGATCGAGCGCAAGACGAGCAAGCAGCACGACCGGGACCGGATCTGGCATGCCACGCCGCAGCCGCCCGGGAGCGCGCCCATGCTCGACGGCGCTCATCGCCAGGGCGTAGTAGCCGACGACTCGCTCATTGCGGCAGAGCACGTATGTGGCAGCCGTGCCGCTTGCGGCAGCGACTCGCGCCGACTGACGCAGCCATCGATTCAGTACCTCGACGCCGCAGTCAAAGTCATCGAGACGGTGCGCATCGACGAGCGCTTCTACGGGGCCGAGTGCGCCGGTACTCAATGCGCGGGAATCGGGCTCTGTCCGCGGGCATAGCGACGTAGCGTCGGCATCTCCTCGACGGGTGTGTCGAGCGCCTCGGTGAAGCGCCGGAACGCCTCGTCGCCGACCTCGATGCGCTGCGCGCGCTCGAGCACCTGCTCGGCACGCTCGGTGGCGACCGAGAGCACGAATCCGGTGAGCGTCTCCCCGCTCAGGTCAGCCGCGGCCCTGAGCACGCGCTCCTGATGCTCGCTAACCCTCATGTTGATGCGCGCTCGACGCGCTGACTCGACCGATCCCACGACGTCAATTGTACAGCTTCCGTATGTACAACCAAGAACTTGGGATCACAACCCGTCTTTAGCGCCCAACAAGTAGACGGTCGCAGGTTCAGATCCTGTCTCCCCGATAGACATTTGCTGCTCGCGCGGAGACCGTCACGTTGGCTAGCCGAGTTGTTTAGAATGTTTCAAGACTTCTTTCTGTTGTGCCGATGGAGTAGCCTGGAACGAGCATGAGCATCCTTTCGCCCACTGATCGAGCCGTCCTGTGGCGCGTGGCCGTCGCGAGCGGACCTGATGAGCGCCCGTCGCTGCTCAAGATTCTCGCGGCTGAGATCCTCGCGAGCGTCGGGCGATGCTTGGACCTCTACGGTGGCTACGAAGACGAGGTGATCGAGACCGTCGAGATCCTCGACAGGTCTGCGCTGCTTGGCCGTGACGACCTCCGTGAAGCATTCGAGGACGCGGACGAGAGCGATGACCGAGCTCAGGCATTTGCTGCGCTGCTCATTAGCCATCTCAATGCCGCTGCAGACATCGAGCGGCTTGGCGTCGATACCCGCCTCAAGGCGCTGCGCCTTGCGGGTGCCTGGCAGCAGCACATCCATGATCGTTCTCAAAGCGAGGCTGAGTGGCTAACCGCGGCACAGGTAGCCGCGAACTACGGCGTCACGCCGCAGGCCGTCTACAAATGGATAAGCGCCGGGCGCGTGAAGGCCGAGCAGACCCCCGGCGGGTCCTGGCGACTTCCGGCTGAGCAGTTCAAGCTCGGCATGTTCAAACCAGATGCCTCCGCACAGCTGAAGGCCGAGCTGCTCGAACGTGCCGGAGACGCGCCCAGCCCCTCCGATGAGGAGCTGGCGGCCGAGATCATCGAGCGACGTCGCTCCTGAGTGCTCGTCTGCTTCGACGCAACAGTTCTATGCGGAGCGATCCGGAAGCCGACCGGCTACAACTTCAAGCTGCTTGAGCTCGCGGCCGACGGAGCGGTCCTGAGCGGCTTCACGACAGACGTCGCCGGCATGGAGTTCGTCCGCAACGCGCTGGACGGGCTCAGCGGCGTGAGCTACGACATGCCCCAGATCGAAAGATTCCTCGATCACTTCGCGCCCCTGTTCAACCCTGACAACGTCGAGCCGTCGCCGATCGGTCGAGCCCTGCCCGCGCAGACCTCACTCCACAACCGCCCGATTGGTGAGGTCGTCTACGAGCTGACCGGACGAACCCGTGCCGAGCTGCTCGCAGACCTGCCGCAGCAGCTGCGCCTGGTCGCTTCAGAGTTCGACGCCTTTGACATCCACCTGGTCGCCGCCGCAGTGGCGCGCGGCGCCGAGGCGACCTGCAGTGCCAATCGAGCGCATCTGCCGGAAGGTCCTCTGGCCGGTGGCGTTGAGGTCATCGGCCCGGGACGACTCGCGGCCGAGCTCGGCGTCCCGTAGGAGAGCTTCAGCCCCAGAAGATGCAGGTCGGGTCACGGTCCACCTCATCGAGAAGGACATGTACGTCGTCCGTGGGATCGATGAGGTCATAGAGATGCCAGCGTCCGTTGCGGTCGCTCCAGTAGAGCGTCCATACGCCGCGCTTGATCGTGTAGCGCAAACGAGCGACGCCCCGGCTCGTCCACTCGGGACCGAAATCCTCGTGCCACGGCGCCCGACGTTCGACGATCGTCGCCGCACCGTTCGTGAGGACGAGCTCGGTGCGGACCTGATGCAGGGCGTGCGGGGGCACACGCTGCTCGCAATAGTGACGTATGGCAGCGACGTCGAGCCCAGGGAGCACGCCGGCATCGTAGTCCGGCCTTGACGCGAACGGTCGTAGCAACAGCAGTCGCGCCGCCCACGAATCCGCCCACGCTTCATCGCATCGCCAGCCCCCAAGCCACCCTCAACCTGTCTCCCCGATGACCAGAAGGCCCGTGATTACGGGCCTTCTGGCTGTTTCAGGCGGGCCCTGCACGCCAGTTGGGGTCCAATTTGGGGTCCAATGTTGCCCGACCTAACGGCGACGACAGAGCACTCGCCGGCCCGTTGATGCGGGCCTTCTGGCTGTCAGGGCTCGAGCGAGCTGGCCCGACATCGGCGGGGCGTGAACGCAAGCGTGAAACAGGCGACGGCTGGGCGGGGCCGAGAGGGCTACGGCTGGGCAGGGGCGGGCAGCTCGCCGGGCTAGTACCACAGCCAGATTAGGCTGGGGCCTGCACCCTGAGTCTGGACGGGCCGGCCCGTCCTCTCCAGAGCCATCTTCTTGAAGGTGTCGATCAACTTGCGGTCGATGGAGGACCCGCCAACTTCGGTGGGTTGGACGAGTCCCTCGAAGTGAGACGCGATGTGTTCGGCTGCCTCCACTTGCACGACCTGGCCATGCTCCTCAAGCGGGCGCCTGCTCGTCTGGCTGAAACTACGGCGACCAAAGACGCAGGTGGTGCAGCTAGCGGGCACGATCGGCATGCGGACGAACATGACCGGGCGATTGCAGGTGACCCATGGAGGGATGCCCCTGGACGAGCGGCTAGCCCAGATCGAAAAAGAGCTGCAAGAGCTGCAGGCAAAGCAGCAGCAGGACCACGCCGCACTCCACACCCGAATCGAGGGTATGGGCGAGGAGGTAAAGGAGACGTGGGAGCGCCTTGAGATCGAGCGCAGCACCGGCTGAGGCGGTCGCTCCTCCGGCAGGAAGCCGGGACCTGGATCTTCATGCTCGGCGTGGTCATCAGCACCATCGGCGCGATCGTCTGAGAGGGTAGGATTCCCGGGGCGATGGCTGCTGACCCTGCAACTGAGCTTCGCATCAGATTTCCCCAGCGGTCGTCCGGCGGTCGCCGGGGCTGGTTTCGGGGCGTCTTCGGCGGCCCCCTGACACGCCAGGTCGTGAGGCGGCCGAGCGTTCGACGGAGAATCCGTTGGCCGGTTCGGCCACCTTGGGGTCCATATCGGCGCGAAAGCACCAACAGCAACGAAGCCCCGTCGAAGCCGGCTCGGCTCAGGATGGTGTTGACGAGCTGCGGGGATTGCTCGTGTCGTCAGATGTAAGGAGAGTGTAGGAATCGGCCGAGGGGCGGCGGCGGCCGGTCACAATTACTGGCGTGAGAGCCCTTGTCATCGATGATGAGCGTGGTGTGCGCGAAATGCTGCGCCGCGTGTTGACCCTGGACGGCTATGAGGTGCAGACCGCTGACGGTGGCGCTGAGGCATTCGATTTGATCACGAGCGATGTTCCCGACGTAGTGCTGCTGGACGTGGGCATGCCCGATATAGACGGCTTGGAGGTGTGCCGGGGCGTGCGACGGGTCGGGGAGCGAGTGCCGATCTTGATGCTCACCGCGCGTAGCGCGATCAGCGACCGTGTCGAGGGCCTGGACGTCGGCGCCGATGACTACATGGTCAAGCCCTTTGATGTGGAGGAGCTGAAGGCGCGTCTGCGAGCGTTGCTGCGCCGTAGTCGCGAGATGCCTGACGATGCGCCGCCGAAGCTACTCTCGTTTGCCGAGATCCAGCTGGACTCCGCAAGGTACGGCGCGCTCGTCGGGGATCGATTCACGGAGTTGACGCGCACCGAGTACCAGCTGCTCGAGCTGTTCATGTTGAACCCTGGGCAGGTGATGGCTCACAGCCATATCTATGAGCGCGTGTGGGGCTATGACTTTGGAGCGTCCTCGAACGCGCTGCGGGTGTATGTCGCCTATCTGCGACGCAAGCTCGAGGACGTAGGCGCTCGGCCGCTGATCCAGACCGTGTGGGGCGTCGGATACGTCTTGCGTGAGCCATGACTTTGCGTGCGCGGATCGCGGCCGTCGCGGGACTCGCGGTCGTGCTGGCGGTGCTGGGAGCCACGGTGACCGTGTATGTCGCGGTCCGTGCCGATCTGCGTGGCCAGGTCGACGGGTACCTGCGTCAGCGCGCCCAGATATTCACCGGCGGCGGTGGTCTGCCTCCAGCCGCGGCGTTTGCTCGCGGTGGTCTACCGCGTGGCGCAAAGTTGCCCGCCGGGTTCCCTCGGGCTGTCAAGCCACCTCAGTTCGGTGCCGCCTCCGGCTATGTCCAGTTCGTGTCCAAGAACGGTCAGATCAGTGTTCCAGGCGGGCAGGGCTCCTCGCCGAGGATCCCACCCAGCGCTCGGGACCGGGCGATCGCCGCGCACGGCAGCGGGCGGGCAATGTCTGATCGGACTGTCAAGGGCACCCATCTGCGTGTGATCACAGTGGGCGCTGGTTCGCTAGGCGCGGTCGTGATCGCGTTGCCGCTCACCCAGGTCGACCACGAGCTGAACGAGATCCTGATTTTGCTCGCACTCGTGGGCCTGGCCGG
>JBEKGK010000102.1:0-13874 GCA_050012835.1 Solirubrobacteraceae bacterium | reverse complement strand
ATCGGACAGGCCCCGCTCGCGCGGCTCGTCGATCGCACCGACTGCCCTCGCGAAACGCATCGTGAGGGGGGTCAGCAGCGCGGTGACGACCGCGGCCGCCAGGAAGGCGTAAAGCGCGTCGAGCTCGGTTGGATGCGCCATCGGCTCATGTAAAGCATCGCAGGCCCGGAGGTCGATGGCAGGCAGGTGCGGTGCGTGTGCAGTTCGGGCCGGCGCATGTGCGGCGGCGCGGTCGTGCGCACACGCGTCCTTGTTGAGCTCGATGCCGCACATGTGCGGCATCGTCGGGCCGCACATGTGCGGCCCGGGGGCCGGCGCATGCGCCGGCCCTGCGATCGGCCGCATGCGGCCGATCGGGGGCTCCGCCCCATCTTCGCGACGATCTACACCTGTGCGGTGGCGGGCAGGCCCTCGTAAAGCGGATAGCGCTCCACGATCGCGCCCACGCGCTCCGCCAGCTCGCCCGCCCGAGACTCGTATTCGGGGGTCAGCGCGATCGCGAGGATGCGCCCCACCTCTTCGAAATCCTCCTCCTGCAGACCGCGCGTGGCCAGCGCGGGCGTGCCGATGCGCAGGCCCGATGCCTCCATCGGCGGACGCGGGTCGAAGGGAACGGCGTTGCGATTGACGGTGATCTGGATCTCGTGCAGGCGGTCCTCGGCCTGTTTGCCGCTCAGCGCGGGATCGGCCGCGCGCAGGTCGACCAGCGTCAGGTGGACGTCTGTGCCGCCGGTGAGCACGTTGATGCCGTGGCCGGCCTTCAACAGCTCGCTGGCGAGCGCCCGCGCGCCCTCGACGGTGCGACGCTGGCGCTCGGCGAAGAGCTCGCTGGCGGCGATCCTGAAGGCGACCGCCTTGGCCGCGATCACGTGCTCGAGCGGGCCTCCCTGCTGGCCGGGGAAGACCGCCGAGTCGATCTTCTTGGCGTACTCCTGCTTGCACAGGATCACACCGGCGCGCGGGCCGCCGAGCGTCTTGTGGGTGGTGGTCGTGACCACGTCCGCGCCGTACTCGACCGGGTTGGGGTGCAAGCCGGCAGCGACGAGACCGGCGAAATGGGCCATGTCGACCATCAGCAGCGCGCCGACCTCGTCTGCGATCTCCCTGAAGCGCGCGAAGTCGAGCTGGCGCGGGTAGGCCGACCAGCCGGCCAGCAGCATCTTCGGGCGGCGCTCGCGCGCGATGCGCGCGACCTCGTCCATGTCGATCACGCTGCTCTCGCGGTCGACCTCGTAGGCGGCGATGTCATACAGGCGCCCGGACACGTTGATCTTCATCCCGTGCGTGAGGTGGCCGCCGTGGGCGAGCGAGAGCCCCATGATCGTGTCGCCCGGCTGCAGCAGCGCGTGGTAGACGGCGGTGTTGGCCTGCGCGCCCGAGTGCGGCTGGACGTTCGCGTGCTCAGCTCCGAACAGCGCCTTCGCGCGGTCGATCGCGAGCTGCTCGGACACGTCCACCCACTCACAGCCGCCGTAGTAGCGGCGCCCGGGGTAGCCCTCGGCGTACTTGTTCGTCAGGACCGAGCCCTGGCATTCGAGCACCGCACGCGGCACGAAGTTCTCAGAGGCGATCATCTCCAGCGTGCTCTGCTGGCGCTCGAGCTCGCCGCGCAGCGCCTCGGCGATCTCGGGGTCGACCTCGGCGAGGGGGCGGTTGAAGTAGTCGGGGCTCAGCTCGGACACGGCGCTCTCTCCTCAGGCTAGCGATGTGAGCGTCTCGCGCACGGCGCTGCGTGCGAGCGCGCCCTCCCTGAGCACGTGCCAGCGGCGGTGCGCGCTGTAGTCGCGCAGGTCGATCACCGTGGAGGGCGTGCCGGGCAGCTCGCCGCCGTCGAGCACGAGGTCGGCGCCGTCGAGCATGCTCTGCGGCACCTGCGCCAGCGTGCGCGCGTCCGGCTGGCCGGACATGTTGGCGCTCGACTGCATCACCGGCGTGGTCAGCGAGGCGAGCGCACCCAGCCGCTCGGGCAGGCGTGGGACGCGCAGCCCGAGCGTGGTGGGATCGATCCTGCAGGCGGGCGCGAAGCGACGCGCGGGATTTGCGAGCAGCAGCGTCACCGGGCCGGGCAGCAGCGCCGCCAGCGCAGCCCGCTCGTCGAGCTGCAGCTCGGGGAGCACCTCCAGCGCGGGCTCGAGCGCGAAGCACATGATCGCCGCCGGACGGGTCGCGGGGCGCCCCTTGAGCGCATACAGGCGTCTTGCCGCCTGCTCGTTGTCGGGATCGCAGCAGACCCCGTAGACGGTATCCGTCGGAAACACGGCGACGCCGCCGCCGGCCACGCACCGCTCCAGGCGCTGCACATCCTGCTCGCTGATCTTCTGCTGCTCGCCGATCTTCGCAGTCATCACCTGTGCCGCTCCGCGACCACCACTCGCTGGATCCGCGCAAGGTCGCGTTCGAACCGTATCGCGTCGAAGCCGGCAGCGCGAGTCAGCTCGGCGACCGTAGCCGCCTGGCCGGCGCCGACCTCCATCGCCAGAAAGCGAACGTCGGGCAGCTCGGCGAGCTGGGCGAGCAGCGCGCGAATGCACGACAGTCCGTCGGGGCCGGCGAACAGCGCCTCGGGGGGCTCGTGGCGAACGATCTCCGGCGCGAGCAGCGCGCGTTCGGATTCGGCCACGTACGGCGGGTTGGAGAGGACCGCGTCGAACTCGCCGACATCGGTCAGCAGGTCGGCGTGCAGCCACTGCACCTCCAGCTCGAGGCGCTCCGCGTTGGACCGCGCGAGCTCCAGTGCGGCCTCGCTGAGATCGCTGCCGCTGACATGCAGGTCGGGGCGCTCGTCCTTCAGCGCGAGCGCCACCGCGCCGCTGCCGGTGCCGACGTCGAGCACACGCGCGCCGGCGCCCAGGCCGACGGCGACCTCGACCAGCAGCTCTGTCTCCGGGCGGGGAACCAGCGCGCGAGGATCGACCGCCAGCTGCAGGCGGCGGAAGGCGCGGCGCCCGACGATGTAGGCGAGCGGCTCGCGCTCGACCGAGCGCCGGCGCACGGCGTCCTGAAAGGCACGCACGGCCGGGCCCGCGACGATCAGATCGGGGTCGGTGTGCAGGCGCTCGCGCCCGACGCCGAGCACGTGCGCGAGCAGCAGTTCGGCGTCCAGGCGCGGCGTCTCACAGCCCACCGCCGCGATCGCGGTCATCGCGCCGTCGAGCGCGTCCCGTGCCGTGGTGCCGGTGTCCAGAGGCGCGTGCATCAGTGGGTCAGGAGCATCTCAAGAGCGTGGAATAGGTCAGCAGCATCTCACGGACGCCGGCCGGCTCACCCGAGCGCCTGCGTCTCCAGGCGCCGGCGCTTCTCGTCGGACTGCAGCGCGTCGGTCAGCTCGTCCAGCTCGCCTTCGAGAACCTGGTCGAGGTTGTGCACGGTCAGCTTGATGCGGTGGTCGGTCACGCGCCGCTCACCATAATTGTACGTGCGGATCTTCTCGGCCCGATCGCCCGTCCCCACCTGCGAGCGGCGGTCGGCGGCGAGCTCGGCCTGCTGCTCGGCCAGCGCGCGCTCGTACAACCGCGCGCGCAGCACGCGCAGCGCCTTCTCGCGGTTCTGCAGCTGGGACTTCTCGTCCTGCATCGAGACCACGATGCCCGACGGCCGATGCGTCACGCGCACCGCCGAGTCGGTCGTGTTGACCGACTGGCCGCCCGGGCCTGACGAGCGGTACACGTCGATCTGCAGGTCGCCCGGGTCGATCTGCACGTCCACGTCCTCCGCCTCCGGCAGCACCGCGACGGTCGCCGTCGAGGTGTGGGTCCTGCCCTGGGACTCCGTCTGGGGCACGCGCTGCACGCGATGTGTTCCGCCCTCGTACTTGAACACCGAGTACGCCCCGTCGGGCGGGCGGGACTTGATCTCGAACGTGTACTTGCCGTCGCCGGTCTCCATCAGCTCGGTCTCGAAGCCGAGCCGCTCGGCGTAGCGCACGAGCATCCGGTACAGGTCCCCCGCCCACAGGCCGGCCTCGTCGCCTCCGGCGCCGCCCTGGATCTCGACGATCACGCTCTTGTCGTCGTTGGGATCGCGCTCGACCATCGCCAGGCGGATGTCCTCCTCGAGCCCCTCGATGCGCCGGCGCGCCTCGCCGAGCTCCTCGCGCATCTCCGCGTCCTCGCCCATCTCCGACAGCAGCTCCTCCGCGCCCGCCGCGTCGTCCTGCGCAAGACGCCACCGCTCCGCGAGCTTCGCCGCCGGCTCGAGCTGGCTGTAGGCACGACCGACCTGCGCATAGCGCTCCCTGTCGGAGATCACCTCGGGGTCGGTCATCTGCGCGCCCAGCTCGGCGAAGCGCGACTCGATCTGCTTGACGAGATCTTCGATCACCGCCCGAGCGTACAATGGCGCGCGTGATCCGCCGGGTGATGCTCGTGCTCAGCATCGGCGCACTGGCCGTGCCGCTGGCGGTCGCGCGAGCTGGGGGCTTGAGGGCGTATCTGTACGAATGGCAGCCCAATGGCCCGCAAACGGGGCCGCTGCTGGTCCTCCAGGAGAAGCTGGACCTGACGGGCAAATTCGGCGTCCAGTGCGGCAAAGGCTGGATCTTCAGCTATTTCGGCGGCGGCGAACATCCGCCGATCACCTTCGACACCGCGACCGGGACGATCTCGGGCACCGAGAGCTTCCCGACCAACACGGTCGGCATCGGCTCGAGCTTTCGTGCCGCGGAAGTCGACTACTACGACATCAAAAGCGCAGGACCGGTGGTCATGACGCTCAACGCCCAGGCGTCTGCGGCTGCCGCCGTGGGCACCCTCGGACTCAAGCTCTACGGCTACACGAAGGCCCACGGGCACGGCGCACACAGGGTCAAGGCGAAAAAGGTCCTGAAGGCGAGCTGCGAGGTCCCGTTCGACGCGCCCAACTACTACGCCGAAGCAGCGGCGCCGACTGGCGAATCCGCTCCGCCCTCAAAGGGCTAGGAGCTCAGAAGGCTAGGCCACGACCTCGACGCCGACGAGGTCGGCGGCCGAGAGCTCGCCCGGCGTCTCGCGGTCGAGCACCGCCTGCAGCGCCGCGATCGCCACCGCGAGCTGATCGAGGTCGGGCTCGCGCGTGGTCAGCAGCTGCAGCTTGAGCCCGGGCCACATCAGCGCGCGCACCCAGCCGCGGGCGCGGTTGCGTCCGGCGAACTTGATCAGCTCGAAGGAGATGCCGGCGATCACCGGCACGCCCAGCACGCGCGTGGCCATCAGCCAGTACCACGCCGGCAGTCCGATCGGCGCGAACACGAAGATCGCGACGATCATCACCACGAGCAGGAAGCTGGTACCGCAGCGCGGGTGCAGGCGCGAGAAGCGCTTGGCGTTGGCGGGCGTCAGCGGCAGGCCCGCCTCGTAGCAGGAGATGGTCTTGTGCTCGGCGCCGTGGTACTCGAACACGCGCCGCAGGTCGCGCACGCGAGAGAGCAGCGCCATGTAGCCGAGGAACAGGCTGGTGCGGATCACGCCCTCGATCACCCAGAACAGGATCGAGGAGTGCAGCTGGCTCTTGATCAGGCTCGTGATCCCGACGGGGATCAGGAAGAACAGCACGACCGACAGCGCGACGGCGACCACCACGGTCCCCGCCCACACCGCGCGCGGGATCTCCTGCTGTTGCGCCTGGCCTGTCCCGTCGGCCTGCGCCTCCCCGACCTGCGCCTCCCCGACCTGCGCCTGCTCAGCCTGCGCGTCCTCGGGGGGCAGCTGCGCGTTCGCCGAGATCTCGAGCGCGCGGAAGCCGATCACCATCGACCCGCCGAGCGCCACGACCCCGCGCACGATCGGCAGACGCAGCACGCGGTGGCGCTTCATCGCTGACTCCAGCGGCAGCGTCGTGACCTCGATCTCGCCCAACGCGGCCTCCTCGGGCGAGCGCTCGCCCTCGCGCAGCTGCTCGGCGGTGGGCTTGCGCACGGCCACCGCCCAGTTGGAGACGCCGCGCATCATCACGCCCTCGAGCACCGCCTGCCCGCCAACGGGCGCGTCGCGCTGGGCGCTCAGCTCGCCGTCGTCCTCGAGCAGTGTCGCAGGCGCCGCGCGGTCAGCCACGGCGCTTGCCATCGGACTACTGCGCGGACCGAGCTTGCGCCGAGTGCAGTCGGCCTTTGGCGACCCTGCGCTGGAAGCGCTCCACGCGTCCGCCGGTGTCCATCAGCTTCTGCCTGCCCGTGTAGAACGGATGGCAGTTGGAGCACACCTCGACATGCAGCTCATCCTGCGTGGCGCGCGTGATGAACTCGTTTCCGCACGTGCAGCGCACGTGCGCGGTGACGTAGTTGGGGTGGATCTTGGCCTTCATCGTCGCTCGATTCTAGCGGGCCGCGACGCGAGCGTCGCGATCACGTCGACGCGGGGGTGGTGGTGTCGGCCACGGAGCCCGTGGCTGTAGATGCGGAGCTGCTGATGGCTCCGGTCGGAACGGTCGTGCCGGTGGTGGACGGCACAGCCGGCTGTTCGCAGCGCGGGGTGTGCAGTTCCTCGGTCTTGATCGGGCGACTCCTGGCGTTCACCCAGCGGAAGCGCAGCGCCCCGCGGTAGAGCGCCGGCGCCGACAGGTTGGTGACCTGCTGGATGTGCGTGAAGATCTTCACGCCCGCGGCGGAGCTGTGCCATACCCCCAGGCCGGGAGCGTTGACCGTGCGGTACAGCGGTTCTCCGGGGACCCGCTCTTCGAGGTCGATGCGCATCTCCATGCGCACGGTGCCCGGGATTGCGGTCATTTCGCCCGCGAACGTGGCCGCGCGTTCGGTTTGGGGGATCGTCGCGGTCGCACACTGTTCCAGCGTCGCCGACGCGCTCGCCTTGCTCCCCGGCGGGGTGCTCTGGCCGGTCTGGCCGCTTCCGACGAGGACGGCCTGGGTCGCGCTCGCAGAGCCCATCGTCGCCGTGCCTCCCATCGCGGCGGGCGAGACCGCCAGCCACGGCACGGCGACGACGATCGCCAGGGCCACGATCGGGCGCCGGAGGGACGCGCGGGGGGTGCGCGCGCTTGAATGCATCGCTCTCATCACCTCCTCGTAACACTGCAGGCACGCGCGGGTTTCGCACCGGCGCCGGCACCGCTGCCGATACCGGCACCGAGCGTTTCCGTCTCGCCCGGCGTTTCCAGCTCGCTCTGCGCCGGCGTTCAGGTCACTTCGTTCAGGTCACTTGATACAGCGGCCCGTCGCCACCCTCGGGGGTCGTCAGGCGACCGCCCTTGGCGGTGATCGCGCCGCACTGCACGCAGTTGGTGTAGTTGACGATCACGTCCACCTCGCCGTGCTCAGGCGCGTCCTCGGGGATCTCGTAGACGCCCGCCGGGCACATCCAGCGCCATGTCTCGGCGATCTCGCGTGGGACGCGCTTGCGCACGCGGATGTGGTTGGGCGCGTCGTCGCGGGTGGCGTTGCCGGTGATGAACACGCTGGAGAGCTTGTCGAAGGTGTACTTGCCGTCGGGCTTGACGTAGGAGTCCTTGGTGTCGCCGACGAACATCGGCTTGGCGTCGTTGCGATGCCATACGGCACGACCGGGCAGCCGGCCCTTCGTGATCTGCTGGATGCCACTGAGCGGCGCACCGAGCAGCAGCCCCCTCATCAGCGGCTGGCGCGCGTTGCGGACCTCCCACAGCTCCTTGCCGACGGAGGACTCCTCGATCACCTGCTCGTAGGACTCGAAGCTGTGCTCGCCGCGCTTGAGCGCCGCGTAGATCGACTCGGCGGCGAGCATGCCCGAGCGGATGCAGTGGTGCACGCCCTTCAGCGCCATCGTGTCGACCATGCCACCGGCGTCGCCGACGAGCAGCGCGCCGGGCATCGAGAGCTTGGGCATCGACCAGTAGCCGCCGCCGGGCAGCGCCTTGGCGCCCCACGCGACGCGCTCGCCGCCCTCGAGGATCCCGCGCACGAGCGGGTGCGTCTTGAACGTCTGCAGCAGGTCGTGCGCGGAGGTGGTCGCGTCGGCGTACTCGAGCTCGACGACGAAGCCGATCGAGACGAGGTGATCGCCCGTCTTCTCGTCCTTCATCGGGTAGATCCACGTGCCGCCGATCTGGCCGTACTTGCTGGAGATCTTCAGCGGCCACGGTCCCATCGTGTGGATCAGCCGGTCGAGCGGCTTGGGGACCTTCCAGACCTCCTTGACGCCGAGCTCCCACACCTGCGGCTCGCGCCCCTCGCCGAGGTCGAACTCCTTGATGGCGGCGCCCGTCAGATGGCCCCAGCAGCCCTCGGCGAGCACGGTGGCGTGTGCCTTGATGTCGGTCCCGGGCTCGAAGTTGCCGAGTGGCTCGCCGTCCCTGCCGCGGCCCTTGTCGCCGGAGCGAACGCCGACGACGCGGCCGTCCTCGACGATCAGCTGCGTGGCGGAGGTCTCCGTCAGGATGTAAGCGCCGGCCTCCTCGGCCTGGCGCTGCTGGTAGCGCGCCATCGCCGAGACGGAGATGACCTCGTTGCCGTGGTTCTTGAAGTTCGGCGGCGTCGGGATGCGCAGCGACAGCTTCGACGTCGGCGTGAGGTACACCGCCTCCTTGGTGACTTCGCCGTAGGCGAAGCCCTCCTTGCGCCAGTCCTCGCGGGTCATCTCCGGGAACAGCTCTTCGAGCGGCCCCGGGCGCATGACCGCGCCGGACAGGTTGTGCCCGCCGCAGGTCTTGGCCTTCTCGACGACCGCGACCGGCACTTCGCCGAGGCGCTCCATCGTCTCGGGGTCGTCTGCCAGCAGCTGCAAGAGCCGATTGGCGCACGCCAGGCCCGCGGTGCCGCCACCGACGATCACCACGCCGACGTCGATCAGCTCGTCCTCGGCGTCGAGGCCGCGCTTGACGAACTCCTTGCGCGAGTCGACCGGCGGAGGGAAGGCCGCGGGCGCGACCTTCCCGTTGCTGGAGCCGTGGCCGCTCATGCTCAGCTGCCCTTCTTGGCCTTCACAGCCTCTGTGAGCTTGGGCAGGATCTTGTTGAGGTCGCCGACGATGCCGAGATCCGAGAATTCGAAGATCGGCGCGTTGGCGTCCTTGTTGATCGCGACGATGTTCTCCGAGCCCTGCATGCCGACCTTGTGCTGGATCGCGCCGGAGATTCCCGCCGCGAGGTACAGCTTCGGCGCGACGGTCTTGCCCGTCTGTCCGATCTGCGCGGCGTAGGGGTACCAGCCGGCGTCGACGACCGCGCGCGTGGCGGCGACGGCGCTGTTGCCGCCGAACGCCGCCGCGAGATCCTCGGCGAGCTGGAAGCCCTCGGCTTTGCCGAGGCCGCGGCCGCCGGCGATGAGGATGCTCGCACCCTCGATATCCACGTCGGCGCCGCGCTGCTCGCCGCGGGTGAGCATCGTCGCCTGCCGCGCTTGCGCGCTCAGCTCGAAGCTCAACGCCTCGACGGGCGCGTCAGCACCGCTGGCGTCGTTGATCTCGAACGCGTTCAGGCGCCCGATCACGATGCCGACGTCGGAGCGGTATTTGACTTCGGAGATCGACGAGTCGCCCAGGATCGGGCGCTCGGCGATCAGCTCGCCGTTCTCGGCGCGCACGTTGGTGACCTCCATCACCACGCCAGCGCCCAGGCGCGCGGCCAGGCCGGCGCCGATCTCGAAGCCGAGCAGACCGCCGCCGAACAGCGCGTACTTGTAGTCGCCGCCGGAGATCGCCGCGGCCATCGCGTCGACCAGCGGCTGCGCGAGGCCCTCGGGGCCCTCCGCCACGAGCACCTTCTTGGCGCCGTATTTGCCGAGCGACGCCGCGAGCTCCTGCGGCACGCTCTCGCCGAGCAGGATCGCGTGCGCCTCGCCGCCGAGCTCGGCCGCGAGCTTTGCGCCCTCGGAGACGGCGCCGAGCGAGTTCTTGTTGATCGCGCCGTCGTAGTGCAGCGCGTAAACCAGGATGTTTGCCATCTAGATCAGCTTCCTCTCGTCGAGCCAGGCGACGATTTTCTCGACGGTCTCGCCGGTGTCCTCGTCCTCGATGATCTCGCCGGCCGCCTTCGCGGGCGGCGCTTTCGCGGCGGTCCACTGGGCGGCGGAGTTCTCGCCGCCGACCTTCGACGCGTCGATCTCGACGTCGCCGGCGGTGACGGTGTCGAGCGGCTTCTTCTTGGCGCCCATGATCGCCTTCAGCGACGGGTAGCGCGGCTCGTTGATGGCGTCGCCGACGGAGATCACCGCGGGCAGCTTGATCTGCACGGTGTCGTAGCCGTACTCGGCCTGGCGCTCGCAGCGCAGCGCGTCTGACTCGATGTCCATCTTGATCACCTGCGTCAGCGACGGCATGCCCAGGTGCTCGGCGACGACCGCGCCGATCGTGTAGCACTCGCCGTCGTCTGACTGCTGGCCGAGCAGCACCAGGTCGGGGCTCTCGCGCTGCAGCGTCTTGGCCAGCGCGTAGCCGGTTGCCGCCACGTCGGAGCCCGCGACCGCCGGGTCCGACAGATGCACCGAGCGGTCGGCGCCGAGTGACACTGCCTTGTGCAGCGCGCGCACGGCGCTGTCGGGACCCATCGTTACGGCCACGATCTCCTCGACGGGAACCGCGCCGCCCTCCTTGATCTGCATCGCCGCCTCGATGGCGTGCGTGTCATACGGGTTGAGGTTCTTCTCGCCGCTGCGGTCCATGCGCCCCGTCGAGGGGTCGATCCTCTTCTCGACGGCGGCGTCCGGAACCTCCTTCACGAGGACGCATATCTTCATTCTCAAGCAACTCCTTGGGGTATGAGTGGGTCAATCCTACCTGCTCGCGCGGTTGACTGACGAGTCAATCGGTTTTACGCGAGGAGTGCGTTGCTGTTCGGGTCGTGCATGCACGACCCGGGACCCGCCGCATGCGGCGGGTCCTCGACCCCGCACATGTGCGGGGTCGCACCTCGGCGCATGCGCCGAGGTGAACGACATCGATGAGATCAGGGGCCATCTAGCGACTGACAACGGCGCCGCGGATGAAATCGACGATCGCCTGGGTGGGGGCGCCGGGCGTGAACACCTCGGCGACTCCCAGGCTCTTGAGCTCGGGGATGTCTTCGGCCGGAATCGTGCCGCCGACGGTGATCACGACGTCCTCGACGCCCTGCTCGCGCAGCAGCTCCACCACGCGCGGCACGAGCGTCATGTGCGCACCGGACAGGATCGACAGGCCGACCGCGTCGGCGTCCTCCTGGATGACCGTCTCGACGATCTGCTCCGGCGTCTGGTGCAGGCCGGTGTAGATCACCTCCATGCCCGCATCGCGCAGCGCGCGGGCGATGATCTTGGCGCCGCGATCGTGGCCGTCGAGTCCCGGCTTGGCGACGACCACGCGGATCTTGCTCTGGGTGGCTGGGGCGGAAGGCGTCATCGGCGTCGCCCCCAGCGTACCCGCCCGAGCGACGCCAGCGCGGTTCCGGCGCCCAGCGCGGCGATCACCTTCAGCCGACGGCCGAGCCGGTCCAGCTCGATCACCTCCCAGCCCTCGTCGAGCGCGATCCGCCTGAGCACGGCGTCGGGGTTGACGACGACTGCATAGCGCACGGCGCGCAGCATCGGCAGGTCGGACTCGGAGTCCGAGTACGCATAGGAGGCAGCCAGGTCGATGGCATCTCGCTCGGCGACCTCGCGCATCGAGAGCACCTTGCCCTCGCGGTAGTTGAACGGTCCCGCGGGCCTGCCGGTGTAGCGGCCGTCGACGATCTCCGAGCGCGAGCCCAGGCCGCCGTCGAACGCGAGCACGCGCGCCAGCAGGTCGGCCATCTCCTGCGAGGCGGCGGTCAGGATGTAGACGGGCAGGCCGGCGTCCTGGTGGGCGTATGCGCGCTCGAGCATCTGCGGGTACAGCCGCGGCAGCACGCCGGAGAGCACGCGCGGGGTCAACCGCTGGAGGTCGCGTACGCGCACACCGGCGATCATCTCCCCCACGCGCCTGCGCACGTCGTCGGCGCGGTCGTCGGTGGAGCCGTGCAGGCGAAAGCGCAGGTTTTCGTAGACGTCGCGGACGAGGCGCCCGCGCGAGATCATGCCCGTCTCGTAGGCGGCACGGGCGAAGAACACGCCCGAGGAACCCGCCATGAGCGTCTTGTCGAGGTCGAAGAACGCGGCGCCGCGCGGCTGACCGTTCGGCGATCCGCCGGCGCTCACGGCCATCTCAGACCCGAAGGATCACCGCGTCGCCCTGACCTCCGCCGGAGCAGATGGCGGCGCAGCCGAGGCCGCCGCCGCGCCGGCGCAGCTCGTGGACTATGGCGCCGAGGATGCGCGCGCCGGAGGCGCCGATCGGGTGCCCGAGCGCGACGGCGCCACCGTTGACGTTGACGCGATCCTCGTCGATGCCGAGCATGCGGATCGAGTTGAGCGTGACCGAGGCGAAGGCCTCGTTGATCTCCCACAGGTCGATGTCGCCGGGCTGCAGGCCGGCCTTCTCGAGCGCCTTCTTGGCGGCGCTGGCGGGCGTGGTGGCGAGGTAGGCGAAGTCGTTGGCGCTCTGCGCGTGCGCGACGATCTCGGCGAGCGCCTCCTTGCCGTTGGCGGCGGCCCACTCCTCGGAGGCGAGCACCAGCGCGCCGCCGCCGTCGTTGACGCCCGGCGAGTTGCCGGCCGTGTGCGAGCCCTCCTTGCCGACGAGCCCGGGCAGCGCGGCGAGCTTCTCGAGCGAGGTGTCGCGGCGCGGACCCTCATCGATCTCCACCACGGTGTCGCCCTTGCGTCCCTTGATGGTGACGGAGACGATCTCCTCGGACATGCGCCCCTCGTCGGTGGCCTTCAGCGCGAGCTCGTGCGAGCGCAGCGCCCAGCGGTCGAGGTCGGCGCGCGTGATCTCGAGCTCGTCGCCGATCTCGGTCGCCTCGATGAACATCTGCTTGCCGGAGAACGGGTTGGTGAGCCCGTCGTGGACCATCGCGTCGAGCATCTTGGCGTCGCCCATGCGGTAGCCGAAGCGGGCCTGCGGCAGCAGGTAGGGGGCCTTTGACATCGACTCCATGCCACCGCCGACACCGACGCTCATGTCGCCGGCGCGGATCGCCTGGTCGATGATCACCGAGGCGCGCAGGCCGGAGGCGCAGACCTTGTTGATCGTCTCCGAGGAGACCTCCTTGGGGATGCCGGCCTTGATCTGGGCCTGGCGGGAGGGGATCTGACCCTGCCCGGCCTGGAGCACCTGACCCATGATCACGTGCTCGACCTGCTCGGGCTCGACGCCGGCACGCTCCAGGGCAGCGGTGATGGCCAGCGCGCCGAGCTCGGTGGCTTCGAGCGTGGACAGGCTGCCGCCCATCTTGCCGATGGGGGTGCGCGCGCTGCCGAGGATCACTGTCTTGGGCATGGAAGCGGGTCTTCTCCTGTAGGTCGCTGAGTTGGGGCGGGAGAGCGAGAATGGTAGTGGACGGCTCCGGGACGGCTCCGGGATTTCCCCCACGCGGCCCCTCAGCTGGCTTGCCGGCGCGTGCGAGTAAAGCGGCGTTTACGCCAACACGACGAATCGTTCGCAAGCCGGATATCGTGCCGGCGCATGCAGATATCCTCAGTCGCCCAGGCAGCCAGCACGACCGACGCCGACACGATCGCGATCGGCATATTCGACGGCGAGACGCCCCCACCTGGGTCTCCGCCACAGCTCGGCGAGCTGCTCGACTCCGGCGAGGCCCGCCGCTCGTTCAAGTCGCTCGCGTTGACCCACGCCGAGGGCAAGCGCTGGCTGCTCGTCGGGCTGGGAGCACGCGCGGACTTCACCGCTGAGCGCGCCCGCGTGGCAGCCTCCGTGGCGAGCGCGCGCGCGACGGAGATATCCACCCGCACGCTCTGCTGGCAGGCCCCGGGCGACGCGCCGCAGGCAGCCGCTGGAGCGCTCGCGGCGGCGATCGTCGAGGGCACGATCCTCGGCGACTACCGCTTCGAGCGCCACAAGTCGGCCCCGGGCGGCGAGGGTTCGCGAGGCGACGCTCCGCCCGAGCGGCTGGAGCGC
>JBEKGK010000101.1:0-14179 GCA_050012835.1 Solirubrobacteraceae bacterium | reverse complement strand
CCGGGGCGCAGCTGCGCCTGGGTGAAGAGCGCGTCGTGCGCGGTGATGAAGACCTCCGGCAGCCCGCCCGCGGCCGGCCAGTCCAAGGCATCCGGGACCGGCATCAGCTGGCGCTCGTGCACCGTCGCGAGCTCGGCCTGCCCGCCGCCGCCGACGATCGCCATCACGCGCTCGCCCACCGCGAAGCGCTCCGCCCCCGGCCCGAGGGCGGCGACCTCGCCAGCGAGCTCGATGCCGGGAATGTCCTGCGGCGAGCCGGGCGGCGCCGGGTAGAGGCCTCGCCGCTGCATCATGTCGGCTCCGTTCAAGCCCGCCGCATGCACGCGCACGAGCACCTCGCCGGCCTGCGCCACCGGATCCGGGTGCTCCTCGATCACGATCTCCTTCTCGCGGATGGTGGCGGCGCGCATCGGTTGCTCAAGCCTACGCCCGCTCGAAGAGCGCGACGCACTCGATGTGGTGAGTCTGCGGGAACATGTCCACGGGGCGGACCTTGCGCAGCACCCACCCGGCCTCGACCAGTTCGGCGGCGTTGGGGGCGAGCGTGGTGGGGTTGCAGGAGACGTACACGATGCGCTTGGGCGAGGCGTCGATGATGCGGTGCACGACCTTCTTCGACAGGCCGGCGCGCGGCGGGTCGACGACGAGCACGTCGGGGCGTCCGGCCCGCTCGAGCAGCTCGGGCAGGGCCGTGCGGCTGTCGCCGGCGAAGAAGTGGACGTTGGTGATCTCGTTGCGCCGCGCACCCGCGATCGCGTCCGCGACTGCCTGCTCGACCAGCTCGATTCCCCACACCTCACCCGCGCGCGGCGCGAGCGTGAGCGCGATCGTGCCGATCCCCGAGTACAGGTCGTACACGCGCTCCCAACCCTCGAGCGCGGCGTACTCGGCGACGATGCCGTACAGCAGCTCGGCCATCTCCGTGTTCGTCTGGAAGAACGCCTCGGCGGAAATGCGCAGATCGAGCTCACCCAACCGCTCCGGCAGCTCCGCCTCCCCCCACACGAGCTCGGTCTCGCCACCCGCGGTCGTCTCGGCGACGCTGCGCGAGCGCGTCCACAGGACACCCGACAGGCTCTCGCCGAGCGCCTCACTGAGCGCCGCCGCGAGCGAGCCGGCATCCAACTCCCCATCCGTGGTCACGATCCGGACCTGCAGCTTGCCGGCATGCCGGCCTTCGCGCACGACCAGGTTGCGCAGGCGCGCGCGCCCATCCGGCGCGGGCCTGGTCCGCTCGGCGCGGCCGCTTCGTGCACCCCGACCGCGGCGCGCCCTTTGCCCCCCAGCCCGGTCATCGCCTGCCGCAGAGCCGTGCTCCACGGCTGCGTCCTCGCCTGCGTCCGCGTCCGCACGCACACCGCGACTGCGCTCCCATGCGGTCAGCCCCTCGGCCCGGCACCAGCTCAGCGCGGCGACACGCGCGAGGTTGCCGCGCTCTGAAGCAAGCAGGCAGTCCTCGATCGGCGTCACGCGATTGCCGCCTGCCGGGGCGTGGAAGCCGCACACGAGCTCGCCGCCATCTTCGCCGAAGGAGTACTCGAGCTTGTTGCGGTAGCGCCACGGCGCCAGCGCGGGCACGACCTCCTGCAGCTCGAAGCCGTCGAGCCGACCGATCCGCCGCAGCGCGTCGTCGACCTGGCCGCGCTTGATCTCGAGCTGGCGCTCGTAGGGGATCACCTGCCAGGGCACGCCGGGATGCTCGGCCGTCGGCGCGATCCGCTCGGGGCTCGGCTCGAGCACCTCCAGCGTGCGCGCGTGCGCGTAGCTGCGCTTGCGCTTGTGCACCACCGCGCGTACGCGGTCGCCCGGGATGGCGCCGGCGACGAACACCACGTAGCCACCGTCGCCAAGCCGCGCGACGCCCTCGCCACCGAACGCGAGCGAGTCGATCCGCAGCTCCAGCTCATCGCCCCGCTGCGGACGCGGCGACCCCTCCGGTCGGACGGGGGCCTCGACGGTCATGCGGGCGCCACCAGCAGCTCCAGCAGCGCCTTCTGCGCGTGGCGGCGATTCTCCGCCTGGTCCCAGATGCGCTCGCGGGAGCCGTACAGAACCTCGGCGGAGATCTCCTCGCCAGGATGCGCGGGCAGATCGTGCATCGCGAACGCTCCCGGCGCGGCTGCGTCCAGCAGCGCGTCGTCCACGCGGTAGTCGACCAGGTCCCGACGGCGCTGCTCGGCTGTGCTCTCATCGCCCATGCTCACCCACACGTCGGTGTACACGGCGACGGCGCCCCGCGCCGCCTCATATGGGTCGGAGTGGTGTGTGACCACGCCGCGTGCGGCGACCGGCAGCTCGAGATCGCCCCCGAGCGTGTAGCCGGCAGGGGACGCGAGCGCCACGTGCATGCCAGCGAGCGCCCCTAGCACCGCGAGCGAGCGGGCGACGTTGTTGCCGTCGCCGACGTACGCGAGGCGCAGACCTTCCAGCGTTCCGCAGGCCTCACGCAGCGTGAGCAGGTCCGCGAGCGCCTGGCAGGGGTGATGGCGCGCGCTGAGCATGTTGACGATCGGCACCGTGCTGTAGGTGGCCAGCTCCTCCAGGATTGCGTCGGCGCCGGTGCGCAGGCCGACCGCGGCCACGTGCCGTGACAGCACCAACGCGGTGTCGCGCGGCGCCTCGCCGCGCGAGAGCTGCAGCTCATCCGAGCGCAGCACCACCGCATGGCCGCCCAACTCCTGGATCCCGACCTCGAAGGACACACGCGTGCGGGTGGATGGCTTCTCGAAGATCAGCGCCACGCTGCGACCGGCGAGCGCCTGCGAGGAGAGCGGCGCGCGCTTGAGCTCCAGCGCGCGGTCGAGCAGTGCGTCGAGCTCGGCGGCGCTCAGCTCCGCCCCGGTGAGGAAATGGCGTGGCGTCATCGAATCGGCCAGTGTAGGCGGTACACGCGGGACGACCGGCCACCACCAGGCCCGCCGTGTGCGATGGTCCGCCAGCACGAACTTGTCGAGGAAAGGATCGCCACCAGATGAGAACAGGCATCTCCGCCGTGATCGCATGCTGCGCGCTGATGCTCGCGGCGGGCTGCGGATCGTCGAGCAACGGGTCCGGCAGCTCGAGCACGAGCGCGGCTGCCCGCTCAACGGCGAGCGCCGCCACGACCGGCTCGAAGGCGACGCCGTCCACGTCCGGCGGCGAGTCGCTGAAAGTCGACACCACGCCCAAGTTCGCGTCGCCCTCGCCGTCCGCGCCGGTGCAGAGCGGGCTCGTGCAGATCGCCTACCGCAACATCGCGATCGCGCCGGACACGGTCAGGGTGAAGGTCGGCAGCACGATCAGGTGGACGAACTACGACTCGGTGCAGGCCAACGTCACGAGCGTCGGCGGTCCGCAGCGGATCGCCTCCAAGAACTTCGGTGAAGGCGGCACATTTGAAGTCAAGGTCGTGACGCCCGGCGTGATCCACTACGAGTGCACGCTGTACCCGGTGACGATGAACGGCACGATCGAAGTGGTCAGCTAGGAGCCGGGGGCGTCCTGACCGAAGCCGGGGAGACCCTCGTCGGAAGTGGAGGCGGTCGCGTAGAGGCGGCGCGGGATGCGCCCCGCCCCGCGCGCCAGATGGCCGGCCTCGACGGCGGCGCGCATCGCGCGCGCCATCGCCACCGGGTCCCGGGCGCGGGAGATGGCCGATGCCGCCATGACCGCGTCGCAGCCCAGCTCCATCGCAAGCGCTGCGTCGGACGCGGTGCCGATGCCCGCGTCGAGCACCACCGGCACGTCCACCGCCTGGCGAATCAGCGCGATGTTGTAGGGGTTGCGGATGCCCATGCCGCTGCCGATCGGCGAGCCGAGCGGCATCACGGCGGCGCAGCCGAGGTCGGTGAGGCGGCGGGCGAGCACGGGGTCGTCGGTCGTGTACGGGAGCACGACGAAGCCGTCGTCGATCAGCTCCTCGGCGGCGCGCAGCAGCTCGGGCGCGTCCGGCAGCAGCGTGTCCTCGTCGCCGATCACCTCGAGCTTGATCCAGTCGGTGGCGAACGCCTCGCGCGCCAGGCGCGCGGTGAGGACCGCGTCGCGCGCCGTATGGCAGCCGGCGGTGTTCGGCAGCAGTTGCACGCCGGCATCGGCGAGCACGTCGACGAGCGAGCCACGCGCCGACGGATCGACCCGCCGCAGCGCGACCGTCACGAGCTCGCTGCCGCTCGCGGCGATCGCCTCGGCCATCAGCTCCAGTGACGGGAAGCCACCCGTCCCGAGCAGCAGCCGCGAGCGCATCGTCCTGCCGGCGATCGTCAGCTCCTCGGCGTGCGTGCTCACCGTCTCGTGCATACCCCGATCATCCTCCCTGCATCGCCGTGAGCACCTCCACGCGCGCGTGCTCGCCCACGGCGAACGACTGCCACGCGGCGCGCGGCACGACCTCGCCGTCGACCGCGACCGCGACTCCGCGCGCGTCCACGTCGAGGCCGAGGCGGACGAGCACCGCGGCGACGGTCTCGCCGGCGCGCACGTCCGAGCGCTCCCCGTTGAGCAGGATCACGCGGCGGCCCCCGCGGGCGTGAAGCGATCCGGGGCGCAGGCGGAAAGGAGTGGATCGTCCGCCTGCCCGCCCACCGGCTCGTCCGCGCGCCCGCCGGCGAGCACCCCGACGACGAGCGCGGCGGTGAGCGGCGCGAGCAGGATGCCGTTGCGGTAGTGGCCCGTCGCCCACACCAGCCCTGGCACCGCCCCACGGCCGATCGCGGGGGCGTTGTCGGGGGTGCCCGGGCGCAGGCCCACGGACAGCTCCTCGATCTCCAGCTCGCTGATGCCGGGCACGAGCTCGCGGGCGTCGCGCAGCAGCTCGTACACGCCGCCCGCGGTGGGCGCCAATCGGAAGCCCTGCTCCTCGACCGTCGCGCCGAGCACGTAGCCGCCGTCGCCCCGCGGGACGAGATAGCCGCCGCGAAAGCGCAGTACCCGCCGCAGCAGCCCCGCTCCCGCGGGGTCGCGCAGCCGCAGGATCTGACCCTTGACCGGGCGCACGGGCACGACTGCACCCTGGGGCAGTCCGTCGATGCGCTCGCTCCACGGGCCGGCGGCGAGCACGACCTGCCCGGCCGGCAGGCGCTCACCGTCCTCGAGCGTCACGCCCGTAACCCGGCCCCCGGCATCGTTCAGGCCCGCGTGGTCCGGGCCCGCCACATCCTCGCCGGCGTCGCCCAGCTCGACGCGCGCCACGCGCGTGTGCTCGCGCAGCTTCACCCCGGCCGACTCGCACGCCTGCCTGAGCGCGGTGAGGACGAGTCGGGGGTCGACGGAGTGGTCGTCGGGGGCCTCCAGCGCGAGCCGCAGCGTGGGGGCCAGGGCGGGCTCGAGCTCGCGGGCCTCACTCGGGCGCAGGCGGCGCACGGCGAGCCCGAGCGAGCGGCGGAAGTCCAGCTGGCGCTCGAGCTCGCGCGCGTCGTCGTCGTCACGCGCGGCCAGCAGCGTGCCCGTCCGCAGCAGGCCCACCGACACCCCGGTGCCCGCCTCCAGCTCGGAGGCGAACGCGGGCCACATGCTCGCCGAGCGCAACCCGAGATCCAGCAGGCGCCCCCCCGACTCGCCGAACTCCACCTCGGCGACCGGCGCGAGCATCCCGGCGGCCACGTGCGAGGTGCCCAGCCCGGCGAGGTCGCGCTCGAGCACGGTCGCCGACATTCCCGCCTGGCACGCGCGCCAGGCGATCGCCAACCCGATGATGCCGCCGCCGACGACGACCACGTCGACTGGATGGTTGTCGGCCATGACGATGATGCTAGTCCGCGGGTGGAGCGGGGTGAGACGGCGGGCATGCCAGACTTCCGGCGGATGACAGACGACGATCCAGGCGCCGAGCGCCGCTCCCGCCTTGCCGCCGCGTACCTGTACCTCGTGTGCGGCGCGAACCCTGATGGGCGCGAGCTGCCCACGTTGCTGCGCGCGGCGATCGCCGGGGGCGTCGACATCGTGCAGCTGCGCGAGAAGCACGTGCCCGACGAGGAGCTCGCGTCGGTGGCGAATGCCGCGCGGGTGCTGTGCGAAGAGCTGGGGGCGCTGCTGATCGTCAACGACCGGCCGTGGGTGGCGCGCGAAGCGCGCGCCGATGGCATCCACGTGGGCCAGGACGACATCGCGCCGGCGGAGGTGCGCGAGCTGGTCGGCCCGGAGATGCTGATCGGCCTGTCCACGCATTCGCCCGAGCAGATCGACGCTGTCGACGCGAGCGTGGTCGACTACATCGGCGTGGGCCCGATCCACGAGACGCCCACCAAGCCAGGGCGCCCGGCGGTGGGCGTGGAGCTCATCGGTTACGCGGCGGCCCACGCGCCGGTGCCGTTCTTCGCGATCGGCGGCCTGGACGCGACCAATCTCGACGCGGCGCTCGCCGCGGGCGCGACACGGGCGTGCGTGCTGCGGGCGATCGCCGGCGCCGAGGATCCCGAGCAGGCGGCTCGCGCGCTTCGCAACCGGCTCGAATCGCGCGCCGTGGAGCGGTGAGGCCGGTGGCCGACGGCCGCCAGGGCGCCGGCGCTCCGGCGAGCAGCGCCCGTGGCTCGGCTGGCGGCGCGGGTGACTCGGGCAGTGGCGGGCGCGACGAGCGGGCGCGCGCGGAGCTCGTACCGCTCGCCCCCGACGAGCGCCCGCCGGCGCTGCTGATCGCGGTGGGCGTGTGCCTGCTGCTCGCGGCCGCGGTGCTCGTGGGCGGGCTGAGCATCCACGACCTTGCCAGCCGCGGCGGCTCGCTGCCCGGCGCGATCTTCCTGGCGGCGGTCCTCGTGCTGCTGGCGCTCGGCATGTACCGACGCCGCTACCCGGCGGTGCTCGGCTTCGAGGCGCTGCTCGCCTTCCAGATCATCGTCACCTCGCTTGCCCTGGTCATCGCCTCGACGCTGGTCGCCGCCGGCGCGTGCCTGCTCGCGATCGGCCTCGGAGGCTGGCTGTTCTGGAAGCTCGTGCGGGTCATGGGCCGCATCCAGGCCGGTGAACACCAGGGTGGTCGATAGCTGTCGCGGGGCGACCCTGGTCGCGCGATCACCTTCGATAGTGTGCGGCCCGATGGCCGAGAGCTCCTACGACTGCATCGTGATCGGCTCCGGGCCGGGGGGTTACGTGGCTGCGATTCGCGCCGCGCAGCTCGGGCTGAAGACCGCAGTGGTCGAGCGCGACAAGCTCGGTGGACGCTGTCTGAACTACGCGTGCATTCCCGCCAAGGCGGTGCTGCGCTCGGCTGACCTGCTGTCGGAGATCCGCGACGCGGAGGAGTTCGGGCTGAAGGTGAGCGGCGTCGAGGTCGACTACGCGGCGGTGCAGGCGCGCCGCGAGAAGGTCGTGAACACGCTGACCTCCGGCGTGGGCGGGCTGTTCAAGAAAGACGGCATCGACGTGGTCGCGGGCAGCGCGAAGCTGACCGCCGACGGCGACGTGCTGGCGGACGTGTTCGACGCCGAGCCTGTTGAGATCGCCACAGGCAGCGTGATCCTCGCCACCGGCTCGGTGCCGCGGCCGATTCCCGGGGCGCAGTTCGGTGGGCGCGTGATCGGCACCGAGGAGGCGTGGGCGCTGGCGGAGGTGCCGGCGCGCCTGGCGGTCGTCGGTGCGGGTGCGTCCGGCGCGGAGATCGCGTCGGCGTTCGCGCGACTGGGCAGCGAGGTGCTGCTGCTGGAGGCGCTCGAGCGCGTGCTGCCAACCGAGGACGTGGACATCTCACGGCTGGTCGAGCGCGGCCTGAAGCGCCAGGGCGTCGGCGTGCATACGGGCACACCCGTGGCGGACGTGAGCGCGGGCGAGAGCAGCGTCACGTTCTCCTACGGCTCGGAGTCCGGCGAGGTCGACTACCTGGTGATCGCCGCGGGACGCGGCGCGGACGTCGAAGGCCTCGGCCTGGCCGAGGCGGGCGTCACGCTCGACGAGCGCGGCCTCGTGCAGGTGGACGGCGCGCTGCGCACCAGCCGCGCGGGCGTCTACGCGATCGGCGATCTCGTCCGCGGCCCGGCGCTCGCGCACAAGGCCTCCGACGAGGGGATCATCGCCGCGGAGACGATCGCCGGCATGCAGACCCACCCGATCGCCTACGCGGACATCCCGCGCGCGACCTTCTGCACGCCCAACGTCGGCTCGTTCGGGCTCACCGAGGAGCAGGCGCGCGAGCAGGGCTACGACGTGGTCGTCGGCAAGGTCGCCTACGGCGCCGTCGGCGGCGGCACCGTCTACGGCGACCGCACCGGCCTGGTGAAGGTCGTCGGCGATAGCAAGTACCGCGAGCTGCTCGGCGGGCACATCGTCGGCTCGCGCGCCACCGAGCTGATCCAGGAGCTCGTCAACGTGCGCGCGCTCGAGGGCGGCTTCCCCGAGCTCGCGCGCATCATCCACGGGCATCCCACGCTGTCAGAGGCCGTCATGGAAGCGGGACGCGCCGCCGACGGCTGGCTGATCCACGGCTGAGGCGACCGTTAACCTCGGCCTGGTGCCCCCGACGGCCGCCTTCTACTTCGACCTCGCCAGCCCGCTGGCCTATCTGACGGCAGAGCGCATCCTGCACGTGCTCCCCGGCCCGGCCGAGTGGCGGCCGGTTCTCGTGCGCGAGCAGCACGGCGTGCCGCGCGCGGAGATCGAGCGCCGCGCGCGCGAGCTCGAGCTGCAGCCGCTGCGCTGGCCGGAGCCGTTCCCGTTCGACAGCTCGCTGGCGATGCGCGTGGCCACGTACGCGGCCTCGATCGGCCGCGCTGTGCCGTTCGCGCAGGCGGCCTTCCGCCAGGCGTTCGCGGGCGGGCACTCGCTGGAGAACCCGGACTTCGTGCTGATCGCGGCGGCGGCCTGCGAGATGCACCCCGCGGCGGTGCTGCGCGGCGCGGAGCTGCGCTCGACGGCCGAGCGGCTCGCGGCAACCACCGAGGCGGCGGCCCGCGCGGGCGTCACGGAGGTGCCGGGGGTCGTCGTGGGCGAGCACGCGTTCGTCGGAGAGGGCATGCTCGAGCGCACGGCCGAGCGCATGCGCGAGGAGCCGGCGGATGGCACGGCGGACACGCCGGCGGATGCCCTGACGGTGGAGTGGACGGGATCGCGCTCGACATGAAGGCGGGGCACGCCTACCGTCTGATCGTCACGCGCGGCGGGCGCGCGCCGGCGCTGCTGGCGGACACGGCGCGCGTGGACCACATCGAGGTGGTGGAGGTGGACAGCGGCGAAGCGGTGCTGCTGTGGGATCGCCCACCGCAGGCGGCGTCGAAGCTCGCGCGGGCGCTGCGCGCGGACCTCGCGCAGCTGGAGGCAGAGGAGTTCATGGCGCGCTGGAGTACGGTGGAGCACTGATGCCAAGCCCGCCCGCGCCAAGCCCGCCCGAGTCGAGCCTTCCGGAGCCGGAGCGCGCGCGCGAGTGGCTCGAGACGATGACGCTGATCCGCCGTTTCGAGGAACGCGCGGGCGAGATGTACGCGCGGGCGAAAGTGGGCGGCTTCCTGCACCTGTCGATCGGCGAGGAGGCGACGATCGTGGGCAGCGCGCGGGCGCTGCGCGAGGACGACTACCTGATCTCCACGTACCGCTCGCACGGGCACGCGCTGGTGCGCGGCACGCCGCCCGAGAACGTGATGGCGGAGCTGTTCGGCCGCGTGGACGGCTGCTCGGGCGGGCGCGGCGGCTCGATGCACATGTTCGACCTGGCGCGGCGCTTCATGGGCGGATACGGGATCGTCGGCGGCAACCTGCCGATCGCGGCGGGCATCGCGCTGGCGAGCGACTACAAGGAAACGGACGAGGTGACGCTGTGCACGTTCGGCGACGGCGCATCCAACCAGGGCACGTTCGGCGAGACGCTGAACATCGCGGCACTGTGGAAGCTGCCGGTGGTGTTCATGGTCACGAACAACCAGTTCGGCATGGGCACGGCGCTGGGCCGGCACTCGGCGGTCACGGACCTGCAGCGCAAGGGCGAGAGCCTGGGCGTGCCGGGCATGCGCTGCGACGGCATGGACGTGCTCGACACCTACGCGGTGGTGGCGGAGGCGGTGCGGCGCGTGCGCGAAGACCGCCAGCCGGTGCTGGTGGAGGCGGTCACGTACCGCTTTCGCGGTCACTCGATGGCCGACCCGGAGCAGTACCGCACGAAGGAGGAGGTGGCGCGCTGGCGCGAGCGCGACCCGCTGCCGGCGTTCGGCGAGCTGTTGGTGCGCGAGGGCGTGATCGAGGAGTCCGAGCGCGAGCGCATCGACGAGCACGCTGTGGCGCGCGTGGACGCGGCGGTGGAGTTCGCGGAAGCCTCGCCGTTCCCGGCACCGGAGTCGCTGTACGACGACGTGTACGTGCTCGACCGCGAGGTGCGCGGCTGGTACTCGGTGCAGACGACCGACGCCGCCGACAGCGCGCTCACGGCCGGAGGCTCGCCGGCCTACCAGCCCGACGACGCGCCAGCGGCAGCCAACGACGAGATCCCGCAGCAGCTGACCGACGCGCTGGCCGCGGGTGAGGACGGCCGTGAGAGCGCGGCGGCGGTCAACCCCGAAACGGGCGGCAGCCCGGAGGCGGTGGGCTGATGGCGCAGATGCGCTACCGCGAGGCTCTGAACGCAGCCCTGCGCGAGGAGCTGGCGCGCGACGAGCGCGTGATCTTGATGGGCGAGGACATCGGCGTGTTCGGCGGCGCGTTCAAGGTGACCGACGGCCTGCTGGAGGAGTTCGGCGAGCGCCGCGTGCGCGACACGCCGATCTCTGAGAACACGATCGTGGGCGTGGGCGTGGGCGCGGCGATGACGGGCCTGCGCCCGGTGGTGGAGCTGATGACGATCAACTTCGCGCTGCTGGCGTTCGACCAGATCGTCAACCATGCGGCGCACATCCACTACATGTTCGGCGGACAGGCGAAGGTGCCGCTGGTGGTGCGCATGCCGCAGGGCGCCGGCCACCAGCTGGGGCCGACGCACTCGCACTGCCTGGAGGCGCTGTTCCTGCACATCCCCGGCCTGCTGGTGGCCGTGCCTGCGACGGCGGCGGACGCGAAGGGCCTGCTCAAGACGGCGATCCGCGACGAGAACCCGGTGATCTTCATCGAGCACGAGTCGCTGTACGGGGTGCGCGGCGAGGTGCCCGACGACGAGGATCACCTGGTGCGCTTCGGCCAGGCGCGCGTTGCGCGCGAGGGCTCGGACGTGACTGTGGTGGGCGTGTCGCGGATGGCGCTGACGGCGGAGCGCGCGGCAGAGACGCTGGCGAGCGAGCACGGCGTGCAGGCGGAGGTGATCGATCCGCGCACGCTGCGCCCGCTGGACCTGGACACGATCCTCGAGTCGGTGCGCAAGACCAACCACTGCGTGATCGTCGAGGAGGGCTGGCCGCACGGCGGCGTCGGCGCGAACCTCGCGGCGCTGATCGGCGAACAGGCCTTCGACGACCTGGACGCACCCGTGCAGCGCGTGACGGGTGCGGACGTGCCGATGCCGTACTCCAAGCCGCTGGAGGACCTCGCCTACCCGCATGAGCCGCAGGTCGTGGCAGCGGTGCTCGCGACGCTGAACAGGACGCCTGCCGCGGGCGCAGCCGCAGCGGCGCTGCCGGGATCCGCGGGAGGCGCGTGATGACCGACATCGTGATGCCGCGGCTGTCGGACACGATGGAGGAGGGCACGATCCTGCGCTGGCTGAAGGCAGACGGCGAGCAGGTGGCGCGCGGCGAGGAGCTCGTGGAGATCGAGACGGACAAGGCGACCATGACCTACGAGTCAGACCAGGAGGGCGTGCTCGAGATCATCGCCGACGTGGGTCACACGCTGGAGGTCGGCGCTCTGATCGCACGCGTGGGGGCTACGGCGGCCACCAATGATGAGGGGCCGGCCTCAGGGGGGCCGGCGAGCGAGAGATCGGACCGTGACGCTGCGGCGGCGAGCGGTTCGCCCGCGGCCGCGACTTCGGCGGAGCCTGCGGGCGAGGCGCGATCAGGAGCGCCTGCGGGCGAGCGCGTCAAAGCCTCGCCCCTGGCCAGGCGGATCGCCGGTGAGCGCGGCGTCGACCTGCGCGCGCTGACAGGCAGCGGTCCCGGCGGCCGGATCGTCAAGGCGGACGTGCTCGCCCCCGCCGCCGCCTCCACATCCAGCGCCGCACCGGTGGCGGGCATCGAGGGGGTGATGACCGCCAAGGGCGAGACGACGATGGTGGACCTGTCGCGCACGCAGCAGACGATCGCGCGGCGCATGGCCGAGTCGAAGGCGACGATCCCCGACTTCACGCTGCAGATCGACGTGGACATGGAGGAGTGCGTGAAGCTGCGCGCGCAGCTGAAGCGCATCTCTCAGCACGAGAGCGCCGGCGAGCCCGGCGCGCAGGCGCCGCGCCGCGAGCAGCTGAAGGCGCCCACGTACAACGACATGGTGGTGAAGGCCTGCGCGCTGGCGCTGCGGGAGCACCCGACGGCGAACGGCAGCTATCGCGACGGGCGCCTGCAACTGCACTCGCGCGTCAATGTCGGTGTGGCGGTGGCTGCCGAGGATGCGCTGGTGGTGCCGACGGTGTTCGACGCCGACGAGAAGTCCGTCGGGGAGATAGCGCGGGAGACGCACACGCTGGTCGAGCGCGTGCGCACCGCCACGATCACGCCACCGGAGCTCGGCGGCGGCACGTTCACGGTTTCCAACCTCGGCATGTACGGCGTGAAGAGCTTCACCGCGATCATCAACCCGCCGCAGGCTGGCATCCTGTCGGTCGGCGCGCTGGCGCCGCGCGCGGTCGTGCATGGCGGCGAGCTGGCCGTGCGCAACACGATGACGCTGCTGCTCGCGTGCGACCACCGCATCCTCTACGGCGCCGAAGCAGCACAGTTCCTCGCGCGCATCCGCGAGCTGCTGGAGACGCCCTCCGCGCTCACGCTGTGACGGATTCCCCTTCAGTAGCTAAGGAGACTCCCACGCAAGCTTTACGTCCGTCGCAGGCCGGCTTTACGTCCGGGTCAGGGCGCCGGTGGAGGCTGTTGCGAGAGACAGCGTCCACGACAGCAAACGACGGAGATCTGTCATGACCAGCACCATCGCCGCACCAAAGCAGCCGGAGCAGCGTGCCGCGCCGATCGCGCTGGATCAGCGCGCGCACCCATCACATCTCGCTACAGCCGATGAGCTTCTCGAGAGGCTGGTGGCCGAGCACGCGAGAACACTGCGTCGGAGGGCGCTCTCTCACCCACGACGCCGCATTACGTCGCCCGCTCGCTGAGCGGATCGATCCAGCGCAGGCCGGGGAAGCGGGAGAAGTCGTTGTCGCACGAGTACAGCGTCGCGCCGTGCTCGATCGCGAGCGCAGCGAGATGCGCATCGCTGGTGAGATTCCCGCCTGTGCCAAGCGGCACGAGCAGTTCGCGCAGAACGGCGCCATGTCGGCTGGTGGGATGGACCACAGTGACGGAGGGCTGGGCCAGCCATCCGTCGATCACGTCGAATGCTCCTGTCACGCCGAGAGGGTTGGTGGTGGCCCTCGGGCTCGTGCAAATACGGACGAAGCCGACCAGCGTCAGCCAAGCGAAGGCAACGGTCTCGGTGTCGGACAGCGTCGCCTCCAGCCATGCGCGGGCTGGCTCATGACGAGCGTCCGTGTCGTCTGCCGCGTACAGCAGCAGATTGACGTCGGGCAGCTTCACTTGCCGAGTTCGCGCTTGCGGATGATCTCATCGTCTTCCATTTCACCAGCGATCTGGAGCGCCTTGTCCCAGTTGATCCCAGGACGCAAGCCGAGCGGAGCCGTGGGCATCTTGTAGCGGCGAGCGCCTGACGTGTCAGCGCGCAACCCTGCCCGCACCGCGTCGTTGATCGCCACCTTGAACGACACATCGCGCTCGCGCATCGCCGCGCGCAGCTTCGCCTCCACGTCAGGGTCCAGTGTCACCGTCGTCCTCATCTGAGGCATCATAGCATCAAGAAATGTGGCATCATGATGCCTATATGGTCGAACGCTAGGCTGAGGAGGCAGATGAGCCTCGTCGATCGCGCCAATGAGCTGTGGGTGTGTCATCTTGGCCTCGTCCCCTACTCCGACGCGCTCGCCATCCAGGGACAGATCCGCGCGCGGCGCCAGGCGGGTGAGCTACCGGACACGCTGCTGCTGCTCGAGCACCCGCCCGTGTACACGCGCGGGCGACGCTCCGGCGCCGAGGACCTGCCGCTCGGCGAGGGCTTCTACCGCGCCAAGGGCATCGACCTGGTCAGCACCGATCGCGGCGGGCGGCTCACCTACCACTCCCCCGGCCAGCTCGTCGGCTAT
>JBEKGK010000100.1:0-25877 GCA_050012835.1 Solirubrobacteraceae bacterium | reverse complement strand
TCTCCTCTGCTCGGGCGGGCGAAGTCCACGTATGACCTGGTTGTCATCGACACTCTGACCGGACGGCCGTCTCAGACGCGTTTCCGTTGCTCGGAAAGGTCGACGGTGTGCCTCCCTGCCGGGGGGTCGTCGCCAATGGCTTGGAGGCCGGCCGGCTCGGCGGCGCCTACACCTACGACTACGTGACGGTTGTGGCAGGGCCGCCCGCATCCGCCGCCGAGTCCCGTCTCAAGCGCCGCGTAGGTTGCTTGTATGGGCATTGCAATTCAAGATGTGCCTGCCGGTCCGCCTTCCAAGGGAGGCCGCACGGCGGGTGAGTTTATCGAAGTGACACGCCATAAGGTCCGACGTTTGGGTGATAATATCCACGCTATGTCGGACGCGATCGACCATGATGCTCTCTACCGGCTCGCTGAGTCCCAGGCGGGCTACTTCACCGCCCGCCAGGCGCTCGCTGCTGGGATGGATAGAAGTACGCTGCGCCATCACGCCCGGCCTGGAGGTCGGTATGAGCGTGTGCGCCGCGGCCTGTTCCGACTGCGGCATTTCCCGTCGAGCCCGCATGAGCACGTCGTCGCCGCGTGGCTTGCCCTGCGCGGGACCCCGGCAGTCGTCTCGCACGAGAGTGCGCTTGAGCTGTACGACCTCTCCGATGTGATCCCCAACGCTGTACACATCTCTCTGCCACGCGCCAAGCGCGGTCAGCGGCCACGACCCGGTGTGCGCTTCCACACGCTTGAGCTGCCCCCCGGCCCGGCGGAGATCAGGCCCTTCCTGGGCATGCCGGTCACGAGTCCCGAGCGCACGATCGTCGACTCGCTGCAGGCGGGAACGCAGCCCGAGCAGATCGAGCTCGCAGTGCATCAGGCCCTCGACCGCGGGCTCACCACACCGACGCGTTTGCGGGCTGCCATCGCCGGGCGCCCGGCTCGCGTGCGTCGCTTCATCGAACGAGCTCTCGCTGGAACGCACTCATGAGATACAGCGACGACGGCGCATTCCGCCAGGCCCTCGAGCAGCGACTGAAGACCGGTGCCGGCGGCGACCGTGCACGTCTCGTACGTGATCGCAAGCGTGTCGCCTTCGACCGTCTGCTTGTCCGTCTCGTCGCCACAGCACCGGATAGCTGGCTGCTGAAGGGTGGGTTTGCGCTCGACCTGCGCTTCGGTGAGCGGGCGCGAGCCACGAAGGACATCGACATCGACTGGCACGCAGCCGAAGACGAGCTGCTCGACACGCTGATCGAAGCCGCCCAGCAGGACATGAGCGACTTCTTCTCCTTCGGCGTCGAACGGACGGGCCCGCCCGAGGATCACCTCGGTGGGAGCCACCGGTTCCGGATCCTCGCGGTCCTTGCTGCCCGACAGTTCGAGACCTTTGTGCTCGATGTTGGTTTCCGCCCCGAGTCGACCGCGCAGATCGACACGCTGAGGACACCGGATCTCCTGTCCTTCGCAGGAATCGAGCCTGTGACCGTCCGTGTCATCCCGCTGGAGCTCCAGGTCGCGGAGAAGCTCCACGCCTACACCCGAACCTACGAAGACGCGCGCCCCAGCACCCGCGCGAAGGATCTCATCGATCTCGCCCTGATCGCCGAGCTGTTCACACTCGACGCTGCAGCACTGCGAGCGGCGATCGAGGCGACCTTCGACCACCGAGGCACGCATCACCGGCCGCTATCGTTCCCGCCTGCACCGGAGGAGTGGCGCACCCCCTATCGACAGCTCGCCCAGCAAGTTGGCGTCGCCGAGAGCCTACACGCGGGTTACCAGATAGCAGCCGCCCTGCTTGACCCGATCCTCAACGAGGAAATCACACAGGGCCCCTGGAACGTCGCCGGCCAGCGCTGGATCACCGAAGACTGAACCGTGCACAGTAGAATCCCGTCGCCGCGAGACGCGCCCGGGCGCGGGCGCCGTGCTGCCGCCCAACCCGGGCGAGCTGATCGAGACCGATCGGAGATCGGCCAACACGATGGAGGCGCTGCTCGAGCAGGTCAAGCGCACGTACGACCTGGTCGTGATCGACACGCCGCCGCTGACCGCCGTCTCCGATGCGTTTCCGCTGCTGAACAGAGTCGACGGGGTGCTGATCGTGGGTCGCGTCGGGCGCAACCGCCGCGACATCGCCGAGCGCCTGCACGAGACCCTCACGGGCGCCGGCGCGCCTCTGCTGGGGGTGGTCGCCAATGGCTTCAAAGCCGCGCGACTCGGCTCCTACGGCTACACCTACACCTACGACTACTCCGCGGCCAGCACCGCGCCATCGGTGTCGGCCCTCGCCGCCTCGACCAACGGGTCCACCCCGGTCGATCCGACGCCGACGTTCAGCTCCTCGAAGCGCTCGGGAGTCGGGCAGAAGTCCTCCCAAGACAACGGCTCGACTGCCCACTCGGAAGGTTCCTCCAGAAAGATCGGGGCGACCGAGACGTCATCCGCATCGGGGTGATCGACCCAACCCGACACCTCCAGCGCTTCCACGCCCCCGTCCTTCGTGTTGATCCGTAGGGTCGTGCAGCCGCTACCGACGACGTGGATGTTCGAGACGACGTACGTCCATAGATCACCGTCCTCGCCCCTATAGTCGATGAGGAAGCCCGTCCCCCCAGCCCCCTCGGCGGAAAGGGCGTGCGTTTCGTCCTGGAAGAGGTAGACGACCGAGTTGAGGAGTTGATCGGGGATACGGGGCATAACACGTTCGTAGGTGACGTAACGCTGCCCACGCGACGTACGCCTATCGATCCGTCGAGATACACAACGGCATGGCAGCTGCTGCGATCGGCGAATGAAGGATCTCAGGATGTCAGCCAATGCGGCTTGAGCTGATGCGCTACAATGGCGCTGAGCAGGTTGCGGGTTATTGCGCGTGCGAGTCAACGTCTTCTACACTGGGCTACAGAATGACCCCTCTCCCCCTAGAGCACGAGATTCTTTCCGCATTGGCCGGCGGGACGCGCAGCGAGGTCGAGTTCGTTGCCGATCTCGCGGCGCCCTTCGTTGAGGTGGACACGACGTTGCGACATCTCGTTGACGCTGGCATCGTGCAGGTCGTCGGCACCGAGAACGACGAGACCTTCTACAAGATGGCGAGCAGCCGCCCGGCTCGCGTTCCCGCCGCGGCTGCTCAGAGCTCGGGCACCGCATCCATCGCAAGCTAGCCGAGGCACGAGCAGCACGTGTCTCACACGCTCGAAGTGGTGGGCGTGTACGCACTGGCCGCGATTCCGGCAGCCGGTATATCGAGCTTCCTCCTGACACGCGAGCATCGACGCCACCCATTCGGCGATGCGCGCCAGCGAGCCCTGTGGTGGTGGTGCGGGCTGCTGTTCCTAGACGCCGCGGTCGCGGCGTTGCTGTTGACCGGCGCGCTCAAGCTCGACCCATCGACACAGCTTGACGGGATCAAAGGGCCGCTCAGGGCCTTCGTACTCGGTGTGCTCGGTCCGCTCGCGTTCCGCAGCCCGATACGGGAGAAGGACATCAAACACCGGACCGAGGGCGTGGGCATCACCTACCTCTATGACCTCATTCGCATCGCCATGGACCGTCGCCTGGAGGACCGCATCATCCACCTGCGACGCAGCGATCGTGAGCGGGTATACACACACTGTCAGAAGCTGGCGTGGGATTCCGTGTCCTTCCGCGGGAGAATCGAGGAACACCTCGACGAATTGCGTTCTCGCGACAAGGGCGAAATGGAGAAACTGTACGCTTCGGTACGCGCCGCGATGACCTCTGACGACGAGACCCTCCGTATCCGGACGCTGATCACAATCTCAATCAGCGAAGGGTTCAGAGCACTGCTCGCGGACTGCCAGAAGCAGAGCCCAACCACGGCCAACCGCCAACGCGGCGAGAAAGCGGCTCGAGCAGACGCCGCCCTGCTCACCGCGCAATCTCAGAAACTGGCGCAGGACGCCGAGGCGGTGACCGCCGCGATCACGGCGCCACCCGGATAATAAACTCCCTAATCCAAGCCATCGCAGCCTCATCCAGGCATACCGGACATAGTGTGCTCTCGCTTTCTCGTGGATGTGAGCACGTCGGCGGACGTCTCTAACACGCTGGGTCAGCGGCGAGGCGCCGGTGCCGGCCTTTCGGCCAGGCTGCACCCCTCCTCGCCGGTCGCGACCCGAGCGCATGCTTCCCAGCATAGGTCCGGCATGGCCGTCAGCCGGCTTTTGCGCCTCCGGCACCGTTCCGGCGCGGCCCGCAGCCGCGCCGGCCACCGCCCCGCGGATCAGCCCCGCGCACGCATCCCGGACGGCGGAGCCGTCCCCTCAAGACATCAACAGCCAGGTCACACACCGCTCGCACCCGCGGGCAACGGCACCGTCACGATCAAAGTCAGCCAGGCCGTGACCGGCCTGCAGCCCGGCATCACCTACCACTACCGCGTGCTCGCAACCAGCCCCGGGGGCACCGCGAAGGGCGCCGACCGCACGTTCACCACACCCAAGATCCCGCTGTCGGTGCAGATCGCCGGCGTCCCCGACCCGGTCGTGTTCGGCGAACCGTTCATCGTCGAGGGCACGCTGACGGGCACCGGCGCGTCGACCCGCGAGATCGTGTTGCAGGCCAACCCGTACCCGTACCTGGGCGGCTTCAAGGACGTCGGCAACCCCGAGCTCGCCAACTCGGCGGGCGGCTTCTCGTTCCCGTACGTCGGCCTGCTCGAAAACACGCAGCTGCGCGTCGTCACCGTCGGCAAGCCCGAAGTCGCCAGCCCCATCGTGCTCGAGAGCGTCGCCGTGCGCGTGTCCTTCCACGTGCGCCGCGCGCGTCGCCGCGGGTTCGTGCGCCTGTACGGGGACGTCGCGCCCGCCGAGGTCGGCGCGCTCGTCGGCTTCCAGCTGCTCGCGCCCGGCAGATCCGTCAACGAGGGCGGCACCGTCGTGGAAGCCGGCACCGCCAGCGTCTCGCGCTACAGCCGCGTCGTGCGCCTGCGCCACCCCGGCCTCTACCGCGCGCTGATCAAGGTCAACGACGGCGCACACGTGTCCAACTACAGCCAGCCGATCCTGATCCGCTGAGGTTCGGGATGCCGGGGTGTGGTGACCGGCGCCACGGGCGTTGATCTAAGAGACGCCGGCGCGACGTAGCCAGGAGCAGGCGCAGCGCCCGTGGAGTCGAGTGATCCCAGGTTATGTTGAGTGGGAGACCTCGTCGACCCCTGGCTTTGATCAATAGTCCATGTGGGTTTGGGTTGGTTTTGATCGATCTTCCTCTATTCTGAATGACGATCAGCATCAGATGAGGGACTTCGAGCGCCGCCAGCACCTGCTTGACTTCAACCCGTGGTGGCAGGATCCACGGCGCTGGGAGCAGCGGGATCCCGACCTGCGGGAGGCCCGGCTGAACGCGCTCAAGTCCTACGACCCTCATCCGCTGAGCGACATCACGCTGGGCTCGCTCTATCTTCTCATGGGTCCTCGCCGGGCTGGGAAGAGCGTCGCTGTGAAGCGCACAATCGCCGGACTGCTCAGCGAAGACGTCGATTCCCGGAGCGTCGTGTTCTGCCCGTGCGAGGGTCTGAGCCCCCAGGATCTGAGGCGCGTGATCAAGCTCGCCGAGGATCTGACGCCAGGGGTCGAACCCGAGTGCCGCTACTGGTTCTTCGATGAGATCACCTACATCAGAGGCTGGGCCGCGGCCCTGAAGCAGTTGCGCGACCAAACCTCCCTGCGTATTGGGTGCGTGGTCGCGACGGGGTCCTCCGGAGCCAAGCTGCGCGAAGCCCAGGGCGAGCTCGGAGGGCGCGAGGGAGCGGCAGGTGGAGTGCGCCTGCTCCTCCCCATGGGTTTTCGCGCGTTCGTGCACGAGCTTTACCCCAACCTGGCTGCCAACCTCCCACAGGATGCGGTGGCGTTGCTCGACCTGCAGTCCGATGCCACTCGACGCTACCTGGAGCCCCTCGCGGTGCAAGTCGACCAGCTTGTGCTCGCCTGGGAGCGCTACCTGATGATCGGCGGCTTCCCCCGAGCTGCCGCGGACGCCCTGGAGGGCGTCGACGTGCAGCCCACCACAGCCAACAGCCTCTGGAACATCCTCGTCGGTGACGTCCTCCACGTCGGCTCGATGAGTGACCGAGACGTCAAGGCTTTTCTTCAGCGCCTCGTGGCCGGAATCGGATCACCGCTCAGCGTCGCCAGCATCGCCAAGTCGCTGAACATCGGTGCCCGCAACACGATCGATGGTCGCATCGACCGGCTTTGTGCATCGTTCTATGCATGGCGGGCCTCTGCCACCCACGACGGAATCACAGCCGTCGCAGGAGGCCAGAGCAAGCTCTACTTCACCGACCCGTTGATCGCCCGTCTGCCCTCTCTACGGGATCGTTCGGTTGCGCCCCCCGACGTCACCCGCTTGTCCGAGCAGCAACTCGGGATGTGCCTGCTGCGCGTCATCGCTCGCACCGATCCTCTGATCATCCTCGACGAGGCCGCGGTGCTGGTACGGCGCAATCCAAACACAGGCAGCGAGATCGACTTCGTCGGAGCTCTCATCGACACGCCCATAGAGTCCAAGTACGTCAGCCAGAAATGGAAGCAGGAGCGCAAGGCCCTGGACGAGCACTACCAGCGAGGTGTCATTGCCACCCGCGACATCCTCGACCTGAGCGAGGACATCTGGGCAATACCCTCCGGGCTGCTCGCCTGGACCATAGATGGCTGACCCTCCGTGCCGAGCGCACGGGCGGGAATGGACGCGTGTCATGTGCATCGGTGGCGATGATGCAAAGCGTCTATGGAGCGCGATCGCCCAGGCTGTGCTGGACGCACCCGTGTCCTCGATTCGAGACCTGAGCCCTTTCGGAGTCGGCTGTGAGGTACGTGTTGTCCTGACGCTCGACACGCGTACTGCGGTGGTGCTGACGGCGTGGCACTACGAGAATGCAGACGGCTCGCCGCGACTGATGACCGCCTACCCGACCCCCTAAGATGAAACCCATGTCAGCCGTCCGTGAGATCACAACCCTTGGATCTGGTCGAACTCACAGAGCCAGTCGGAGAGGTCCCGGCGGGTGCTCGCGGCGGGGTCCTGGAGCTACGCGACGGCGGTATGGCGATGCTCGAGATCACCACCATGCCGCTCGAGCCCATTCTCTACCGGATAGTCTTCGCCCCGCTCGCCAAGCTCCGCAGGGTCGGCTGACGATAGGTCAAGTTCACGACCCCTCCAGCTCCACCCCGCCTCCGCCCCCTCAGCCGATGCGTCCCAGCCCCATGATCGACGAGACGCGCGGACTCCTCGACTCCGCAGGCTCGACAGAGAAACGCCAGCGCCGCATGGCTACCGACTGAACAGAGCTGAGCGGCAGAGGACGACCCCGTCCAGCGGCGGTCAGGCTCTCACAGCGCGATGTGTCCGCTGCGCACCGTCCACCTCCACAGCGCGCCCGTCGCCGAGGCGCTCAACCAACGCCGACGATCGCTCGAGCTCCAGGGCGGCCTATCCGCTGGGCTGGCGGCGAACCGTATGGTCTGATGTTGGCGTTCTGTATGACAGTGGGTGCTGCTGAGGCGGGCCATTGAGGAGCGCTACCGAGACACGGTCGCCGCGCCGCGCGTCACGATCGTGACCGGCCCCCGGCAGTCGGGACGCCACCCTGTTTCATTGGCAGGACCGCTCTGGCGGGGAGATCGACTTCGTGCTCGACTCCGCCGACAGCCGCGTCGTCGCATTGGAGGTCAAGACCGGCCAAACCCCCAAGCGAGAGTGGTTCCGCCGGCTGGAGCACATGCGCGACACCATTGGGGACAGGTTCATGGCAGGCGTCGTTCATTACAGCGGCCAACACGTGCTCCCGTTCGGCAACCGCCGCATGGCCGCTCCGATCTCAGCCGTGTGGGAGCTATCACAGTGAACCTGCGCGGCACAGCGGCTCTTGCGCCTCCGGCACTGTTCCGGCGCGGCCCGCAGCCGCGCCGGCCACCGCTCCACGGGTCAGCCGCGCGCACGCATCCCGGACGGCGGAGCCGTCCCTCTCAAGACATTACGGCCAGGTCACACACCGCTCGCGATTCGCTCCGCTGATCACCTACAAAGCGGTGACCATGCGGGATAGATCGAAGCCCGCAGAACGCGCGCGGGCCACGCATGTGCCTCCGCCGCCGCTGACAGCGGTCTTCGCCCGGTTCCCGTTGCTTATCCGATCGCGCGTTCCATCCCAAGGCCAACCTATGGTGCTTGACCGGCGATCGATCCCGCTCGTCTCGTGACGACCAGGAGGAGAGGTGACATCATGAAGGCCATGGCGAAAACGCAGACCAACGGGAAGCCCCAGTCGCTCAGCCCCGAGAGGCTGGCTGAGCTGACACGCCCCCCGAAGTACAAGACCCCCGAGGAAAGACGCGCAGCCCTCAAGCGCGCTACCGAGGGACTTCGGGTCAAGGTCCGCGTCACGCCTGACATGTACGGCCGACGGTAGTCCATGATTTCCCCAGGCGGGCGGGAGCCCGCCACGCGTGGCGTCTTTGCCCTCGAGGCGCAGGAGCTACTCCTACCGAACCCAATGGCGCTCGACACCAGCTTCGTGGTCGAGGCGCTGATCGCCTTGCAGATACAGGCCTCTCGCTCCGCAACGCAAGGTCTAAAGATCTCTAAAAGTTCTAAGGGAAGATCTCAAAGCACCCAGGTCTACCGCTCGTGGTAGGCGCGCGGTACAATCTCGCCTATGGCATCAGTCGATCATTGGGCCGGTGTCGCCCCGGAGGCGCGCTACTTCACGGAGGCGATGGACGAGTTGCTTGCGAATACGACGCGCACTGCAGAGGAACTGCTGGATCGTGCCCGCGAACTGCGCGCGAAGGCTGCGGCGACCGACATCGAGGGCTACCGCAACGCCGCTCTCAGGCTTGCGAAGCGGTTCGAGTACGCCGCGGCCGAGCGGGTCGCGAGCGCTTGAGCATCAGCCGCTGTCGGCGGCCAGGGCTTTGAGCTCCGCGACGATCGCGGTCTCGCGGGCCAGCAGTTCCCGCAGTACGGACTCCGCTTGGGCGAGCTCGGTCTCCAGTTCCAATGCGGTCTGCTCAGCAGTTTTCGGATCGAGGACCGATTGCTCGTGCCACTCGGCGGCGAGCCGCCGGGCGGTCGCACTCGCCGCAGGGGCGCTCTGCAGCACAATGCGAGCGGACTCGGTGAGCAGGCGTTGGGATGTCGCCGTCGCACGATCGGCGTGCACAAGGTCCAAGTGGACGGGGATCTCGACCGCCGAGCTCGGGTTGAAGATGGGGATCTCCTCGCTCTACCTGTACAGCCTGCTCCCCCGCTTGGCGAAGGAAGGAAAGGTCGAGAAGAAGCGCGTCGGCTGGCACCCAAGGGCGCGTGAGCCCGAACTGGGCGTGGCTATGGGCGCAGTTCTCGCCAGCGAGCGCCTAGTTCGCGGTGAAGCGGTCGAGGTGATTTTTGAGGGACAAGGTGAAGTCGTGCTGGACGAGGCTGGCATCTTGGTGGAAGAAGCCCGGTTGGGGTCGCACGATAACTGTCGGCAACCCCGAGCTTGCCAACAGCGCCGGCGGCTTCTCCTTCCCCTACGTCGGCCTGCTCGAAAACACCCAGCTGCGCGTCGTCACCGTCGGCAAACCCGAAGTCGCGAGCCCGCGCTTCAACCGCGTCATGCGCCTGCGCCACCCCGGCCTGTACCGCGCGCTGATCAAGGTCAACGACGGCGCACACGTGTCCAACTACAGCGAGCCGATCCTGATCCGCTGAGGGGTACGGGTCACTCCGCCATGAGCGGGCGGCCGAGCGTTTCATCCCAAGGCCGGCGTAGCTTCGATGGTGATGGCCGAGGTCTACGAACTGGAGTTCTTTGCCGAGGATGACGGCACGAAGCCAGTGCTCGCTTGGATCAAGAACGACCTGACTGCGACGCAGCGGCGCGCGATCGGGACAGCCATGCGCCGCGTTCTGCAGGTAAATGGGGTCGGAGTGTGCTCAAGCACCTGGGGCAGACAGCTGGGTGGTGGGCTGTTCGAGTTCCGCGTCCGGCTCACCGGGCGGCAGATGCTGTGCTGCAGTGCAGAAGAGGCGCAAGCACTAATATGCTGATGTCTTATTCCACATAAGAGGTCAGGGAAAAGGACTGCCGAGCGATGAGCGATTTCGACCGACTGATGCAAGACATAGAGCAGGAGGCCAAGGCCGAAGGGCCAGCGGCTGTTGTGCAGCTGCGCTCCCTCGACAGTCGCTTCCATGTCGCCGGTCAGCTGCTGGCGCTTCGTCGCCGCCGCGAGATCAGCCAGCGTCAGCTGAGCGCGCTGTCAGGTGTCCAGCAGGCCGACATCAGCCGTATCGAGCGCGGGGAGACACAGCCCACTACCGTGACCGCCCGTCGCCTCGCTGACGCACTCGACGCCGACTTCGGCTTCTACGAGGTCGACACCGCCGGCAAAGCCGTCCCGGTCGAGCCGGTGTCGGTGAGCGTCCCGGCGTGAAGGAGCTACAGCGGTAGTCTGCCCCGCTCGTAGCTGTGGCGCTCGCGCGGGCAGGGCGGGCTTGCGCGCCAGTTCGTGGGCGGCGGCTTGCACGGCCGCGGCTGAGGTGATTCCGGGCTTATCCTTGCCCGATGCGCAGTGGGGTGGGCGCCGCGATCGACCGTTGGCTGGAAGAGCGAGTCGTTACATGGGTGCGCCGGCAATGGCCGGTCTTGCGGCTCGTTCCCGCTCCATGGATCCGACCGGTGATCAAACCGAAGGTGGTGGGGCTGCGACGCTCGCTCTCCCGGGTTGCTCTCGCGTTGGCGGTGCCCGTCGTCATCATCCTCACGGTGTACATCCTCATGCCGTAGTCGAGCCGTTTCGCGCGATCCGCGCGCGCTAGGAATCGTCCGCCGTGCCGCGGCTGAGCAGTCGCTTGCGCAGCGGCCGTCGTGGGTCGGCCTCGCGCTCGGCGAGCAGGAAGTCGATCCCGCCTTCGACGGCGCGCTTGACCTCGTTGCGGACTGCACGGGCCGCCTCGTCGTCGTCCTGGCGACCCTCGAAGCGGGTGGTGTCGATCGGCTCGCCGAACCAGAAGTACAGGCGCTCGGCGTGCGGCAGGAGGGTCGGTCCGACGCCATGCACGAGGGGCCCCATCGGCCAGCCGGTGAGCTTCCTCACGACATCGCCGAGGCGCGCGAAGGCCGGGTTGCTCTCGTCGATGACGATGTCGAGCATCTCCTCCGCGCCGACGGCCGCGAACGGCACGATCGGATAGCCGTACTCGATCGCCAGGCGGGCGAAGCCGATGCGCTCCTTCCAAATGAGTTGGTACTTCTCGCCGCGACGCTTGTTCACCTCGCGCGAGCCGCCGGGAAAGACCAGCACCGTCTGACGCTCGTCCATCAGCGCTCGGACGTTCTCGCGGGTGCCGCGCACCATGCCGCCGAGCGTGAGCGCCTCGCGCCACAGGGGGATGGCGTAGTGCGCACGCTCGCCGAGCGAGCGCACGGTCAGGTGACGTCGCTTCCACAGCTCCGCGAGCATGAACGGCAGGTCCAGCAGACCGTAGAGGGTGTGGTTGCCCACGAGCAGCGACCCATCGGCGGGTATGTTCTCGGCGCCGTACAGCTTTGGCCGCGTCACGCGCTCGAGCGGCTCAAGCAGGGTGACAACGATGTCGATCCCGCGCTCGGGAAGCATCCTCGGGATGTCGATCTCGCGGTCCCCCACAGCACCGACCGTCATATCACAGCTCGCTGTGCTGCAGGGCAGAAGAGGCGCAAGCGCGGTGAACCGACGATCGACGAGGCGATGATCGAGGAGGCCGTCGAGAAGTCGCCGAAGGCTTCTGTGATCGGTCGGCGATGACCGGCGCCATCTTCACGAAGTTTCACCGTTTGCTCCGCGTCATCGTGCCGGCGTTCCGTCGCCCGCGGCTCGTGCTAGCCTCGATTCATGACCACGACCAAGAAGCCCACAGCCACCGTCAAGCCCGCGTCTGGGGCTAACGGCCGTTCGGCCTCGAACGGCATCGGGCCGATCCGGTCGAAGGCCCGCCGCGAAAAGATCGAGGCGCTGATCGAGCGCACCACGAAGGGCCCAGGACCGACGCCGGAGATGGAAAAGGCGCTGAAGGATGACGCTTGGGGCAAGCGCCCCGATTCGTGACGCTGCCGGCCGGCCGGATCTACTTGTTCGACACGTCGATCTGGATTCGCACCAAGCATCCGCTGATAACGGCAGATTGGACGGCCGCTCTGCGGAACAACCAGTTGGCTGTCTCGCCGATCGTCGCGTTCGAGGTTCTCTGCAACGCGCGAAACCAGGCTGAGTTCGAGCAGCTTGAAGGCGAGCTGGATGCTTTGCGGCAGATGCCGTTGACGCAGGGAATCGTCCGTGATGCACGCCGCGCGCTGCACACGTTGTCGCTGACAGCTCATCATCGCCTGCCATTCCAGGACGCGCTGATCGCCGCGACGGCCGCGCGGCAGAACGTGGGTGTGCTGCACTACGACGGGCATTTCGACACGCTCAGCAAAGTGCTTGGCTTCGAGAGCCGCTGGGTCGCTGCGCCCGGATCGCTGTAGAAGCCGCCGCACCGGCGTTCCTCTCCGGGCCCAACTATAGCCAGCCGATCCTGATCCGCTGAGCAGTTTGGGCTTCTATCGATATATATTGGCGATCGTCAATAACTCTCGATAGAGCCGATGAAGCGGAGCACGAACCCGTATACCCCTGGGGCAGGCAAGCGGCCCGCGAAGCTCGCCGGTCGCGACGCTGATCTGGAGAACTTCGCGCTGCTGCTCGAGCGCTTGAGCGACGGGCGCCACGAGCGCAACATGATCTTCGCCGGCCTGAGAGGCATCGGGAAGACGGTGCTGCTGCTCGAATTCGACATCCTCGCCGGGGAAGCCGAGTGGTTCTCGACAGGCGTGCAGGAGGTTGGAAGCAACGCCGACTTTCGTACGAGCATGGCGCGCCTGGCGCTGCGCCTGTTGCGCAGCATGAGCCTGCGCCAGCGGATGAAGGACCGCGCCAAGGCTGCGCTGTCGGTCGTCAAGTCGTTCTCGCTCGCAGGGCCTGCGGGCATCAGACTGCAGCTGGACGTAGACGCCGCAGCCGGGAGCGCCGACACCGGCGACATCGAGCAGGACCTGGCCGACCTGCTGGTCGAGATCGGCGAGGTGGCGCGCGCGGGCGCAACGGGCGCTCTGTTCCTGATCGATGAGATGCAGAATCTCGACACCGCTTCGCTCGGCGCGATCTGCATGGCCTTGCATCGCGTCAGCCAGCGCGATTTGCCGGTCGCGCTCGCCGGAGCCGGGCTGCCGACGCTGCCGACGCTGCTGCGGGCCGCCAAGCCCTACGCGCCGCGCCTGTTCTCCTACCACACGCTCGGGCAGCTGTCCGTCGCCGAGGCCAGGCTCGCGCTCGTGGGACCGGCCGGGCTGCAGGGCGTCAAGCTGCAGAAGCCGGCCGTCGACCTGGTCGTCGAGCAGTCCGGCGGCTATCCCTACTTCCTGCAGGAGTACGGGCGCGTGCTGTGGGACGAGATCGACGATCCACCGATCACAGCCGAGCACGTGCACATCGTCGAAGAGATCGTCGACGACAGCCTCGACCGTGGCTTCTTCGGCCCCGCGTTCGAGCTCGCCACCGACGCCGAGCAGCGCTACCTGATCGCCATCTCGAGCCTCGGCGACGGCCCGTACAAGACCGCCGACGCCGCCCACGCCGCCGGCTACGCCAACATCGGCGGAGCGTCCGTCGTGCGCGAAGAGCTGATCGAGAAGGAGCTGATCTGGAGCCCGCGGCGCGGCTTCATCGACTTCACCGTGCCCCGCTTCGCGCAGTACCTGCGAGCGACCCACGGGCAGGAGCGCTGAGCTCTTATCGGCGTTTATTGACGAACGCCAATAAGACGTTAGAAAGCGTCGCCGCGACCCTGCCTCCGCCTACATCAAGGTCTAACCTGGAGGAGCCATGGCAACCGTCAAGCAGGCAATCCGTGAGAACGACGTTGTCGAGCTGCTGTACCCGGCCGGTAATTGGCCTGCTGGAACCAGCGGGACCGTCGTTAGCGAGCGCGGCGAACACCGGCTTATCGAGATCTCCGACGACCAGGGCCAGATGCTGGACCTCGTCTCGCAGACCGAGCCTCAGCTCAAGCTGATCGCCAAGTACCACGAGTAGCCGAAGGGTTGGCAAGAAAATCCGCGCGCGCGTCGGAAAGGTCGCGCCCCGTTCGTATTGGCAGTAGGGACCACACGGGGATAGGAGACACATGCGTTCAGTCGCACGGCCGCGCCGATACATGCCAAGGCACCGCCTGCTGATCCTCAGGCCGCTGCTGCGCTACAGCATCACGCGCGAAGCGTTCGTGCTGCGCGTGATCGGCAACTCCGCCGGGCCGGTGCTGCGCGCCGACCGTCGCCGGCGCCTTCGCAGGCAGCGCTTCGACGGGATCGATCGCCGCGGCGTCAGCTCGGCGTGAGCGTCGCCGCCCGCGCTCCGCGCCGGCGCGCGCAGGCGGCGCCTCGTAACGTTCGCCGCCAGGTGATCGACCTGCACTGCCATGTGCTGCCCGGCATCGACGACGGCCCCGCGTCGATCGAGGGCTCGCTGGCGCTCGCGCGCGCCGCCGGCGCCGCCGGCACGCGCACGCTCGTCGCCACGCCGCACGTCAGCGCGCGCTACCCCAACGACGCCGCCACGATCGCGCGCGCGGTCGAGCGGCTGAACGCGCGCCTGGCCGCCGAGGCGATCGCCGTCGAGGTCCGCGCCGGCGCCGAGATCGCGCTCACGAGCGCGCTCGAGCTGGAGCCCGAGCAGCTCTCACAGCTCGCGCTCGGGGGCGGCCCGTGGCTGCTGATCGAGCCGCCCTACACGCCCGCCGCCACCGGCGTGGACTCGCTCGTGCTCGACGTCGTGCGCCGCGGGCACCGCGTCGTGCTCGCCCACCCCGAGCGCTGCCCCGCGTTTCACCGCGACCGCGCCGTGCTGGAGTCGCTCGTGCGCGCCGGCGTGCTCACGTCGATCACCGCCGGCTCGCTCGTCGGGCGCTTCGGCGCGCAGGTGCGCCGCTTCGCGCTCGCGCTCGTGCGCGACGGGCTCGTCCACAACGTCGCCTCCGACGCCCACGATCACTCGGGCCGGCCGCCCGGGATCGCCGCCGAGCTCGCTCACGCCGGCCTGCAGCCGCTCGCCGCATGGCTCACCGCCGGCGTGCCCGCCGCGATCCTCGCCGGCGGTGAGATCCCGCCCCCGCCGCCCGGAGCGCTCGAGCAGCTGCGCCCGCGGCGCGCGTGGGGGTGGAGTCGCGGCTGAGCGCGCCGGCAGCCGGTCGCGCGGGCCGCCGGCCAGCCGCGCGGGACGCGTGCGACGCGCAAAAACGAGTCCCGCGCGCGCGTTGAACTCGTATGGCTGGAGTCCCACGCGGGGGTCGCGCAGGCGGGTCGCGCCGTGTCGGTTGAAGCGCTGCCGCTCGGCGCGGGCGCGAGCGCGGGCGCGCTCGACGCGAGCGCCGCGCGCGAACGCGCCCAGCCCCTGGAAGCCGCCGGCTGGGTCGCGCTGCTGGCGCTGCCCGTCGCCGCGCTCGCGTACCTGTCGTTCAACGCCGGCGGCTACTTCCCCAGCGCCACCGGCATCGTCGACGTGCTGCTCGCGCAGGCGCTCGTGCTGCGCACCACGCTCGCCGCGCGGCCGTTCGAGGGCTTCAGCCGCACGCTCGCCGTGCCGCTCGGCGCGCTCGCGCTGTACGCCGCGTGGGGGCTGTGCTCGGTGCTGTGGTCGCACGCCACCGCGCGCGCGATCGACAGCTACGACACCACGCTGCTGTACGTGCTCGCGCTCGCGCTGTTCGGCTCGCTGCGCTACACACGCGCGCGCGCCGACCGCCTGCTGTACGCGGTGCTCGCCACGCTCGTGGCGGTGTGCCTGATCGGGCTGCTCTCGCGGGTGCTGCCGCACGTGTGGCCGACGGCCAGCAGCTTCTACGCCGACCGCCTGAACTACCCGCTGACCTACTGGAACGCCGAGGGCATGATCGCCGCGATCGCGCTGATCCTCGCCTTCCACCTGAGCGCCGACGCCCGCGGGCACTGGAGCGTGCGCGTGCTCGCCGCCGCCGTGCTGCCCGCGCTCGCGGCGACGCTGCTGCTGACGTTCTCGCGCGGCTCGCTCGGCGTCACCGTCATCGGCCTGCTCGCCTACTGCGTGCTCACGCGCGCGCACACGCTGCCCGCGGCGCTGCTCGCCGCCGCGGCGCCCTGCGCGCTCGCGGTGCGCTCGGCGTGGGACGCGACGCTGCTGGCCAGCACCCACCCCACGAGCCCGGCCGCCGTCGCCCAGGGCCGCCACGTGGCGATCGTCGTCGGCCTGTGCATGCTCGGCGCCGGCGCGCTGCGCGCCGCGCTCGCGGCGCTCGATCGCCGGCTGGCGCGGCTGCGCCTCGTGCGCACCCCGCCCTCTGCGCGCGCGCGCGCGATCGCCGGCGCGTCGGGCGCGGCGCTCGTCGTGGCGGTCGCGCTCGCGCTCGGCGGCTACGGCTACGCCCAGCGCCAGTACCACGACTTCGTGCACGTCAACACCGGCGGCCGCGCCACGCAGACGCGCGACCGGCTCTCGCAGGTCACCAACAACGGGCGCCTGTCGCTGTGGAAGGCAGCAGTGCGCATCTACGACACGCAGAAGCTGCGCGGCACCGGCGCCGGCACCTACCAGCTCTACTACACCAGCTACCGCAGCGAAGGGCTGTACGTCGTCGACGCGCACTCGCTGTACCTGCAGAGCCTCGCCGAGCTCGGCCTCGTCGGCTTCGCGCTGATCGTGCTCGTCGTGCTCGGCGTGCTCGGCGGGCTAGCCGCGCGCGTGCGCGGCCCCGACCGCGCGCTGTATGCGGCGCTGTTCGCGGTCGCGCTCGCGTGGGCGATCCACCAGGCCTTCGACTGGGACTGGCAGATGCCCGCGGTCACGCTCGGCGTGTTCGTGCTCGCCGGGCTCGCGCTCGCGCGTCCGCGCGACGGGCGCGTCGGGCTCAGCGGCCTGCCCGCCGCGCGCACGCTGGTGGCGCTCGGATGGCTCGCGCTCGCGCTCGCGCCGCTGCTCGCGAGCACCTCCTACGCGCGCCTGCACAGCGGCGCGCAGGCGCTCGCGCGCGGCGACTGCCCCTCCGCCAAGCGCGACGCGCTCGCCTCGCTGTCGCTGTCGGCCAGGCGCCCGCAGGCATACACGATCGTCGGCATCTGCGACCTGGAGCAGGGCTTCGCCCAGTCCGCCGTGCCCGCGATGGCAGAAGCCGCAGCGCTCGAGCCGCACAGCTGGGAAGACCAGTTCTGGCTGGCCGTCGCGCGCGCCGGCGCCGGCCTTGACCCGCACGCCGCGATCGCGCGCGCGATCGCCCTGAACCCGCTCGAGCCCGGCCTGCGCAACGCCCTGCGACGGCTGCGCTCGCGCGACCCGCGCCAGTGGGAACTCGCCGCGCCGCGCCTGCGCGGCGAAGCCCTCGACTCCGGCAAGTTCGCCATCACCACCGTATGAGCGCGAGCGATCGCCCTGCGTGTCGGAAAACGCGCCGCCCGTTCGTATCTGGATGGAAGGCATTTTTCGCCAACCGAGATCCAAGGACGCAAGGAGACCCAAATGCGGCGTAAGAACGACGCACACACCCAGGATGATGTGGAGGGCGTCGCTCAGCGCCTGCGCGCCGAGCGCGCCGAGGCCAGCCCGCTCGAGCTCGACCGGATCAAGACGAGCGCGATGGCGCGCGTCAAGTCGACACGCGGGCGCGTGGGCACGCGCCGCCTGGCCGTCGCCGGCCTCACGGCCGGCCTGCTGGTGGCCACCACCGGCGGCGTGCTTGCCAACCAGGGCGCAGGAGGCTCGCCGGGCAACGCCGCCGTCGCCCAGTACGGCAACAACTGCGACGTCGGCAACAACAACGGCGATGGCAGCGGCAACAACGGCGGCGGCAACAACAACGGCAGCAACAACGGCAACAACAACGACAACTGCAACGAAAACAGCTTCAACAACGAAATCAACAACACCACCATCAACAACACGACCATCAACAACGGCGGCACCAACGTCGTCAACTACTACACGACCGTGAGCGCCACGCCGACCAGCGGCGTGCTCGACTCCAAGACGATCAAGCCGGCCACCAGCAAGCGCCGCATCAAGATCCACGTCAACGTCCCGCGTGGCGCGAAGCTGAGCAAGGTCATCGTCAGGGTCGACGGCAAGCGCGTGAAGCTGCTCAAGGGCAAAGCGGCCTCCTCGCACATCGAACTGGTCAACCTGCCGTGCTCCAAGGGCGCGACCACGATCGAAGTGTCGGTCACGCTCAGCGACGGCAAGACCGTCACCGCCCGCCACACCTACCACCTATGCACGGCCTGATCGGAATCCAGGCACGCATGAGGGAGCACGTCTAGTCACGCGATAGCAGCCGCGACGCTCCGGAGGCGAGACCCCTCCAACCGCCCCCGGAGCGTCGCGGGCTCCTTCACCAACCCGACAACGAAAGATCAATGGCCCACGAACTGACAACAGCGCCCGCCGCACGCGTCGCCCGCCGCGCCTCCGCGCGCCGTCTGGCCCCGCCCGCCGTGACCGTCGGCAGGCAGATGCGCCAGGACACCTTCGAGCGCCTGTTCGAGGAGCACGGCGGGCGACTGTTCTCGTTCCTCGTCTACCGCACCGGCGACCGCGCGCTCGCCGAGGACCTGCTGTCGGACACGTTCGAGCGCGTGCTGCGCTCGCGCGCGCGCTTTGACCCGCGGCGGGGCAGCGAGCGGCGCTGGCTGTACACGATCGCGCTGAACCTGCTGCGCGACCACGCGCGCCGGCGCACGCACGAGGACCGCGTGCTGCAGACCGTCGGCGCCGGCGCCGCGCCGCACGGGCCCGACGTCGAGCTCGCGGGCGTGGAGGCTCGCGAGCAGCTGCACAGGGCGATGGCGGGGCTCAGCGAGCAGGAGCGCGAGGTGCTCGCGCTGCGCTTCGGCGCCGACCTGAAGCTGCGCGACGTTGCCCGCATCGTCGGCGACGGCGAGAGCGCCGTCGAGGGGCGCATCTACCGCGCCCTGCGCAAGCTGCGCGACGAGCTGGACTGACTGACAGCGCTGCGCCGGCGGCCCCGCCCGCCCGCTCTGGCGCCGCTCGGCCCCACTCTGCGGCCCCTACGGCGCGAGCACGCAGCAGCCGCTGACGCTCAGCGCGGTGCCGCCGGCGCTGCCTTCGGGATGACCCACGCCGGAGATCGAGCGGTCGGCGTGGACGTCCACCGCGAAGCGAACGCGCGGCAGCCGCGGATAGCGCACGACGCACGTCCACGGGTTGCCCAGCGCGCTCGGGTGCGCGGAGACGCAGCGCACGCCGGCCGCGCGACCGCCATGCCCCGGGCGCGGGTCGCTGGTGGTGAGGATCAGCCGCTGCAGCGCGACCGCGCTCACCGGCAGCAGACCCTGTTGCTGGGCTACGAACTGAGTGTTGCCTTCACGGCCTCTCAGCGCGAGCGCGGTCGCCAAGAGGCCCACCGCGAGCAGCAGCGCCACGAGCAGTGCGGGGCGCCTCATGCGCAGTCAACCCCCACGCCCGTCAGGATAGCCGCTGTGCAGCGCAGTCGTCACCGTTTTCTCCTCGCTCACAACGACCCTGTCCTATGAATGAGTAAGGCTGAGTTTATTGGTGAGACATGCCACATCGTACTGTCGATGTAGTACATTTGTCGCCTTCCGTCACTCGCTGTGATCGTATCTTGATAACGAGTTAGTGATGGATTTATTTTTGACATATTCCACCGATCGCAGCGGATCGCGTGGGCAATTAATGTAAGAGCTGATTTATGGCGACAGTTGAGGGGGCCCAGCTTCATCGCTACGACGGCGGCACGGCGCGTGCGCGCCCGTCGCTGGAGCTCGAGGCGTTCAACGCGTTCCCGTATGGCCTGCTGGTGCTCGATCGCGGTGGAAGGGTGGTGTGCCGCAACGACGAGGCGACGCGGCTGATCCACGCGCTGGGCCTGCCCGAGACGGGGCTCACGTGCTGTTCGCTGCTGGGCTGCCGGACGCCGGACACGGTGCTCGAGGCGGCGTGCGTGACCGACCTCGCGCTGCAGCGCAAGGCCGCGCTGCCGGAGATCCGCGTGGACATCCTCTCGCCCGCGGGCGCGACTCCGATGTGGGTGACCACCGGAGTGATCGACGGGCGCGACGCTCGCGTGGTGCTGCAGCTGCGACCGGGTGTCGCCGGCGACCGGCGCCGGCGCACCAGCCCGCACTGGATGGCCGGACCGCGCCTGCGCATACGCACGCTCGGCGGCACCGCGGTGGAATCGCTGGAGGGGCCGATCGGCGGAGCGTGGCTGGACCAGCGCACGGGGCAGCTGCTGAAGTACCTGCTCGCCGAGCGCCAGCGCGCGGTGACCGTCGATGAGATCGGGGAGAGCATCTGGCCGGGAGGAGCCGAGTACACGGTCGGCGCGAGCGTGCGCTATTACATCCACGCGCTGCGGCGCAAGCTCGAGCCCCAGCGCGGCTGTCGCGAGCCCTCCACGTTCGTGCTCGCGCGCTCCAGCACATACCGGCTGGAGCTCGACCACATGGAGATCGACGCCGATCAGTTCGAAGCGCACGTCAGCGCCGGGCTGAGGACCGCAGAGCTCGACCCGCAGGCCGGCGCCACGGAGATCGAGCGGGGCCTGGCGCTCTATCGCGGCGACTTCCTCGCCGACCTGCCATACGCCGAGTGGGCGATGCCCGAGCGCTCTCGCCTGCACGATCTCGCCTGCATAGGACTGCGCCGCCTGGCTGACATCCGCCTCGAGCTGCGCGTGCTCGACGGCGCCGCGCGCGCGCTCGAGCGCCTGGCGACGCTGCAGCCGTTCGACGAAGACGTGCACCGCCGCCTGATGGAACTCGACATCATGCAGGGACGCCGCAGCGACGCCGTGCGGCGCTACGGCGCGCTGCGCTCCAGGCTCCGGCGCACGTTCGGCCACGACCCGGACTTCACACCGGCGGATCTGGCACGACCGCGGCTGTAGCGCCCGCGCGCGATCAAAGTTGACATCATTCGATGACCAGCCTTTTTTGGTCCCCTTTCAGGGACCCTCCGGCGTGAGCGCTTGCGGGTGCGTACCGTTGAATGGAAGTGTCCTGTCATCAGATCGAAGCCAAAAGTGAGCGGCCCGCAGACGGGTGGGGACCGGACGGTCGAGGGCGATCGCAGCGTCACCATCCGGCTGCGCGGCTTCGCGTGGGAGGCGATCGAGCAGGAGAGCGCCCGCATGGGGGTCTCGGTGGAGGAGCTGGCGTCGTTCGCGCTGCAGTACTACCTCGCGGACGTCGACAGCGGGCGCATCTCCCGGCGGATCTCCCGCAGTCTCTATCCCGACGACGCCTCGTCCTGAGCGCAACACGCGTGCACGGTCGCAGGCGCGGCCCCGCGACTGCTCAGCTCGGCCGTCAGCGCACGGCGCCCACGGTGATGCAGGCCGTGCACGGAGCCCTCCGAGCGACCGGTGCGCTCGGCGATCTCGGTCGGCGACAGGCCCGCGAAGTGCCGCAGCACGAGCACCTCGCGCTGGTCGGGCGGGAGCATCGCCAGCGCCTCCTTGAGATCGTTCATGCGCTCACCGTCCTCCGGCCCGCCGCCGCCCTCGTCGACGACCCTGACCTCCTCGACGGGGATCGCGCGCTGGCGGCGGATGTGGTCGACGGCGACGTTGCGCGAGACCCGCAGTATCCACGCGAAGAACGGCACGTCGCGCTCCTCGTACTTGCCGATCACCTGGATCAGCTTGGCGAACACGTGCTGGGTGATGTCTTCGGCCTCGTGCTGGTCGTGCACGATGCTGCGCACGTAGCCGCACACGTTGTCGGCATAGCGTGCGTACAGGAAGCCGAGCGCCTGGCGATCGCCCTGCTGCGCGCGCTTGACCGCCTGCGACACCAGCCCCGGCGTGGACAGGCTCTCGCGACTGCCGCGGCCGTGCGGCGCCATCAGCCCGTAGTGCGGCTCCTCTGGTCGCTCCGGCGGCGCGCCTCTCGTGACGTCTGGCGCAGCGGTCATGATCGAGATCCCCGCTGTGCGCTGCGCGTGTCTGCTGTGATGCTCCCCATGTCCCCTCCGTGGTCCGTGGACAAAACGTGTACGCGGTGAAGCTAAGCGGACAGTTGTTGCGTGGCTGTTCACATTTGCGTTAGAAACGTGTTAGAAACCCGCAAACATCGAGCTTTCGGCCAGTATCGGACACGATTCTCGCCTGTCAAACAAAGCGGCGCGAAGACCGCGACGCTCAGTCGCTCGAAGCGGTCGCGCGCAGGCTCATGAGCCTCGACCCCGCAGCACATGAGGAACGGTCCTCATCAGGATCTTGGCGTCGGTCCACAGCGACCAGTTGGCGACGTACAGATAGTCGATCGCGACCATCTCGGCCAGCGGTACACGCGTCGGCCCGAGGATCTGCCAATGCCCGGTCATCCCCGGCGTCAGCTCCAAGCGTCGACGATGCCACCCCTCCACGCGCCGATCCTCCTCGACGACCAGCGGGCGCGGGCCCACCAGGCTCATCTCACCTTTGAGCACGTTCAGCAGCTGCGGCATCTCATCCAGCGCGGTCTTGCGCAGGAACCGGCCCACGCGTGTGATCCGCGGGTCGTCGGCGATCTTGAAGAGCCCGTCGTGCGCCTCGTTGCGATGACGCAGGGAGTCCTTCAGCACCTCGGCGTCGGGAACCATCGTGCGGAACTTGACGATGTGAAAGCGCTTGCCGTGACGACCGACACGCAACTGGCGGAAGAAGATCGAGCCGTGGCTGTCGAGCTTGATCGCGACCATCACAGCGATCAGCAGAGGTGAGACCGCCAGCAGCCCGAGCGACGCGCAAACCAGGTCGAAGGACCGCTTGATCACCACCGACGAGCGCGCGAGCTCGAAGCGCCTCACGGCCATCACCGTCACGCCGTCGAGCTCGTCGAACTCGACCGATGAGCCGATCGCCTCCAGCAGGCGCGGCAGGACGCTGACCCGCACGCCCACCGCCTTCAGCGTCCTCACGAGATCGAGCACCTCGCTGGCGTCGGCGCTCCGCGGCGCCACGATCGCGCGGTGGATGTCGAGCTTCTGCGCCAGATCGCGAACCTCCGCGAGCTTGGCGCCCGAGCGGGCGTCGGTCGACCATGGCTCGACATCGTCAAGGTCGAGATGGGCAACCAGATTCGCGTTGATGCCACCGTGGTCGGTGAGCTTCGAGCGGATCGTCCTGGCTGAGGCCACATCGCCGATGAACAGGCAGCGCTCCGCGGGCGCGACCCGCAGCGCGATCGCGCGCGCGAGCGTGCGCGTCACGATCAGCAGCACGGCGAGCGCCAGCCACAGGAACAGCACCTGGTGGCGATCGAGTGACGTGGAGACGATCAGCCCCGCCGTGAGCCACGCCCCCAGCGCACACATCGTGGCCACCTGGAAGAGCTTCGGAGCCTCATCGAGCGTCGTCTTGCGCAGCAACGCGTCGTCCCGGTCATACAGCCCCGAGACCTTGGCCCCGACCAGCAGGATCGGCAGGCCCGCGATGCCCGCCCACATCAGCTGCGGCGATCCGGAGGACACCGCCATCGTCAGCAGGAACGCAGCCGTGATCGCGAGCGCATCCGCCGCCAGCAGCATCCTGCGGAAGATCGAGTCGCGCAGCATCCGCGACGCCGATCCCCTCGCCGCGTCGGTCGCCGTCGCTCGCGATCGGAGCGTGCCGATCGTGCCAAGACGGCGGCTCACACGCAACCGGCGATCCCGGAGCGGGGGTGCTGCCAAGTCTGCGATCTCGCTATCCATAGCTCCTCGCCGAGTGCCCATCGGCCAGCTTCGCAAGGCCACTCCGGCGATCGATGGTCAAATATGTGTCATATGAGGGCCAAGACATCAGCGCAGTCGTGTTTGCCGTCGCGACCATAGCCCCCCCCACGTGACTACGCTGCCGACCGTATTGCACATCATCCGTGTGCAAAGCACAAGAGTTAATATGTAAGAACGCGTTCAGAAGTCTGTCGTCAAGCCGCTGCGCGCTCGCGCGGCGCGGCTCCGAGGCTCATCGCGCCGGATCACGCCCACAGGGCGTCGATCGGCAGAGCCCAGAGGCGATCTCCCAAAGGGATCGTCTGCTCCCGAGGATGGATGACGACGCCGGCCACAAAACGGGAGCCGCGACGCTCGCGGAGCTTGACCAGCCACTTGTAGTCCTGGCTTGCGATAGTCGCGCGCGCCTTGACCTCGATTGCCACGATCTGGCCGTCGGCGCGCTCCAGGACCAGGTCCACGTCTTCACGGTCGCGTTGATAGTGGTAGAGGCGAACGCGATTGGTTGACCAGCCCAGGTGCTTGACGACCTCCATGGCCACGAAGTTCTCCAAGATCTTGCCGGTGATCTGGTCGTCGAGAGCGACCCGCGTCTCGTCGGCGCCCAGTAGGTGTGCGAGCAGGCCCGAGTCGACGACATAGACCTTTGGAGTGCTCGCCTCGCGCGTCCCCAGACCCGGCCGCCAGGCTTGCAGTCTCCTGACGAGAAACAGCTGCTCCAAGATCGCCACGTAAGCCTTGACCGTTTCGGTGCTCAAGCTCAGGCGCCCCGCCGCGTTCCTATAAGACAGGAGGTTGGCGGCCTGGGTTGCGATCAGACGCAACAGCCTCGGCATCTCCTCGATCTTGATCGCATCGGAGATGTCGCGCAGGTCGCGGTCGAGAGTGCTTTCGATGTAGCTCTCAAACCAGCGCTCGCGCCGACGGCCCGTGCGCAAGAGCGCTTCGGGGTAGCCTCCCGCGGCGACGATCGACGTGAAGGCATCCCGGCCCACGGCGCAGCCGCTGAGCTGCGGCGGCGTGCCAGCGAACAAGGCATCGGCGAAGTTGACCCGACCGCCTCGGATCTCGCTCTGCGCCAGTGGCCAGAGATTCAGCGTCTCGATGCGCCCGGTGAGCGCGTCCTTGATCTTCTTCGAGGTCAGGATGTTGGCGGAGCCCGTCAGGAGAAACCGGCCGGGGGTCGTGTCCTTGTCGACCGCGCGCTTGATCTCCAGCAGCAGCTCCGGCGCATGCTGGACCTCATCGATCAGGACAGGCCCGGAAAGCTCCGCAAGGAAGCCCTCTGGATCGCGGGACGCCGCGTCGCGAGTCGCCGCCTCATCGAGGCTCAAGATCGTCATCGGATGCTCGCCGACGGCGATTTCTCGAGTGAGCGTTGTCTTGCCGACCTGACGCGCCCCCGCGACGAACACAACCCGCGTGTCGGCCAAAGCTTCGAGCAGCAAGGGACGGAGATAGCGCGGATGGAGAGTCCTCATAAGGCTATCGAGCAGCGTAAACGTCCAAACTATGCTGCGTAAACGTCTACTCTATCATGCGTAATCGTCCAATGACGGCGCGGCCCGCAGCCGCGCCGGCCACCGCTCCACGGGTCAGCCGCGCGCACGCACCCGGGACGGCGGAGCCGTCCCCCCTAAACATCGAAACCCGCGGCTGATGCTAGGCGGCGCTTGCGCGGCGCCGGTCGACGCCGTCGAATGCCCGCGAGCGGCGCATCAGACGGCGGTCCGGGCGCAGGACCGGCCCGAAACGGCCGCCCACGATCCGCAGCACGTAGGCGTCGCGGCCCCGGCTGTAGCGCAGCAGCGGCCGCGCCAGCAGCAACCAGTGGCGAGCGACGTAGCGACGTGGTCTTTTGGTACGCATGATCGGAACAAGAGCTCCCGAATCCCCCGGAACGCGGAGCCATGCATAGGGATTGTGACATATGGCGGCCTGTGAGCCCGCCTATTCGACGGCGACGGTGCCCTCGCCGGAGAGCTCGAACGCGCTGTGCAGCGCCTGCACCGCGTCCGGCACACGGTCGCGGTCGATCACGCACGAGATCTTGATCGGCGACGTCGAGATCATGTCGATGTTCACGCCCTCCGCC
>JBEKGK010000099.1:0-14269 GCA_050012835.1 Solirubrobacteraceae bacterium | reverse complement strand
CCTCGCTTTGGTCGCAGCTGTTCCTCGGCAACTCCAATGAACGGTCGGTGACCTCCGGCTGGGACGAGAACGCCTCTGTTGAGCGTGTGGACTTCAGGGGAAGCCGCTCCGTCATGCCGTGGCTGCGAGAGCAGCTGTACACACCGACGGGCCTCAAGCAGGTTCCTCCGGTGGTCCTGAATGCGAGCCAAGAGGTCCAGCAAGCGTTCCTCGACGGCTACTACAAGGGCGACGGTCTCAAGCGAGGCAACGGCGCGTCCATCAAGACGAACAGCGCGGTTCTCGCCCAGGGCCTGTGCTGGATGTACCACGTCAACGATCAGCCGGCATCGGTATATGTCGAGCAGCGTGGCGAGAAGACCTACTATCAGCTGAATCTTGCATCGGCCGTGAGGGTGGGCGCGAAGGGCCAGCACCTGCGCAAGAACCCGGCCGAGGTTAGGCGGATCGCCGCTGCACTCGTCCCCGACGATGAATGGACCTTCGATATCGAGACCGAGAGCGGCGTCTTCTGCGCCGGTGTCGGCCGCGTCGTGATCTCCAACTCCCCCCGCCGGGGCCTGGAGTTCGTCACCCGCAAGATCACCTGGCACGCCGCCGCGATCAAGCACGGCCTCGCGAAGGAGCTGCGCCTGGGCAACCTCGACGCCGAACGCGACTGGGGCTACGCCAAGGACTACGTGGAAGCGATGTGGCTGATGCTCCAGCGTGACGTCGCCGAGGACTATGTGATCGCGACGGGGAAGGCCAACTCGGTGCGCGAGTGCTGCGAGGTCGCGTTCGACGAGGCGGGGCTCGGCGACTTCGAGCGGTATGTGACGATCGACCCGGCGTTCGTGCGGCCCGCCGAGGTGGACCATCTGATCGGCGACCCTTCGAAGGCCGAGCGCGACCTGGGCTGGAAGCCGCAGACGAGCTTCGAGGAGCTGATCCGGCTGATGACGCGCGCCGACCTCGAGCTGCTGGCGCCGCGCTGAGCACGATGGGGGTGGAGCTGTTCGACACCTCGACGCCGGTCCATGGCCTGCGCGAGGAGCTGCGTGCGGCGGTCGCGCGAGTGCTCGACTCCGAGCGCTACATCCTCGGCCCAGAGGTGAGCGCGTTCGAGGCGGAGTTCGCGGCCTACTGCGGCGCCGGACACGCCGTTGGGGTGGCCAACGGCACGGAGGCGATCACGATCGCGCTGCGCGCGATGGGCGTCGGTCCAGGCGACGAGGTGGTGGTGCCGTCGTTCACGTTCTACGCCTCTGCCGAGGCGATCCCGCCGACGGGCGCCACGCCAATATTCTGCGACATCGACCCGCAGACCTACTGCGTAACGGCTGACACGGTCCGCGCAGCGCTCACGCCTCGCACGAAGGCCGTCATCGCGGTGCACCTGTTCGGCAACGTGGCTCCGATCGCGGAGATCGAGGCGCTGGGCGTGCCCGTGCTCGAGGACGCGGCCCAGGCTGCCGGCTCCACGGTCGGCGAGGAGCGCCCGGGCGCGCTCGGGACCGCGGCGACGTTCTCGTTCTTCCCGTCCAAGAACCTGGGCTGCTTCGGCGACGGCGGCATGATCACCACCGGCGACGAGCAGCTCGCCGAACGCGTGCGCACGCTGCGCTTCCACGGCTCCCACGACAAGGTCACCTACGAGCAGATCGGCTACAACTCGCGCCTGGACGAGCTGCAGGCGGCGATCCTGCGCGTGCAACTGCCACACCTGGATGCGTGGGCGGACGGCCGCCGCCGCGCCGGGTGCCATTACGAAGAGGCCGGGCTCGGCGAACTCGTCGCGCTGCCCCAGCCGACCGCTGGAGCCGCGCCTGCCTGGCACCTGTACGTCATCAGCGACCCGCAGGTCGAGCGCCTCGAAGCCGCGCTCGCGGCCGCGGGCATCGGCCACAAGCCGTACTACCGCACCCCCGTGCACCGCCAGGCGCCGATGCTCGGGTGGGCCGCCGGCGTCGAGCTGCCCGCCACCGAGCACGCCGCGCGCACGCACCTGGCGATTCCGATGAGCCCCGTGCTCACACGCGAGCAGGCCAGCGAGGTGGTTGTGGCAACGCGAGCCACACTGGCCTAACAGCCACGCGGGAGCGTTTCATCTCAAGCGACGCGTACGGTGCCAGCCGTGCCCAATATGGTCGTAGAGAACTTGCGTAGTGCTGTGTACGCGTGCTACGAGGAGCTTTCGGCGCAGGTGCAGGCTGATACCGCACTCGACACCAAGCTCTTTGGGTTGCTCAGCTTCTTCGCCGTCGCCGGGAGCCTCTTGCTCACTCCGACTATCTCGCGCAGTTGCTCGCGGATCTGGCTGCCACGACGCGGCTCAACCATCAAGGCCTCGAGCTCCGCCGACAAGCTCTTGCCGTCGCGGTTGGTGCACCCGTCCTGCTTGCGGTCGTCTACGGACTGGTCTCGGTGACTTGAGGGTGGCTAGACTCAGACGCATGGAAAAGCCGCCTCCCCTGCCAGCACCGTCCGGAATTCGCCCCGTCAGCGTACCGACGGGACCCTCGCTTGGGCTGCTGCGGTGGTTTCACCGAAAAAGAGTCAAACCACGCCCTATCTCCACCGAGATGCCCCTACCCACTGCTGCTCCCGAACAAGATTGATTCGAGCAGCGCGGCTGGCCTCCGCCGACGCAAGATGAGCGTGGGAAGCACTATGGCCGCCTCGCATGAGGGATGCGGCCATAGCACCTAACGCCAGCGCTCGAGCAGATCCCCCTCGCCCACCTCGCGCACCACACGCGCCGGCACCCCCATCACCACCGCCCGCGCGGGAACGTCGCGCGTGACCACCGCGCCGGCCGCCACGAACGCCTCCTCGCCGATCTCAACTCCCGGCGTGAGCACCGTGCCGCCGCCCACCCTGCACGCGCGGCGCAGCCTTGCTCCCCGGACGGGCGTCTCGTCCCCGTGCCGCGCCATCGTGTCATCGTTGGTGGTGATCGCGCCCGGGCCAACGAACACGTCGTCCTCGATCAGTGTGAACGCGGTCAGGTAGACGTTCGTCTGCACGCGCACCCGCGCGCCGACGACGACGTCGTTGTCGACGACGCTGCCGCGGCCGATCACCGAGCCCTCGCCGATCCGCGCGCGCTCACGCACGAACGTCTGGTCGCCGAGGATCGCGTCGGGCCCGACGCTCGCTCCCGCGAACACGACTGCGCCCGCGCCCACGCTGACCCGCGCCGCGAGCTCCAGCGCAGGCACCTCACCCCGCGCGCTCGAGTGGCGCGCCAGTCGCGGACGCTTGCCCAGCACCGCGTGGTCCTCGATCGCGCAGCCATCGCCGATCACCGTGCCCGCATGCACGACCACGTAGGCGCCGAACGAGACGCCCTCCCCCACGACCACTCCCTCCCCCAGCAGCGGTCCGGGCGCCTGCGGGACATCCGTCGCCCCCGTCCCTCGGTCCGCGTTCACAGCCGCACAACGTTGGCGGTGCTCGACGCGCGCGTGACGCCGCGCAGGTCGAGCACCAGGCGTGCTCGACGCGCGATCAGCTCGTGGTCGACACCCGGGTGAGCGGTGACGATCAGCGCAAGGTCGGTGTCCGCGAGGATCTGCTCGAACGGGGTGTTCGTGAGCGCGAGCTCCGGCAGGCTCGCCACGTGCGGGTCGTGGTAGAGCACCTCCGCGCCCAGCTCCTTGAGCAGCGAGATGATCTTCAGCGCAGGCGACTCGCGCACGTCGCCCACCCCGGGCTTGTAGCTGACACCCACGACCGCGATGCGAGCGCCTTTCACCGACATGCCCCTGTCGTTCAGCGCGCGCTGCGCCTTGGCGACGCAGTGGTAGGGCATCTGCTGGTTGACCTTGCCCGCCAGCTCGATGAACTCGGTCGCCATGTCGAACTCACGCGCACGCCAGCTCAAATAAAAAGGATCGACGGGCAGGCAATGACCACCCATCCCCGGCCCCGGCTCGAAGCGCATGAACCCGTACGGCTTGCTCGCCGCCGCGTCCACCACCTCCCAGATGTCGATACCCATGCGGTCCGTCAACATCGCCAGCTCGTTCACCAGCGCGATGTTCACCGAGCGAAAGATGTTCTCCAGCAGCTTCGTCAGCTCCGCCGCCTCGGGGCTCGACACACGCACGAGCTCGTCGCAGATCAGGCCGTACAGCTCCTGCGCGCGCTGCGCGCACGCGTCCGTCAGACCACCCAGCACCTTCGGCGTGTTGCGCAGCGTGAAGTCCGTGCGCCCGGGATCCACCCGCTCCGGCGAGAACGCCAGATGGAAGTCCCGCCCGGCAGCCAGCCCCGACTCCTCCAGCAGTGGAGCCACCCGCTCGCGCGTCGTGCCCGGGTACGTGGTCGACTCGAGCACCACCAGCTGATCGGCCTGCAACACCTCCGCCAGCGCGCGCGTGGCGTCGATCAGCGGCCCGAGGTCGGGCTCGCGGTTGCGCGTCAGCGGCGTCGGCACGCATATCAGCACCGCATCCGCCTTCGCCAGCCTCGCATAGCGCGTCGTCGCGTGGATGCGATCCGCCACCTGTCTGAGGGCGTCGGAGGAGACGTCCTCGATGTAGGACTCGCCCGCCGCCAGCGCCTCGATCTTGCGCGAGTCCACGTCGACTGCGATCACCTCGCAGCCCTCCTGCGCGAACGCCACCGCAAGCGGCAAACCGACATAACCCAGCCCGATCACACCGACGGTCGTCATCTCGGCCGCCAGTGTAAGGCGTTACCGGGACGAGGTGGCGATGGCCTGAAGCGAGCGCAGGTCGGCCTGCACCATCCGCGCCACCAGTTCCTCGAAGCCCAGCTGCGCTCGCCATCCGAGACGCTCGCGCGCCTTGCTCGGATCGCCCACGCTCGCCGCCCGCTCCGCCGGGCGCACGAGCGAGGGGTCCACCTGCACGTAGCGCTCGGCGTCCAAGCCGACGCACGCGAACGCCGCCGCCGCCAGTTCGGCCACCGTGTGCGGCACGCCGCTGGCCAGCACGTAGTCGTCCGGGCGGTCCTGCTGGAGCATCAACCACGCGCCCTGCATGATGTCCCCTGCGAACGACCAGTCGCGCACCGCCTCCAGCGAGCCCAGCGTCAGCTCCTGCTGCAGGCCCAGGCTGATCGCCGCGGCGCTGCGGGTGATTCGCCGGGTCACGAACTGCTCGGGCCTGCGCTCGGACTCGTGGTTGTAGACGATGCCCGAGCTTGCGTGCAGCCCGTCGTTGGCCCGCAGCACGCCCACCAGCTGATGTGCCGCCAGCTTCGCGATCCCATACGGGTTCGTCGGCCGGCAGGGCGTGTCCTCCCGCTGCGGGCTCTCCGGCGCCTCGCCGAAGATCGCGCCCGACGCCGACACGAACACCCGCGTGTCGCGGTCGACGTCGCGCACCGCCTCGAGGATCGCCGCGCACGAGCCCGCGATCGCCGTCATCGTCTCGCCCGGTCGCCGCCACGAATCCGGGACGAACGAAGGCGCCGCCAGATGGTAGAGCTCGCGCGGGCGCACACGCTCGATCGCCGCGCGCAATGTCTCTGGCTCGAGCAGATCGCCGCGCACCAGCTGCACGCGCGCGCGCAGGTGCTCGCTGCAGCCGAGCGGCTCCTCGGGCGCGCCTCGGACCAGGCCGGTGACGCCGTAGCCCTTCTCGAGCAGCAGCTCGGCCAGGAACGAGCCGTCCTGGCCTGTGATGCCCGTGATCAGCGCGCTGGCAACGTTGGACACGGCCGCAGCCTACGCGCTCGGGGCGCGCGGATCGGTGCTCGTGAGATGCCGCTCCCCTCCGCCCTCGCGGCCGTCGTACACCTCCGCCAGCGCATGCGCGACCACCTCCGGGGCGCACAGCGCGCGCACCCGCTCGCGGCCTCGCTCGCCTGCCTCGCGATCTCCCGCCAGGCGCGCGATCACGCCCGCCAGCGCGGCCGCGTCGCCCGGCGCCACCAGTGCGTCGGGATCGACGAGCTCGGGAAGCGCTCCCACCCGGCTGGCAGCCACCGGCAGCCCGGCCGCCATCGCCTCGGCGACCGCCAGGCCGAACGTCTCGGCCGAGCGCGACGGCGCCAGTGCGATCGCCGCGCCGGCGCGCAGCTCAGCCAGCTCCCGATCCTCGACGTGGCCGAGGAAGCGCACCGCCCCGTCGCCGGCGCGCTCTGCCAGCGCCGCGCGCTCGGGCCCGTCGCCGGCCACCACCAGCGGCATGCCTGCCATCCGGCAGGCGTCGATCGCGACGTCCACGCCCTTCTCCGGGGACAGGCGCGCGACCACCAGCGCGTACGAGCCCGCGGCGAGCCCGTCGGCTGCGCGAGCCCGGCCTGCCGTGCCTTCCAGGTCAACGGCGTCCGGGCCCGCGTCGCCCCAGGCCGCATCCGCTCCGGCTGCGGCGATCGGCGCGCGCAGCGGCGGGGCCAGGACGTGCACGCGCTTCCAGTGCAGCGGCGCGCCGAGCTCGCGCAGCCGCTCGCGAGCGAAGTGGCTGGGGACGATCACGGCGTCGGCCTGGGCCACCAGGCGGCGCTGCCACAGCGCCAGCGAGGTGCCGTATGCGACGGCCTCCGGCAGACTGCCGCGGCAGTTCAGAAGCACTCCCGGCAGGGTGTCGCGCCCGTGGCATCGCGTGCACTCGGCGCCGCGCGTGAAGCACACCCCTACCGCGCACACCAGTCGATACTGGTGCAGGTGCAGCACGACCCGCGCGCCCGCGGCGCGCGCCGCGGCCAGCGCGCGCCAGCCCAGCTCCGGCTGCACGTTGTGCGCGTGCACGACACGCGCGCCGCTCAGCCGCACCGCCTGCGCCACCTCGCCGGGCTCGAGCCCTCCACGCAGCAGCCCCAGCGCCGCGCGTGTGCGCCCGAGGCTCGCCGACCGATCGGAGATCGGCCAGCGTGTGAGCAGCTCGGCCGGCTCGTGCAGATGAGCGCGCACGAGCCACAGCAGGTCCTCGACCGTGCGTTCCTCTCCACCGGGGATGCGGTAGCGGTTGTGCAGGAACAGGACCATCGCCGGGTCAAACCTAGACTCTCTGGCAGCCATGACCCCGCCAGCCTCGATCGTGATCCCCACGCGTGCCCGCCTCGCCTACCTGGAGGTCGCGCTGTCCTCGATCGCGCCCGAGGCCGCGCAGCTCGGCGCGGAGGTGCTCGTGATCGATGACGCCGGACCCTCGACGGCGGCGCGCGAGCTGGCGGCGAGCTTCGGCGCCCGCTACGAGCCACATCCGGGTCCATTGGGCCTGAACGTCGCCCGCAACACCGGCGTCGAGCGCTCGCACGGAGAGCTGGTCGTGTTCGTCGACGACGACGTCCGCGCGAGCCCCGGCTGGCTGCAAGCGCTGCTCGACGCCGCTCGCGAGCACCCGCAGGTGGAGGTCTTCACCGGGCCGATCCGCGCGCGGCTGGAGGGCCCGGGTGGGTGGGGCTCTCATTCATGCGGACGGGAGGGCGCACCGATCACCACGCTCGAGCTGGGCGCGCGTGATACCGACGCCCAGTACGCGTGGGGCGCCAACATGGCGATCCGCCGCGGCGCGCTGGAGCGCGTGGGGCCGTTCGACATCTCGCTCGAGCATGGCGGCGACGAGCAGGAGTGGCAGGAACGCTTGCGTGCGCAGACACCCGGCGCGCGCGTTCTGTACGTGGCCGACGCGCCCGTCGAGCACCGTCGCGCCGGCGCTGACGCGCGGCTGCGCTCGCTCTCGCGCGCCGCCGTCGCGCGCGGGGCTGGAGCCAGGCGCTTCGACGCCAGGCGCGGAAAGGCGCCCTCACTCACCGCGGAGCTGAGCACACTGGCAGGCTGCCTCGGGCACGTCGTGCGCCGCCGCTGCCCCGCGGGGCTGACGATGGCCGCCCACAGCTGGGGGCGGCTGCGCGAGGGACTGCGCGAACGCGGCAAACATGCCGGCGCCCCTGTTGGGAGCTTCTCGCGCAAGAACGTTCCGAACGGAATCATTACAGACGAGAATGATCTCGGCGCGGGTAACAAAGTGAGGACCCCGGACGAGAAAGCGAGGACCCCGGGCGAGAAGGCGAGGACCCCGGGCGAGGGAGCCCCGGACGACTTCCTCTCCGGCGCGAGCGGAACCGTCGGCGGGCTCGACGCGGTGCGCCGCGAGGCGCTCGACACGACAGTCGACGCGTGGGAGCTGCTCAGCGGCAGGCGCCTGCGGCTCGAGCTCGCCGCGCGCCATGCGCCGCCTCTGCGACGTGTGCTCGCCCTGGGGGTGGAGCGTCCCGAGCGCCAACAGCTGGCGGCGGCGATGCGCGCTGAGCTGTTGCGCTCGCGCCACGACGTGGAGCTTCACACGTGCGCGGCGGACGCGCGCGGCAAGTTCGAGAACCTGAACCTGCTGCTCGCGGCGCATCCGGCCGACGGCCACGACTGGCTGCTGGTGTTCGACGACGACGTGGAGCTGCCGCGCGGCTTCCTTGACCGCTTCCTGTTCGTGTGCGAGCGCTTCTCGCTGACGCTCGCACAGCCCGCGCATCGCCTGAACTCCCATGCGGCGTGGCCGGTCACGCGACGGCGGGCGGGGAGCGTCGTGCGCGAGACCAGCTTCGTGGAGATCGGCCCGGTCACCGCGTTCGCCAGCCCCGCGTTCCCCGTCGTGCTGCCCTTTCCCGAGCTGCGCATGGGCTGGGGTCTGGACGTCCACTGGGCGGCGCTCGCGCGCGAGCACGGCTGGCGCTGCGGCGTCGTCGACGCGGTCGCGATCGGCCACCGGGCCGCTCCCGCCGCCGCCGGCTACGCGCGCCAAGACGCGGTCGCCGAGGCGCGCTCGTTCCTCGCCGAGCGTCCGTACCTGAGCGCACGCGAAGCCGACCGCACCCTCGCGACCCACCGCAGCTGGTGAGCTCCTGCGCCCGCAGCGGGCCGCGGGTGGCGGTCGTGGCCGAGTTCTATCCGAGCGAGCGCGATCCGGTGCTGGGCGTCTGGGCGCACCGCCAGACGCTGGCCGCGCGCGAAGCGGGCGCCGAGCTGCGCGTGCTGGTCCTGCACCGCCTGGTCCCGCCCCGCGCCTCGCTCGCGAGCGGACCGGGCGGCGCCAGAGCCGCGCTGGCCGCGCTCGTGCGCGAGCCGCGCCGGCAGACACGCGACGGGCTGGCCGTCACCTACGTCCCCTACATCTCGCCCCCACGTGAGCGCTCGTACCCGGCGTGGGGGGCGTGGGCGGCGCCCGCGCTGGCGTTGGCGCTGCGCCGGCTCGCCCGCTCGTTCCCGTTCGAGATCGTCCACGCGCACAACGCGGTGCCGGCCGCCGACGCAGCGCGCCGTGCGCGCCTGCGCACGCCGATGGTCGTGTCGGTGCACGGCGGAGACGTGCTCTACACCGCCAGGCGCGACCAGGCCGGCGCGGACGCGGTGGCGCGCGGCCTGGGCGCGGCCGCGCTCGTGCTCGCCAACAGTCACGGCATCGCCGAGCTCGCGCGCGCCCACGGCGCCGGCGAGACGCGCGTGGTGCATCTCGGCACCGATCTACCCTCGGCGCAGCGCCCAGCCGACCGCGACCGTCGGGAAGGAGGGCCTCCGTCGTTGGTCACGGTGGCGCATCTGGTCGCGCGCAAGCGCCACGCTGACGTCCTGCGTGCGCTCGCGGTGCTCGGCCAGCGCCATCCGACGCTGCGCTACGCGGTGATCGGGGACGGCCCCGAGCGGATCGCGCTCGAAGGGCTCGCCATCCGCCTCGGGGTCGCCGAGCGCGTCGACTTCCACGGGCAACTCCCGCCCGATGAGGCCATGGAGCGCGCGCGCCGCTGCACGCTGTTCGTGATGCCCTCGACCGAGGAGGCCTTCGGCGTGGCCTATGTCGAGGCGATGGCCGCCGGGGTGCCGGCGATCGGATGCCGGGGCGAGCCGGGCCCCGAGGAGATCGCGGCGGCCGGCGACGGCTTCCTGCTGGTGCCGCCCGGCGACATCGAGCGGCTGACCCAGCGCATCGACGAGCTGCTCTCCGATCCCCATCGCCTGCGCGAGGCCGGCCAGCGCGCGCGGGCCACCGTGGCCGCCAACTTCACGTGGGAGCGCTGCGGCGAGCAGACGCTGGCCGCCTACGAGCACGTGCTGGGATGAAGCCGGACCCACCCCTCGGATGAAGCCGGTCCTGTTCGTCACCGGGCACGCGCCCGCCTACCGGGTGGGCGCACTCGCGCGCCTGCACGAGCGCGAGCAGATCGAGCTCGCACTGTTCGGCGGGCGCCTGCAGCACGGCGGCGCCGAGTTCGCGGCGGAGCTGCCGTTCCCGCACCGCCGTGTGCGCCCCCGCGAGCTCGAGTCGCTCGCGGCGAGCGGACGCTACCGCGCAGTCGTCTGCCCCACCGGCGGCCGGATCGCGCCGCTGGCCACATGGGTGGGCGCGCGTCGCAGCGGCGTCCCGCTGATCCTGTGGGCCTCGCTGTGGGCACACCCGCGCAGCGCCGCCCACGCCCTCACCTACCTGCCGCTGCGCCGCCTCTATCGCTCGGCCGACGCCGTCGTCACCTACGGCCCGCACGTGAGCGCCTACGTCAGCGCGCGCGGCGCGCGCAACGTCTACGTGGCCCCCCAGTCCGTCGAGAACGACTTCTGGCGCGCTCCCGCAAGCGCGCCACCGAGCGATCCCCGCTGGCCGGCCGACGCCGAGGTCAGGTTCCTGTTCGTGGGCCGGCCGGCCGCCGGCAAGGGCGTGCCGGTGCTGGTGGCGGCCTGGCGCGCCGCGCGGCTGAGCTCGCAGGCGGACGCGTTGGTGCTCGCCGGCGTCGGCTCGAGCTTCCGCACAGACTTGAGCTTCGGCGCCGGCGCCGCGTCCCGCTCCAGCGCGATCAACGGCCGCGACGAAGCGCCCGGCGCACCGATCGTGTGCCTCGATCCGCTCGAGCCGGAGCGGCTGCGCGACGTATACGCGGCCTGCGACGTGCTGGTCGTGCCGTCGGTCCCGACGCGCACCTTTCGCGAGCCGTGGGGGTTGGTTGTGAACGAGGCCATGAACCAGGGACTTGCAGTGATCGCGACAGACGCCGTCGGCGCCGCCGCCGGCGGGCTGGTGCGCGACGGCGTGAACGGGCTGATCGTGCCGGCGGGCGATGAGCGCGCGCTTGCCGGCGCGATCACGAGGCTCGCCGCCGACCCCAAGCTGCGCGGCCGGATGGGCGACGCCGGCTCGGCCGACGTGCTCGCCTACAGTCATGACGCCTGGGCGGCGGGTTTCTCGCGGGCGCTCGCCAGCGTCGGGGTCTCCCGCGGGCATTGGTAGCGTTGCGCGGTCAGCCTATGCGAATCGCCCGTCTCGAGAGCCGACCGATCGCAGTTCGCTCGGCCACCCTGACCGCCCTGACCACGCTGCTGGCAACGGCACTGCTCGCGATCGCCCAGCCGGCGAGCGCGAACGTCGGCGAAACGATCGTCCTGCGCTGCACTCACAACGAATCGCTGAGCGGGTTCAGCCAGAGCGCGTATCGCCAGGCGCTGAAAGAACTGAGCGCGGACACCGAAGAGTACAGCGACTGCTCGTCCCGGATCCACGAAGCCGCGCTGGCGGCCGCGTCCGGAACGCGTGGCGGCGCCGGCAGGAGTGGTACGACCCCGGTCGCGGTCGCCGCCACGCCGGCAGAGCGGCGGGCGATCACGCACGCCGAGCACGCTCGCCCCGCGCCCGTCAGATTGAGCGGCGGGATCATCCATCCGGGCGTCGTCCACGTCGACGTCGCATCCGCGCTCAGCTCGCTGCCCACCCCGCTGCTGGTGACCCTGGCCTTCCTACTCGTGTGCCTGCTGCTTGTTCTCGGCGGCGCACTGCGCAAGCGTGTCCGCGCCCGCGGCTCCGACTGAGCTCGCGCCGGCGCCGGGCGTGCTCGCGCCGCCGACGCCCGCGAGCAACGGATGGCAGCGGGTGACCCCGCGCGGGCGGTCGCTGGGCATCGGGCGGGGCCTGTGGTGGCCGACGCTCCTGATCGCCGCGATCTTCTGCTTCATCACCTTCCACGCCAAGGGCGGCCTGAACGCCGAATCGATGATCTCGACCGAGATGGCCCTCACGCTCGGGGCGGGCCTGATGATCGCCGCGAGCGTGCTCCTGGCCTCACCGGGCAGGCGTGCCTATGGACTGTGGCCCGTCGGGCTGCTGCTCGCGTTCACGGCCCTGACGGCGCTCTCGATCGTGTGGTCGGTGCAACCCGACGAGAGCTGGCAGGAATCCGGGCGGATGCTCGCCTACAGCGGCGTGTTCGGCGTGGGGGTGGCGCTCGTGCGCGTCGTGCCCGAGCGCTGGCCTGCGATCCTCGGCGGGCTGACGCTGGCGGCGGTCGCGGTCTGTGGCTATGCGCTGCTGACGAAGGTGTTTCCGAGCCTTGCTCCGTTGAACACGTTCGCGCGCCTGAACGAACCGTACGGCTACTGGAACGCGGTCGGCCTGACCGCGGCGATGGGCGTGATCTGCTGCATGTGGCTGGGCGCGCGCCGCGGTGGCCACGCGCTGCTTCGCGCGCTCGCCTACCCGGCCATGGGGCTGCTGCTGCTGACGCTCGTGCTCGCCTACTCGCGCGGCGCGCTCGCGGCGCTGGCGCTTGGCCTGCTGCTGTGGTTCTGCGTGGTGCCGCTGCGCCTGCGCGGAGCCGCGCTGCTGATCGTGGGAGCGCTCGGCGCTGTGGCGGTGGCGGCGTGGGACTTCTCCAAGCATGCCCTCAGCTCGGAAGGCGTGCCGCTCGCCGAACGCGCCACCGCGGGCCACCAGCTTGGCGCGCTGGTGGTGGCGATGCTCGCGGTGCTCACGATCGCCGGGATCGCGATCGGCTTCATCACCGCCCGGAGGGCGCCGTCGCTGGCCTCGCGTCGCCGGGCCGGCGCGACGCTGCTGGCGGCGATCGTGCTCGTGGCGATCGCGTTCGCGGGGGCGCTCGCGCACAGCCAGCGCGGCTTCACGGGGAGCATCTCACACGCCTTCGACGCGCTGACCAACCCCAACGCGAAACCGCCTCCGAACACCCCCGGCCGCCTGACGGCGGTTGCGAGCGTGCGGGCGCGCTACTGGAAGGAGGCCCTCCAGGTCTTCGACGCCCATCCCGCGCTCGGCGCGGGCGCCGGTGGCTATGCGACGGCGCACCTGCGCTACGAAACGCAGACGCTCGAAGTCAGGCACGCCCACGGCTTTGTCGTGCAGACGCTCGCCGACCTCGGCCTCGTAGGTGCGGTGCTCGCGCTCGCGCTGCTGCTCGTATGGATGGCCGCAGCGGGACGCCCGACGCATCCGTTCAACCGCCGTCGGACGCGCTACACGCCCGAGCGGGTGGGCATGCTCAGCATGCTGTGCCTGGTCGTCGTGTTCGGCGCGCACTCGCTTGTCGACTGGACCTGGTACGTGCCCGGCGACGCGTGCGTGGCGCTGCTGTGCGCGGGCTGGCTGGCGGGCCGCGGAGAACTGGTCCCCACGGCCGCCGGCGAGACGTCGTCGAGCGCCGCCACGCTTGGGGGTCAGGCCGCCGCCGGGCCCGCGATGCTGCGCTGGCCGCGGGCATGGCCGCGGCCGAGCTACACGCGCATCGCCGTCGCCGGCGCGGTGATCGTGGCGGCGCTGCTGTCGATGTGGTCGCAGTGGCAACCGCAGCGCTCCGAAGAAGCCGTCCAGCAGGCTGCCGCGCGGCTCGAAGCGCATGATCCGCGCGCGGCCGCAGCGGCCGCGAACAGCGCCGTGTCGCGCGATCCGCTGTCGATCGGAGCGCTGTTCACGCTCGCCAGCGTGCAGAACAGGTTGGGCCGCCCGGCGCTGGCCCGGGCGACGCTCGAACGGGCCGTGCGCCTGCAACCCTCCAACCCCGAAACGTGGCTGGCGCTGGGGCGCTATGAGCTGGAAGGCGGTGATCCGGCATCGGCGGTCGGGGCGCTGCAGGCGGCCATCTATCTCAACCCCGAGTCGATCGCTCCAGAAGCGGTCGCCGACGGCCGCCCTGAAGCGATCGAAACCCAGAACGACTACATCCAGGCGCTGCGAGCATCCGCCGCGCAGCAGGAATCGGCGCGGCGTGCCGCGGCTCTCAGAAGCGCGAGCGAATCGCGTGCGCGAGCAGCAGCGCGCGCGCGCCGGGCACGCCGCCGGCGCTCCGCACCTGGATCTGCTCGAAGCCGAGCTCCGCGATCAGCCGGGTGAGCGTGTCGCGGTTGTAGAAGCGCAGGTGATCGCCGAGCGGGTCGAAGTGCTCCGCGAACGCGCGCCTGGAGAGCGCCAGGCGCAGCAGCGTCAGGCGTCCGTGCGCGGGCGTGCTCGCCACGAGGCTCCCACCCGAGCGCAGCACGCGGCGAACCTCCGACAGCCAGGCGGCGGTGTCGGCGACGTGCTCGATCACCTCGCCGGCCCAGACCACG
>JBEKGK010000098.1:0-14395 GCA_050012835.1 Solirubrobacteraceae bacterium | reverse complement strand
GGCCGCCACGGCCAAGCGCTCCATCGGCGAGCGTGCGCGCACCTCGCGAGACGCGGCGTCGGGCGTGAGGAACGCGAGACTCACGAGCGCAGCAGATCCCCTGCCGGGTCGTGGAACGGCTCGGTCACCACCGCGGCCGCCACGCGCGCACCGTCGTCGGAGATCGTGATGCTCTGACCGTCGCTGGCGAGGGCGCTGGGCACCCACGCCATCCCGATCACGCGATCGAGCTGGCGTGAACGGCGCGCGCTCGTCACCTGTCCGGCCGCGCCGCCGCGCTGATCGAGCACCACGGCGCCCTCCGTCGGCACGTGGCCGTCGGGCACCGTGAAGCCGACCAGCGCCGTCTCGGCGGGAGTGTCGGCGACGCGCGCAAGCGCCCACTTGCCGATGAACTGCTCGTCCTTGTCGAGCTTGACCGCCCACGGCATTCCGGCGCCGAACGGCGTCGACTCGGAGTCGGTGTCCTGGCCGACGATGATGTGCTGCTTCTGCAGGCGCAGCATGCGCTGCGGCTCCAGGCCGAAAGGGCGGATGCCGTCGGCCTCGCCGGCGAGCAGGATCGCGTTCCACACGTCCTCGCCATACGCGGCGGGGAAGTGGATCTCATAGCCGAGCTCGCCGACGAAGCCGATCCGCATCAGCAACGCCTGCACGCCCGCCACCCGCGCGTGACGTGAATCCAGGTACGCGAACGCCTCTGGCGAGCAGTCCGCGTCGGTCAGGCGGGCGAGGATCTCCCGTGCGCGCGGGCCCGCGAGGTTGACCGCGCACAGCGCCTGCGTGACGTCGCTCAGCTGCACGTCCAGCTTCCAGTCGGCCAGCCACCATGAGAACCACTGCTCGACCGCGCCCGCGCCGCTGGAGGTGGTCGTCACGTAGAACGTGTCCTCGTCGATCCGGCTGACCGTGCCGTCGTCCATGATCCGGCCGGCGTCCGAGGTCAGCACGCCATAGCGCACCCGCCCGGGTTTCAGGTTGGAGAGCCGGTTGGGGTACAGGCGGTCGAGGAACTGCCCAGCCTGCGGTCCGCGTACCAGCAGCTTTCCGAGCGTGGAGACGTCGATCAGGCCGGCTGCCGTGTGCACGTTCAGCGCCTCGCCCTCAGGGTCGCCGTAGTCGTAGGCGCGCCGCCAGTCGCCCGCCCATTTGATGCTCGCCCCGAGCTCGCGGTGCACGCCGTGGATCGAGGAGCGCTTCGCCGGCTCGATCGGGCGCCCTGCGAGCGCGCCGAGCGGCACCGTCGACCACGGCGGGCGCGCCGTCGTCGTGCCGACCTGCTCGAGCCCCTGGCCGGTCTCCGCGGCCATCAGCCGGATCGAGGACAGCTGGCACATGCGACCCTGGCATGGGCCCATCGTCACCGTGGTGAAGCGCTTGCACAGCTCGATCGAGTCATAGCCCTCCTGCACGCCACGGTGGAGGTCCTTGGCGGTCACGTCCTCGCAGAAGCACGTGAACGCCTTCGCGTTGCTCGAGGCGCCCGTCGCGAGCACCGGCGCAAGCGCCTCCGCGCCGCGCGAGAAGTCGAGCATCTGTGCGTCGAGCTCCGCGCCGCGAGCCGCCGAGCGCTCGTCGCCGAGACCGAGCGCATGCGCCGCCGCCAGTCCCGCGCGCTCGCCCGCGAGCGCCACGAGAGACTCCTGGCCGTCACCCGCGAGATCGCCCGCCGCCCAGATTCCCGGCGGCAGCTCGGCGAGCCGGAAGTGGCCGCGCTCGGAGTCGTACTCGGTCCGCCCACCGGCCTGTGCGAGCAGCGCCGTGGCGGGAGCCTCACCGCCGCACACGAGCACGAGGTCGCACTCGAGCTGGCGTCGGCCAGTGCCCGGTGCGCCTGCGACGACGGAATCGAGGACCGCGCTGCGAACGGCCTGCCGTCCCTTGGCCGCCACGACCGTCCAGCCGTGCAGCACCTCGATGCCGTTCTGCTGCAGCTTGGCGGACAGCGGGGAGACGGCGTGCCGCAGATCCGCGACGGCGAGTACCTCGACGCCCACCTCCCGCAGGGCGATCGCGGCTTCCAGCCCACGATCGGACGTGCTCGCGAGGACTGCCCGGGTCCCCGGCCGCACGCCGTACAGCGACGCGAGCCGCCGTGCGCCGCTCGAGAGCATCACGCCGGGGAGGTCGTTCCCAGGGAAGACGAGCGGCTGCTCGATCGCTCCGGTGGCATACACGTGCTGGCGCGCGCGCACCTGATGCAGAGTGTCGCCCTGCCATACCGGGACGAGACCGTCGAAATGCCCGAGCGCCGGGCCTGAGCAGATGATCTCGACACCGGCCTCGCGTGCCCGCTGGGCGAGCGCGCGTGCCTGCTCGTGGCCCCCTTCCCACAGCAACCGCCCGCCCGGCTCGGGCCCGTCGTCGGCGAGCACCACGTCCGCGCCCAGCTCGGCCGCCGCGATCGCCGCGCTCAGGCCGGCGTGGCCAGCGCCGACGACGAGCACGTCTGTGTGACGCCGCCGGTACTCGGTCCGCCACGTACGCTCCGCCTGGCGCTCGGGCAGCCGCCCGAGGCCGGCGGCGTGCCGCAGCACCCACTCGTAGACCGGCCACAGTCGCCGCGGGCGGATGAACGTCTTGTAGTAGAAGCCGGGCGGCGTGAACGGGCCGCCGAGCACATCGGTGACGGCCATCGCGTCGAGCTCGAGCCCGGGCTTGGCGTTGAGATGCTCCACCCGAATTCCCTCTCGGACGGGCTCGGTGCATGCGCGGATGCCGGGCGCGCCGTCGACCGCCACCATGCAGTTCGGGCAGTTGCCAGCGCAGCACATCAGGCCGCGGCGCCGGTGGTACTTGAAGCTGCGCGAGAACGTGCGCCGCCCGGCGGCGTACAGCGCCGAGCCGATCGTGTCGCCGCGCAGCGCCGTGACCGGCTTGCCGTCGAACGTGAAGCTGAGCGTCTCGCTGCGCTCCAGGCGCTCGCCTGGCTGTGGGGGCAAGCGGCTCATCGGGCGATCTCCGGTCGCCGGGCGCGGGGGTTACTCACGCCGCCCCCTCGACCCGCACGCCGCTGTCGTCGCTCGCGCCCGGCAGCCACACGCGCAGCACGTGGTTGGTGCGCGTGTCGCGTTCGGCCTGGAACCAGGTGCGACAGCCAGAGCGGTGGTACCACCACTCGCGCTGGACGCCCGCGACGTTGCGGCGGAAGTAGTTGTACTGACACAGCTCGCGCAGCGACGGCGCCGCGCTGGGCCGGCTGCTGAGCTCTCCGCCGAACGCGAAGTCCGCGACCTCGCGGACGCCGCAGTGCGGGCACGTGAGCACGAACGACATCGGCGGCATACTAGACACCCGTAACGCAAAGCGCAATACTGTTGCCGATGGTGCAACACAAATCGAAGCCGGCGCGGCCCGTCGCCTCGGTCGCCCGCGCGCTGGCGCTGCTCGACGCGCTGCGCGAAAGCGAGCTGGATCTGGGCGTCAACGAGCTGGCGCGGCGGATCGGCGTCAGCCCCAGCACCGCCTCGCGGCTGCTCGGAACGCTGGAGAGCGCCGGCATGGTCCAGCGCGACGGTCAGGGTCCGTTCCGGTTGGGGCTGGGGCTCGTGACGCTCGCCGACCGCGTGCTCGCGCGGCTGGACCTGCGCGCGCTCGCGCGCCCCGTGCTGGTGGAGCTGATGGAGCGGACCGGCGAGACGGCGACGCTGTCGGTGCCGGGCGAGCGCGAGGCGATCACCGTCGACTCGGTGCCGTCGCAGTCGAGCGTCGTCAGCATGGCGCGCCTCGGGCGCCCGAGCGTCGCGCACGCGACCGCCGTGGGCAAGGTGATGCTCGCGTTCGGCGGCGGCGCGCTGCCGCGCGAGCGCGACCTGCGTGCCCTCACCGAGCGTACGATCACCGACCGCGCGCGGCTGGCGGCCGAGGTCTTCGCGGTGCGCCAGCGCGGCTACGGGACGGTGTTCGGCGAGCGCGAGATGGACGTCAACGCGATCGCCGCGCCGGTGTTCGACCGCGCCGGCGGGCTCGCGGCGATCCTCGGGCTGCAGGGCCCCGCCAACCGCCTCGAGGATCCCACGCGCCTGCTCGCCGACCTGCGCGAGGGCGCCGCCACGCTCACGCGCGCGCTCGGCGCGGAGCAGTGAGCGCGGCGATGCTGCGACTGCTCGCGAACGTGCCGCGGGTGCTCACGCCGCTGGCGCTGCTCGCCGCAGTGCTCGGCCTCGCGATCCCCTCGCCCACGCTCGCCGCCCACTCCGACCTGCTGCTCGCGCTGCTCGTGCTCGCGACCGCGCTCGGGATCTCGTTCGCCGACCTCGCCCGCCTGCGCGACCACGCACGCGCGGTGGTTGTCCTGTCGCTGCTGCCGCTGCCGCTGCTCGTGGGCGCCGCGTGGCTGCTCGGGCGTCCGTTCGCGCCGCTCGTGCGCGATGGGCTGCTGGCCGTCGGCCTTTCCTCCTCAGAGGTCGCCGCGGTCGGACTCGTCGCGCTGGCCGGCGCCGACGCCACGATCGCGCTCGGCGTGGTCACCGGCTCGCTGATCCTTGCCGCGCTGGTCGGACCGGTGGCGATCGGGTGGCTGTCCGGCAGCAGCGTGCACGTCAGCTCGGGACACCTGCTCGTGCGCTTCGCGCTGGTGGTACTCGTGCCGTTGCTCGTCGGCGTCGCGGCGCGCAGCCGCGCGGCGCTCGCCCCGCGTTTCGCGGCCACCGATGCGGCGCGCGAGGGCCTGGCCGCGCTCACGGTGGCGGTGCTCGTGTACGCGGCGCTCAGCGGCACGCACGGCGCCCACCACCTCGGCGCGGCGCTGCTCGCGAGCGTGGCGTTCCTGGTCGTGTGCGCTTGCCTGGCGTGGCTTTGGCGACGCGTGGACGCGCGCCGTGCGAGCGCGATCCCGGGCGCGTTCACGATCGGGATGCGCGACTTCGCCGTCGCCGCGGCGCTCGCCACGCAGGCATTCGGCACCGCAGCGGGCGCCGTGCCGGGGGTGTACGGGGTCGTGATGCTGGTCGCCGCCGCGATCGCCGCCGGCCGCTTCTCGAGCGCGTAGCTACTCATCCAAGCTAATCCAAATTTCGCCAAATCCTTGGAGTTCTGCTAAGCTCCAAGTCCTCGGACTAATTTGGAGCAATTTGGATCGGCCATGTACGTTGCCACCCCACCCAGTTATCGCGACCTCGTAGGAGATCTCGGTGCAAAGCGCATCCTCGAGCTGGTGCAGCTGGGGGTCGTGGAGGATGGCCGCAACTACGTCCATTGGGACAAGCTTCGCCAGCTCGAGCCTCCAGCGAATCTCAGCCACGACGAGTGGTGGCTGCTCATCAAGTGGGGTCGTCGCGCCGTCCAGCGTGTCATCCCGCTCACCGACCCCTCCGGCTCGTCCTTTTCATACGGCGTACCCGACGTTGTCGCCCGCCGACTCCACTACGTCGACCAGCGCTGCAGCGGCGAGGTCGCGAGGTCGGAGGTCGCGACCGCCGATGAGCATGCGCGGCAGCAATACCTCGTCAACTCCCTGATGGAGGAGGCCATCCGGTCGAGTCAACTCGAGGGCGCGACAACGACTCGTCGAGTCGCGAAGGAGCTCCTCCAAACCGGCCGTGAGCCCAAGGATCGCAGCGAGCGCATGATCTTCAACAACTACCGCGCGCTGCAGTACATGCGCGACAGGATGGATGACAAGCTGACGCCGGGCACCGTTCTCGAGCTACAGCGCATCTTGACGGACGGCACGTTGGAGCACCCCGACGCCGCTGGAAGGCTCCAGCGGCCAGACGAGGAGCGGATCGCAGTTGTGGATCGGACCGACGGGGGCGTGATCCACCGTCCTCCCCCGGCCGAGCAGTTGCCGGAACGGCTGCAGGCTCTTTGCGACTTCGCGAACGAAGCCGAAAATGCCGACCGCTTCATCCACCCCGTGATTCGAGCCATCCTGCTGCATTTCTGGCTCGCCTATGACCATCCATTCGAGGATGGGAACGGACGAACGGCGCGAGCGCTGTTCTACTGGTACATGAGAACACGCGGGTATTGGCTGGTCGAGTACCTATCCATCTCGCGGATACTTCGGCGCGCTCCATCGGAGTACGCACGATCGTTCCTGCTGACCGAGACCGACGAACGAGACACGACGTACTTCATCGGTTATCAGCTGGAGGTCATCCAACGGGCCGTAGAGCAGCTCCACACGTACCTTCAAGCGAAGATCAAGGACGTGCGCGACGTCGAAAGGCTCATCAAGGGATCAAGCCATTTCAACCATCGACAGCTCGCGCTGCTCGGCAACGCGATCAGGACACCGGACGCCAGCTACACGTTCCGAACGCATGCCGCGAGCCACAGCGTGACCCACGAGACAGCCAGAAACGACCTGATCCCCCTGGTTGACATGGGACTCCTTCAGCGACGGCGGCAGGGTCGGCAGTACACCTTCACGCCTCCGCTCAACTTGCCGGACCTTCTGCAGGCGTTGCGCTAGACCCCGGCCGTGCGCCCCGGGATCCAGCTGGTGCCTGCGAGCGGCACGCGCGCCATCGCTGCGGCCTCGATCGTGAGCGCGACGAGGTCCTCCGGCTCGAGGTTGTGCAGGTGGGACTTCCCGCACGCGCGCGCGAGCGTCTGCGCCTCGAGCACGAGCGTGCGCAGGTAGTTGGCCAGGCGCCGCCCGCCGGCGACCGGATCCAGGCGCGCGGCGAGCTCGTCCTCCTGCGTCGAGATCCCGGCGGGGTCGAGCCCCGCCTGGTAGTCGTCGTAGTAGCCGGCGGCCGACCCGATCGCGCGATAGGCCCCGTCGTGCTCGGGCGCGTTGTCGCCGAGCGCGATCATCGCCGCCACGCCGATCGAGACGGCGTCCGCGCCGAGGGCGAGCGCCTTGGCGACGTCCGCGCCCGTGCGAATGCCCCCCGAGACGATCAGCTGGACCTCGCGGTGCATGCCGAGATCCATCAACGACTCGACCGCCTGGGGGATAGCGGCGAGGATCGGGATGCCGACATGCTCGATGAACACCTCCTGCGTCGCCGCGGTGCCGCCCTGCATGCCATCGAGCACGATCGCGTCAGCGCCCGCCTTCACGGCGAGCGCTACGTCGTAATACGTGCGCGTCGCACCGACCTTGATGAAGATCGGCACGCGCCAGTCGGTGATCTCGCGCAGCTCCTCGATCTTGATCTCAAGATCGTCCGGCCCCGTCCAGTCCGGGTGCCGGCAGGCGCTGCGCTGGTCGATGCCGGGCGGCAGGTCGCGCATTTCGGCGACGCGCTCGGAGATCTTGTGCCCGAGCAGCATGCCGCCGCCGCCGGGCTTGGCGCCCTGGCCGACGACGACCTCGATCGCGTCCGCCCGGCGCAGGTCGTCGGGGTTCATCCCGTAGCGCGAGGGCAGCAGCTGGTAGACGAGCGTGCGCGAGTGCTCGCGCTCCTCGGGTGTCATGCCGCCGTCGCCCGTCGTCGTGCTCGTGCCGAGCTCGCTCGCGCCGCGCCCGAGCGCCTCCTTGGCGGGCCCCGAGAGCGCGCCGAAGCTCATACCCGCGATCGTGATCGGGATGTCCAGGTGCAGCGGCTCGCGCGCGAAGCGCCCACCGATCACCACGTCGGTCGCGCAGCGCTCGCGGTAGCCCTCCAGCGGATAGCGCGAGACGCTCGCGCCGAGGAACAGCAGGTCGTCGAAGTTGGGGACGCGGCGCTTGGCGCCGAAGCCGCGGATGTCGTACATGCCCTCGCGCGCCGCGCGCTGGATCTCGGCGATCGCGTTGCGGTCGAAAGTGGCCGACTCGCGTAGACCGGGGTGCCAGCCGTCGTCCCTCGCGGCGCCGTGTGTGCCCACCCCGCTCGCCGACTCTCTTATAAAACTCATCTCAGTAGCTGCCGAGGTTGTCGAGGTGGAAGTTGTAGAGCGCGCGCGCCGATCCGTAGCGGCGGAACTCCACAGCGTCGACGTCGTCGAGCTCGGCTTGCTCGAGCAGCAGCGAGAGCTGCTCGAGGTGCTCGGGGCGCATCTCCTTCTCGATGCAGTCGGCGCCGAGCGCCGCCACCGATCCGCGCACGTACAGGCGCGCCTCGTACAGCGAGTCGCCGAGCGCCTCGCCGGCGTCGCCGCACACCACCAGCGACCCCTTCTGCGCCATGAACGCGCTCATGTGGCCGACCGAGCCGCGCACGACGACGTCGGCGCCCTTGAGCGAGATCGCGCACCTGGCGGAGGCGTCGCCATGGACCACGAGCAGCCCGCCGCGCGCGCTCGCCGCGGCCGATTGGCTCGCGCTGCCCTCGACGATCACGGTGCCGGACATCATGTTCTCGGCCACGCCGACGCCGCAGTTGCCGTGCACCCGCACCGTCGCGTGCTTGTTCATGCCGGCGCAGTAGTAGCCGACGTGCCCGTCGATCTCGACCTCGTGCGACGCGTCGATGCCGACCGCGATCGAGTGCATGCCCGCGGGGTTGGCGACACGCACGCGGTGCGGCTCGGGCGTGTCGTGGAGGCGCTGGTTGAGCTCTCTGACGCTTTCGCTCGCCAGATCGACGGACAGCAGGGCCTCCCGGGTGGCATCCGGGGCGGGCATCAGGCGACCAACGCGGTTCCCCAGCTATAGACGCGCCCCGGGTCCGGCTCCCAACTGACCGCGTCCTCGGCGCCGGGAAGCACCGCGATCGCGCGGTACTCCGATGCGATCGCAACCCACTCGTCCGTCTCGGCCATGACCGCCGGCTTGCACGCGATCGGATCGCGCAGCACCGCGAAGCCGTCGGCGCTGCCGACCGCGAACGTGTAGAAGCCGTCGAGGTCCTCCAGGCAGCCCTCGAGCGCCTGCTCGAGGCTCGCGCCCTCGCGCAGCCGCCACGTCAGGTAGCCGGCCGCCACCTCGCTGTCGTTGTCGGTCTGGAACTGGATTCCCTCGCGCCGCAGCTTGCTCCGCAGGCGATTGTGGTTGGAGAGCGAGCCGTTGTGCACGAGGCACAGGTCAAGGCCCGTCGAGAAGGGGTGCGAGTGCTCGGTGGTGACCCGGCTCTCGGTCGCCATGCGCGTGTGCCCAAGCGCGTGGCTGCCGTCGATCTGCTCGATCGCAAAACGCCGCACGAAATCGCTCGGCCTGCCGGCCTCCTTGTAGATCTCGATCGAGCTCCCGGCGCTCATCAGCCGCAGCTCGGCGTGATGCTTGGCGAGCCAGCCCTGCACGTGCTCGGCCTCGCCCTCGACGACGAACACGGCGTGGGTGGCACGCACGCGCGGCGGGGATGCCTCGCCGAAGACGTCCGCCAGCTCCCTGCCGATCGCCGGCCAGTCGGCGTCGTGGTCGGCGCCGCACAGCGAGATCTTGCACGACCCGACTGGCGCTGGATCGCGGTAGAACGCCACCCCCGCGCTGTCCGGCCCGCGAAAGGACAGCTGTTCGAGCATCCTCGCGAGGTGCCCGCCGAGCTCAGCCTGCAGCGCCGGCGTCTTGGTGTATAGGCCTGCGATTCCGCACACGTGAATCACTGTAGACCGCCCGGTGAGTCGCGCACATGGCGTCCGTGCGCACACTTTTGGAGGGGAATGTGGCGGCTGGTGCTACAGACCCGCGGGAACCCAGACGCCGAGGCGCTTCTGCTCGCGCCGCACCGTCTGCAGCGCCTCGCGCAGATCCCCACGGACGATCGGCGCCAGCGCCCCCGGGTCGACCAGGTTGTCCGGCGCGAGGCCCGCCGCGATCAGCCCGGCGTGGTGCTCGAAGCGCACGCGAGTGATGAGGTCAAACGCCTCTCGCAGCGCGTCGGCCACGCCGCGATCGATGCCCCCGGCGCTCGCCACAGCGTCGATCCGGTCGAGCGTCGGCGAGATCGTCACGCCGTTGGCCAGCGCATGGAAGCGCACCAGGTTCACCAGGGGGATGATCGCGCCGCGCTTGAGGTCCAGGCGCCCGGCCGACTCGCCGCGGCGCTCCACCGCGATGCTGCCGCGGAAGCCGAGCGCGACCGGGTAGCCGGTCGCGGTGCGCGCCATCAGGCGCATGAAGTTCGGGTGATCGCGCGCCGCGCGGATCCGCTCGCTGAGCGCGGCCGTGATCGCCAGGCCGCCCGCGCAGGGCCGAAAGTCGAATGCCACGGACGCGCGGATCAGATGCGACTCGTCCGGCACGCGCAGGCACTCGTCGAACGTGCGCAACCAGTCCGGCTTGGACATCCGCCACAGCCGGTTGCCGGCCAATACGTCGTTGTTGTCAACCCCGAATCCGCAGCGCGCCAGCCCGGCATTGACCTCGCTGCCGAGCCGCGCGAAGTACGCGTCGACGGCATCCGCCTCGCCGGCCGCCGGCGTCTCGTAGGCGAGCGCGTTGTCCTGGTCGGAGGCGAGCGTGAACTCGCGGCGCGCGGCGCTGCCCAGGTCGAGCCACGCCCACGCGACGGGAGCGGGCCCGTTGTTGGACAGCGAGAAGTCGATCAGCCGCGCCGTCAGGGCGTCGTGCTGGAGGCTCAGCACGCGCCCGACGTCGCGCGGGGGCACGCCCGCGTCCACGAGCAGGCGAAACAGCTGGGGCAGGTGCGTGGCGGCGCGCGCGAGCACGTCCTCGTCGGCCGCGCCGAGGATCGTGTGGCGCAGCGCGATCGGGCTGCGCGCGTCGAGGCCGAGCAGATCGGCGGCCGAGAGCACGCCGCACACCTGCTCACCGTCGAGCACCGCCATGTGCTCCACGCCGGCGGCGAGCATGTCGACGGTCGCCTCGACGGCGAGCTGCCCCACGGGCACCGTCGCGACCGGCGCGCGCGCGATCGCGCTGACGGGAGCCTCGCCGTCGCCCGCGTCGCGCCCGCCGGCGACCCACTCGCGCACCTCGGCGTCGGTGACCATCGCAAGCTCGCCCTCGCCCAGACGCACGAGCAGCGCCGCGGCCTCCTTGCCGTGGCCGAGGCGCGCGGCGGCCTCGCGCAGCGAATCGCCGGGGTCGCAGAAGACCGCCGGTCGCATGATCGCCGACACGGGCGTCGTGCCGACGTCGAGCAGCCCGTGCACCATATGACCGGTTCGCGTCAGGCGCGTGCGCATCGTTCTGGCGACGTAGCTGGCTCCTGCCTCCGTGGCCAGCACCCGACGGGACGCCTGCGCGCTCAGCAGCGCGCAGATCGACGGCTCGCGGGCGCGCACCGTGAACACCGGCGCCATCCCGCTCAGCAGCGACGGGTGCCCGAAGCACTCGCCGGGCTCGAGCACCACCACCGGCTCGCCCTCGTGGACGAGCTCCATGGACCCGGTGCGGATCACATACAGGCCCGCCGCCGGGACCCCATCCTCGACCAGCACGAGCTCGCCCGCCTTCAGCGACACCTCGCTCGTCTGCGCGGACACAGCGGCGACCTCGGCGGGAGCGAGCCCGTCGAAAGGGGGCTGTTGCGAAAGGAATGTGTCCAGGTGCTCCATGTCGCTCCCAACAATTGTGTTCACATCTCGCCTGGGAGATCCCCGGGCCACCTGGCAACCTGCCATCGACACACACAACGTGATCGGGAGAGCATATGGCGGATGAGACAGGCTCCGGGACCTATGATGAGCTCGACTACGAGGGGGGTGGGCTGCCGAAAACCATCAACTGGTGGGGCGCCTTCGTAATCGGGTTGGCGGGGACGATCCTCGTCACCGGGATCGCCCCGACGATGGTCACCTCGCTGGGCGCCGCCGCGGTGCCGCTGATCTTCGTGATCACCGTCAGCGGCTACCTGCTGTGCCTGTTCCTGGCCGAGCTCTCGGCGATGATGCCCGAGCGCTCGGGCGGCTCGCCGTCGTACGCCTATCCCGCCTACAAGGATCGCTGGCCGCGCTTCGCCGAGCACGTCAACGGCTTCACCGCGTGGGCGTACTGGCTGGGCTGGTTCCCGGTCGCGCCCCTGAACATGATCCTCGCGTCCTTCTACATCGTCGAGCGCTTTGGGCTCTCCGAAAAGGGCTTCACGCCGATCGACACGCCGATCGCGTGGTGGACGCTGGGCATCTCGGTCGTCGGGCTGATCCTGCTGTTCATCCCCTCCTACCTCGGTCTGCGCTTCGGCACGTTCTTCGCCACCGCGCTCGCGTTCCTGTCGATGATCCCGCTCACGTTCCTGGCGATCTCGTGGATCTTCCACCCCGGCGTCGTGCACTTCGGCGAACTTTTCCACTTCCGCCACGTCGACGGCTCGGGCTTCTTCGCCAGCCAGTTCGGTCACGGCTGGTTCGTGATCGCGCTCGCCTTCTCGTTCCTGCTGACTTGGAACGTGATCGCGATGGAGGCGGCGGCGTGTTACATCGGCGAGACGCGCGACCCCGACCGCGACGCGAAGATCGCGATGAACGCCGAGGGCGCCTACGGCGTGTTCATCTACGTGATGATCCCGGTGGCGTTCGTGATCGTGCTCGGCACGAAAGCGCTCGGCAACACGGCGCTCGTCGATCCGAAGACGATCTTCGTGACATTCGCCTCCAAGGTGTTCGGCACGGGCACCGGCGGTGAAGTGCTCAACTGGCTGATCGCGGCGATGCTGATCATCGCGCTCGTGCTCTCGGCGCTGAACGCGATCACCGGAACCGCGCGCTCTCTCCACCAGATGTCCGTTGACGGCCAGTTCCCGCGCTTCTTCCAGGCCACCAACACCCACGGCGTGCCGCACCGCTCGATGATCTTCAACGTCGTCTGCTCGATCGTCGTGGTGCTGTTCGGCGGCGCGGTGCAGATCTACACGTTCTCGAACGTCGGCTACCTGGCGTCGTTCATCCCGGTGCTGATCGGCTACTACCTGCTGCGCAAGGAAAGGCCGAACCTGCGGCGGCCGTTCAAGCTGCCCGAGTGGATGAAGTACGTCGCGCTCGCGCTCGCCGCGGTGTATGCGTTGATCTACTTCTGGGGCGGGCCGGTGTACGCCGACTGCTCCTGCAACGCCGCCGGACACAAGACGCTCGTCTACTACTTCCTCGGCTTCGCGGTGCTCGCGTCCTATTACCCTCTGTACCTGTGGCGCAAGGCGGGCGACAGGAAGAAAGCCGAACTGGCGCCCTCGGGGGCCGCCGCGGCTCCCGTGGAGGGCGCGAGCCCGTGAACGGCGCTGCACAGGCGACGCAGGCGTCCGCGGAGGTGAGCGCGCCTGCGGAGCCGGGCTACGCGCGCATCATGCTCGCCTCCGAAGGGCGGGAGATCCCGGACGCGGCGATCGCCCGCGTGGCGGAGCTGGCCGACAGGTCCGGCCCAACCAACGCCAGCGTGCACGTGTTCTCGATCGCGCGCGTGCACGGGGTCGCGTTCGGTTTCCCCAACCCGGGCCTGATGCCCACGAAGCCGGAGTGGGCCGAGCAGCGCGCGATCGTCGACCGCGCGATCAAGCGGCTGCGGCGCAAGGGCCTTGACGCGGAGGGCCACGTGCTGGCGACGCGGAAAACCACGGCGCGCATCTGCCAGGAGGCGATCAAAGAGGAGTGCCAGGCGATCGTGATGGCCGCCGACCCCGATCGCGGGCGCATCGTCGGCGACATGCTCTGGGCGCAGGAGCCCCAGCGGGTGCGGCGACGGGCGAAGGTGCCGGTGTTCCTCGTCGCAGCCGGCGATTGAGCTCCAGGCCCGGAGCCGATTCAGTCCTCGCGTCCGCCTGGGGGTTCGATTCTCGCCCTCTCCACTTTTTCGGACGTTGCGCAAACCCCTGGCGTGACGATGCGGTACGTGGGCTGGATGTCGGTCTTGCTGTTCACGCGAAGCTCGGCGATCAGGATGCGTAGGAGTGCCTTGGTTTGCTCGGACTCACCTTGCGCGATGACCTTGTCGAGCCGGTCGGCGACGGCTGCCAGATCGACTGTTGTGGGCGTGGCTGCCGCCTCGTCGTCATTGTCGGCCAGCTCGGCTTGTTGGGCACGGAGGTCATCGGCAGCGGTCTGCTAGGTGGGCCGTCCGCCACAGGCGATCAGGCGCTTGCCTTGTCGGCGAATCGCTGCCGAGATGCTTGTCGTGGTACCCCGAGAGTCAGGGTGACGTGGTTCCAAGACCGGCCGCGTGCCCGAGCGAGGACAACCGCCTCGCGCAAATACGCGGACCTCTACGAGCGCGTCGGCCACGTGCGTACGCTGGGGATGGCTTACGCTATCGCGCAATGGCGGTTGCCTCGCATCACCGTGTGCTCTACTCGGCGCAAACGTGGCTGTCATTCGTGATTGCCAACAAGTACTTCCGAGATCTCCACTACGTATGGTGCACTCCGTACTTCAACGGAACCCCGCCCTATGCCCTAGCACCCGGAGCCAACCCACCGTCATCCACGCCCGGCGAGATAGCGAAGGCTTTGCGGAGCGACATCAACAGCGGCGACCGGCATAGCGCCAAGATAGACGCCAACAAGACTGTGGCCTGACCCCATGAGTTCGGTCCGGCCCTTGTGAGAGTTTCTCGCGCCTACGATGGTGGGCGAGGAAGGAACTCTGATGAAGCGACGCAGGCACACGCCGGAGCAGATCATCCGCAAGC